>JABWCH010000466.1 GCA_013359215.1 Candidatus Brocadiia bacterium | reverse complement strand
CTCTCTGTGTCTCTGCGGTGAAATCTTATGTCTTGAGAAGTTCAAGATTAAACATTAATACAAAGACTTTTGATCTGTTACCTAGAATCAGGCGAGATCGTACATAGATGTATGTCTACGGCATGCCTACGGATGCAAGACATTCTTAAGCCAACAGCTTTATGATCTGGTATATATGCCTTTTAGGCAAAAAATTAAAGGCTTTTCAACTTTAAGGTTTCAATCTATGAAGTTTTTTGTCGCATTTTTATGTTTTTTCCTTTTATCTTGTGCTGATATACGCTATCAAAGTGCTAAAAATTGGATGTACGATCAGCAATATGAAGAAGCATGCTATTTTTTGGAGTCTCTACTCAAAGACTCCCCTGACAACCAGGAATATAAATCTCTTTTGGAAATAGCAAAAAATAATGCAGGCCAGGCTTTCTTAGAAAAAATCAGGCAATATGCTGGCCATGATTTAGAGACAGCACAGCATTTTTACAACAAGGCAAAACTTAGAATAGAAGGAAATCCTGAGCTTGCCAGATGGGAAGAACGCCTTAAAATAGCAAAAGCCGATGTAGATACAGGTGTTGCTGTAGCCCAGAACTGGATGAATCAAAACCAATGGGATGAAGCACTCTTGCATCTGGAAAAACTCCAGAATTATAAAGGTTCTTATCCTTATCTGGAAAATCTAAAAAAGACTGCGCTGCAAGGAAGTTTTTATTTCCATTTCCTACAAGGGCTTGGACATTTTGAAAATAGACAGTATGATAAGGCGTACCAATCCTTTAGCATCTGCCTGGAAAAAAAAATAGAAAATGAAATCGCACAATCATGGCAACAAGCCTCCCAAACACATATCACTTGCCATCAAGATCTAAAAGAAGGACAGGACTTTTTAAAAATAAGAGAATATTCCAAAGCTTTTATAGCATTTATGAGATCGCAAGAAAAATTTCTCACCTTAAATCCACTTCAAAGAGAACCCTTTCTTTTAGAGAAAATAGAAGAATCCATAGCAAACTCAAGGCAAAAAGAAACACAGCAAATCTATGAAAAAGCGATCCAGGAAGAATCTCGCCAGACATACCTTGGACATTTTGATGCAATACGTCTATACAGAACCTGCCTGAGCAAAATTACTCCATTCCTGGACTGCCAGGAGCGAATCGAAAAAAACAAAAAAAAGCTGGCTACCCTCTTCCAAAGAGAAGGAGAAAAATGGCTACAATATCCTGGGCTTAGATATATTGGAATTGCAAACCGTTTCTTTGAAGAAGCCTATTCTTATGACCCATCCCTGGAGAATCTGACAAGGCAAAAAGAACACAGCGAAAGCCTATGCCTGCTAAAATTAAAAAATACCATTAAAATACAAATCCTGGGGGGAGAAGAGAGTCATAAAAATTTCCTACAAGAAAATATTGCAGACTCTATCAATCAAAAAAAATACCCTTTTGTTGTTGCATCGTCAGGAGATGCTAGAGAATCTTTGGAGCAATACAAAGAAAAGCTGTTGGAATTAGGCTATTCCAGCAGAGAAGATATTTTTTTCCCCATATACCAGCTCAATTTAGAAATTCTGATAAGCTTTGCGCAAAAAACAGGCGAAAATTCTTATATGAATCGCCTGGGACAATATTATTCCCATAGAATCAGCATACCATCCTGGGAGTTTGTACAAAACACGATTGATGCCCAATATCATGAAGACGAAAAAGATAAGCTTTTCCGTCTTTCTGTAAGCCTGGACGAGCAAGCCCGCAACAGATACCAATTCATGGTCGACAAACGCTCAATACGAGATCAGCATAAAGAATCCCTTTCCAGAATTACTGGAATCGCTATAAACCTGGCTTCTCAAAAAGACCAAATTTCCAGCCAGATACAGTCTATCCAATCAAAAGTAGAAGAAAACCGAAGGTATATTGCCAGATCAGAATCAGAAATGCATGAGTACCAGAAAAAGCTAAAAGAAGTTCTGACTCCAGAGCAAGCAAGGTATTACAAAGATAAAATTTCCGAGCTATCCAAAAAAATAGCTTCTTTCCAGCAATACAATAGCCATGAAGCTCCATCTCGCTTGAGGGGATTGCGGTCCCAAATGAATAGAGTAGAAAAAGAGCTGGATCTTGCTAAAATAGAAGAACGAAAACAGCAAGGTCTTTACTACGAAAGCGAAACAAAATTCGAGCAAGCACAAACTTCTCATAGCCAGGCACAAAGCCTACAAAACCGCATGCAAGAGGAGCAAGAAACAGCGAACAGAGAATGGCAAAAACTCCAATACAAGCCTCCCCAGGAAAAGCATCTCGAAATAAAAACAGCATACCAATACCGCTATTCCCCCTACCAGATTTTTGGAACAGTATGGATTAAAGGCTATATGCTGGATATAAAACAAGAGAAGCGATTGCTTGCTTTAGAGAGTAAAGCAGAAGATGCCTGGGAGGAAAAAAATTTCAGAGATATTCATATAAAAGATTGCAATTCTTTAAAAACAAAAGAATCCACACTTCCTACCCCTGATACTTTTGAAAAGCGTTTACAAATGCGATCTTTGCAAGAACTGCAAACCAAATTAGAATCTTTTTTTGCCTCCCACCATCTACGGTATTGGCAAAAAGCCCAAGATGCCTCTTCCCGAAAGAATCTTTCTGAAATGGCAGAAAACCTCTCCCTTTTTATAAAAGCACCATCCCCAGAATCGCAAAAAGCAGCCCAAAAGCTGCAAGAAATGCTTTATCTTCCTATAGAATAAGAATTATAGCGTTTTTTGCTTAAAGGGAATATAATTCCGCCTGCTGGAGCAGATGCTATTATCATAGGTATTTGTTGTCATCTAACAAACAAAGCTTAGATTATAGATATACTAAGCCTAGGTTCTTTAGATGTGCATAATAAGTTACGCCTTTAGGTGGTCTCATGGGTCTTTGACTTCTTCGTTGCAAAAATTTGGTCAATCTTAGTCTCACATATGAGTTTATTTCTCTAAATGCTTTTCTTGGATAGCCAAATCTAAAATAGTTCGCCCATGACTTGAGATGTATATTGAGTTCTCCTATTAATAGAGCAATATCAAAAAAAAATTTCTTCAAAAGCAAAAAAAACTTGACAAAATCCAACAAATATTCTTAAATAAAATTTATGTAAAAGAGTGTATACTTTTACAATTTATAACAGAAGAAACAATACTTCTTACAACAATAACAGCTCTATCTAAAAAATAGCAAATTCTCCATTTAAATAGCAATTTCCAGAAAAATTAGGTGACAAACAGCTTGAATCTATCACCCAGCCCTAGACACCT
>JABWCH010000465.1 GCA_013359215.1 Candidatus Brocadiia bacterium | reverse complement strand
TGAACACAGATCTAGGCATTGATTCCATCAAGAGAGTGGAGATTTTCTCCAGCCTGAAGGAAAAATTGCCCCAGGCTCAGGCCATCCAGACAGAACATATTGGCAAGCTCAAAACCCTGCGCGATATTGTGGATTTTTTATCTAATCCACAGACTAAGCAGGAAGTCTCTGTAAAAAAAGAAGCACCTGTTTTGGAAAAAAAGCAGCAGGCTTCTTTGATAGAGCGAAAAACTTTAGTGCTGGAGAATATTCCTTTGGATTCCAGAAAGCCTATCAAGCTCAAACCAGGCTCTGTTTTTTGCATCGCTGGCGAGAGAAGTGTTTTAACGGAAAGCATTAGCCAGAATCTTATATCTCTAGGCTATTCTCCTTTTCTAGTATCAGTAGAAGCCCCCAGAGAAATACCAAAAGAAGTATCTGGGCTTATCATTGTATCTCCTGAAAAAATGGACAATGCCTTTTTGAAAAACGCGCTTTTCCTGGCTCAAAAAGCATATCCTGCTTTGAAACGATCTGCTGAACAAGAGGGAGCTGTTTTAGCTACTCTGTCTTTCCTGGATGGCTGTTTTGGTTTAGGCAATCTCAATCATGAAGAAGTGCTTGCAGGAGGGCTTGCAGGACTAAGCAAAACAGCACACCATGAATGGCCCTGGATTCACGCCAAGTCATTGGATGTTGCTCCTGACTATGTTTCTTCCCCTAAAGCAGCAAAGGAAATTGTAGAAGAAATCCTTATTTCAGACCCTGTAGAAGTGGGATTAACAGGAACAAGCCGCGTCACCATTAAGCTGGCTTCTTCTGCTCTTGTCCAGAATAAACCGCCATTTTCAGACAATGAAGTCATTTTGGTCACAGGCGGCGCAAGAGGTGTCACTGCCAGTTGCGCTATAAAGTTCGCAGAAAATATGACTCCCTCGCCTACGCTGATCTTAATGGGGCGTACACCAAAACCAAAACAAGAACCAGAAAATATCGTCCACCTTCAGGAAGAGGCAGCAATCAAGCGAGAGATTATGTCTCAGGAAAAGAAAATAACCCCTCGTGAGCTAGAAGCTAGATACAAAACGATCATGGCAGAAAGAGAAATTCGCCAAACCATTGCTACCTTAGAATCAAAAGGCAGCAAAGCAGAATACTATTCTCTGGATGTTCGGGATAAAAATGCCCTGGCGCAAAGCCTGGAAATCATTCAGAAAAAATATGGCAAAGTCACAGGCTTGATTCATGGTGCAGGTGTGATTGCAGACCAATTCATTGAAAATAAAAGTCCAGAATCCTTTGATCTTGTTTATGAAACCAAAGTTATAGGGCTGAGCAATCTATTAGAGCTATTGCCAAAAGAAAATCTAAAATTCCTGGCATTCTTTTCCTCTTCTACAGCACGCTTTGGTCGTACAGGCCAGGTGGACTATGCCATAGCCAATGAGGTTTTAAACAAAATAGCCCAAAGGCAGGCAAGACTTTATCCTTCCTGTCGTGTAGTTTCCGTTAACTGGGGGCCTTGGGATGGGGGAATGGTGACTCCTTCCCTGGCGAAAATCTTTGAAAAAGAAGGCGTTGGACTAATACCAATAGAAGCTGGAGCAGAACAGCTATGGAAGGAAGTTTGCGCTCAGGATGGCAATATTGAAGTCGTAATTCTTGGTTCTTTACATGGAACACAAAGCCCAAAAGCATCAGAAACTTTGACTCTGGCTTTTGACCGTGAGCTGGACATAGACAAACATCCTTTTCTAAAGGCTCATATTTTAGACAATAAGGCAGTTTTGCCTGTAGCTGTCATTGTTGAATGGTTATCGCATGGTGCGATGCACCTCAATCCTGGTTTTTCTTTCTATGGCTTTGAAAATTTATCTATCCTTAAAGGGTTAAAAATTCCTAAAAATCAGATTCCCCTGATTCAGGTTTTAGCCCAAAAAGCAGAGCAAAGAGATGGTTTCTGTGTTGTCCCAACCCTTTTGCGTACAACATGGGATAAAAAGAATTTTGATCTGAATGCAAAAGCCAATATTATTTTAGGATCACCCAGAACCCAGGAAACCAGAAGCCTTTCGCCTATAACCAGAGCCTATCCCCATACAACCGAGGAAATGTATCAGAAATTCCTTTTCCACGGCGAAATATTCCAGGGTATTGAAAAAGTACAAGGGCTTTCCCAGGAAGGAATTAGTGCTTTGGTTCGCGCATCAGGGAATCCATCTGAATGGATGCAAAATCCTTTACGCAACCGATGGATCACAGACCCACTTGCACTAGACTGCGCATTCCAGATGATGATTCTATGGAGTTTTGACTGCTATGGCTGCGCATCCTTGCCATGTTCTATAGGCAAATTCCAGCAAATGCGCAAGTTTCCCAAAGAAAGCATACAGATTCATGCGCAAGTAAAGAGCCATTCTGAAACAAAAGCAATAAGCGACATAGAATTTCTCGACAGCAAAGGCACGATTGCCATAATGCAAGACTATGAATGCACTCTGCACGGGTCTTTGAAAAATGCTTTTGAGCTAAACTATATTTCCTAACCCAAAACACTAAAACGGAGGCAAAAATATGAAGCCAATAAAAATAGCGGAGAATGTTTATAAAATTGGGGCTTTGGATTGGAATCGAAGGCTGTTTGATTCTTTGATTCCCATTCCAAAAGGAACAACCTATAATTCCTATTGGGTTGAAGGAAAAGAAAAGACAGCTTTGATTGATACTGTAGAGCCAGCCATGTGGGAAGTTCTGGAAGACCAGATTTCTAAAGCAACCCGTCTGGACTATATTGTTTCAAACCACGCAGAGCAAGACCATTCAGGGTGCATTCCTAATGTCTTGCAAAAATTCCCCAAGGCTAAGGTAGTGACAAACTCCAAAGCTAAAGGGATGCTTATGGATCTTCTTTCCATAGAAGAGAGCCAGTTTCAGATCGTCAATGATGGAGATTCCCTGGATTTAGGGGGGAAAACCCTGCGGTTTGCTTTAACTCCATGGGTTCATTGGCCTGAAACTATGGTAACCTATCTGGAAGAAGACAAGATTCTGTTTTCTTGCGATTTTTTTGGATCGCATCTTGCCAGCTCTAAAATATACGCTGATGAAGATTATGAAGTCTATGATGCAGCAAAAAGATACTACGCTGAAATCATGATGCCATTCGCAAGAGAAGTGGCGAAAAATATGGAAAAAGTTTCCAAATGGAATATCCAATTGATAGCACCTAGCCACGGCCCTATGTACAATAAGCCAGAATTTATATTCAATGCTTACAAAGAATGGATTTCCGATAAACCCAAAAATAAAGCGATTGTTGTTTATATTTC
>JABWCH010000086.1 GCA_013359215.1 Candidatus Brocadiia bacterium | reverse complement strand
CTCCTTAATTAGGAAAAAAATGTTAGAGATTCAATAAAAGATATAAAATTTTAAATAGATAATACAATACTATAATAGACAATTCCAGATTCTTGTCAAGGCTATTTTTTATTTTTATGACAAAAAAAATTTAAAGACGACTAAGAGCCTATCCAAAAAATAATTTTTGCCTAAAATTATTTTTTGGATAGGCTCTAATATTATGAATTGGTCTTTGGTGTTTTTTTGGCTGGATATTTTAGCGGGGAAGTTATTGGACTCTCTTTGCTTATTATGCGTAAAAAACAATTTCCATAAAAAAAAGGCAGTTTATACTGCCTTTTTTTAGGAGAAAACTAAAGTGTTGGCTAACTATTCAACAACAACATCTACTTGAGGAACTACATCCTGGCCTACTACTGTATAGAAGAGTTTGCCAGATGCATTTTCCAGAGATAATTGTACAGATCCTTGTTCGTCTGTGTCAGCACTTGCAACGAAAGACATATCTTCATTGTAAACTGTGACTGTAACGTTTTCTACTCCGCGATTTTCGCTGCTGATCTGGAAAGAAATTCCATTGTCTGCAGAGCGATAGTTATTGACTTGAATGTCTCTTGCTTTGCCTAATTTGACAATCATGGTGCAATCACCAAACAGGTTGCATTGTTCGGCCATTTTGTTGCCTTCGCTGCTGTTTGTATCGCCCCAAGCTTTCAGAGCGGCCATGATACCAGCACCTTCCAATGCGCCGAAAGTCTGGTGTTGTTTTTTGATAATAGCGTTTACTGTAGCGGCTTGTTTGTCGCAAGGAGGAACCCAAGATTCATTGGTAGAAGCAGCTTCGATAGCAGCAGCACCGCCATCTACTTGTCTGAGCCATGCTTCTGCGAAACATTCGGCTGTTTTTACGAAATCGCCATTAACGCAAGCTACACTCCAGATAACGGGAAGCATTGCACCATTGGTGAGTTTTTTGATGTGGCTTACGCCAAATCCACTGCTTGCCCAGGAAGTAGAGCTACCATGTCCGATGTAACAAATGACTCCACGGCCAGCATTGATAGAATTGGCTACTTGGGAAGCAGATGCACTGGGATCATAGATATCATCGAAAGAAGAATATCCAGCTTTGAGCAATCCACCAGCTTCTACTGTAACTTTTTGTCCAACGCTACCGCCATTTTGCAGCCATTCGGCTCTTGTATAGTCAGCAGGAGAACCTTCGCTACTTGCAATGCAAATGCCTTTATTTGCCCAATCGCCAGCAGCAGTTTGTTCATATTTGACAATTTTGGCAAGCTGAGCAGCTACGCCTTCAGCAGTGGTAGCAGAAATACGAGATACGAATGCATCAGGATAGTTGTCATTTCCAGCTAATCTTACATAAACGCGATCAGCGGCTGCGCCTTCTTTGGACCCTTTGAAGGTTGGCATGGGTTTGGCTTGTTCGAAATTGCTTGTATTGCTGGCATCGCCAATCAGAACAACATAGCCAAAACGGGTTTCGGCATTATCATATAAACCTTGGAGGTATTTTTTGATATCGCCAGCTACGGTTCCATCAGCAACGGATTTGACTGTTACTTTGTAACCGCATTTTTGTTTCCATTCTACCCATGTTTTGACAGAAGCTTCAAATTGTGTAGGAACAACAACAACGAGTTTTTTGTTATTTTCTTCAAGACCGCGAACTTGTTCTTCTGTGTAGTTTACAAAAGAGTTTGCATACATTTTTCTGAAGGTTTTGGCAGCGCGTCTTTGTCCTCTTGCTATAGGAGCTACGTTTTCGCCTTCGCCTTCACATGTCAAGGTAACTACGGCTTTCTTGACAACTTTCATTTTCATCTGAACGTGGTTGGCTGTAATAGGCAGAACTTGCAATCTGACTCCTCTTTGATCTCTAAGCAAGAAAGCTTTGCCAATGCTGAATTGTTTTTCTGCTGCTGGCCAGAAGACGTTTTCTTTGTAAACAGGTCCGAATTTGAAGGGAACTGTGCTAGGATCAATGTTACGATTGAAATGTCCGCGAGCTGGAATTACGGGAACTGTCAGGTCTTTTTCGACTTCTTCTTTTTCGTCTACTGTAAGCTTGACACCAGCGCGATCATGAATTTTGACCAAAGTTGCGAACTTGGGAAGCATAGGGAATCCTTTGATTTCCATCATCTGTGCAGCATGAGGAATATGAAGGACAACAACTTCTTGCTCGCCAATTTTGACCAATTTTTCAAAATATCCAGCAACTACCAGTTCCAATTTGACCTGGTTTTCAGTTTGCTCTAAAACTTTTACTTTAATAGGAGTGGGTTTTGTGCTAGTTCCATCTAAAGAAACCCATTTTCCTTCTGCAGAGACTACGCTGAAGCAGAAAGCGACTAGCAGACAGAAAGTAATCAGATTACGAAAATTCATAAAAAAAACTCCTTAAGATTTTCCAAATTGAGTGTCTTTTATAAAAAAAGACAATTTACCATCTATAAATTAGTGCAAAAAAAATACCAAGCATGAACTTTTTATAAAATTTTTTAAAAAAATAATTTTTTTTCACCATGCAAATCCTAAACCTAAACGCAACCTTAAACGTAAACCTGGGCTTAAACAAAAAATTGCTTTGAGTTCAAACTAAAAACCAGGCTTGCGTTTAGGTTTAGGATTTGCATAGCGTTACGCTTAAATCGACAGCTATGGGGCAACGCCCTGGCTAAAAAGTTAACACGCATGACGCTCACGTTCACGCAGGCTTGCGCCTAAAGAGAGTTTTAACTTAACAACAATGGGATGCCCTGAGCTGGCAAAGCCCTGGCATGAGTTGTTACATCTCGTGACATATAAACCGAAAAAAATGTTACCTAAGGTTACACCTGATTATCGCTTTTCTAATTTGGGTTGATTTTCTACAACCACAAGATCCCATTTTTGGATTTTGCCTTTTAGAATTTTTCCTTCCCAAAACAGAGGTGAGGATGGGTACTCTTTTCCATTTTTATTCCAATGGTATATTTTAGAACCTTGGGATTGGTGCAAAGCAATTTCCAGGGTACAATCCTCTACTGCAAATACAGCACAGGCATTTTCTCCTGTAGTAAGATAGATAGGTGCAGGTCTATAAAAAACAAGGCTGCTGGAAATCAAATTGCATAAAATATTAGAAACATCCAGGTGTAAAAAATTTCCATTGATAAAAAAGTAGTTTTTTTTCTTGGTAAGGAGAGGAAAAAAAAACTCTTTACTTTGCTGGCTTGCAATGTATTCTATATCCTGGCTGCACTCTTTCTGAGAAAGCATATTTATGCTGTGAAATGTAGCCAGATTGCCTGCTTCTTTTATATTTTTAATCCAAAACTGATACCCTCTCCATTTTATAGGGAATTCTCCTGATGGAAAAGAATAAGAAACCAACGCAGGAATAGGCGAAACCAGTGTATCTTCCTTTGCTGAATTCATAAGCAATTTAGCTTCAGCAGGAATGCCGAAATAAGAAGAGATCTTCTGCCATCGTTCTCCTTTTGGGAATCCCAAAACGCATTGCAGAAAGACTCTTTGTTCACAGGGAAAAAGATGGGAAATCTCTAAATTAATATCATGAAATATATTCTTTTCTGAGCAACTTCCAAGTGTAAAGATATAGTACAGATCCGCATTCTCCATAGGCTTTTGGATAGAAACGTATAAATCCATTCCTGCTGCTGTGATAGCATTGGTAACTGCTTCCATAGAACAGGAAAGTGAAGATTCCCAGATTTCTTGAATGTGTTCTTCTAAAGAGTCAGGCGGTATATCCAAAACAATGTTTGCTTTTAGCCTTGTCTGGTTTTGGATAGTAGGATAAGAAAATTTCTTTATATATGATAAAAGATGCTGCTCATAATGAAAATTTTGAATAAATTTCACATCTTCTTCGTTTTCATAGGGTGGCTTTTCATAAAAAGCAGGAAAAAAAGAGTAATATTGGGGTGAAAATTGTATGGATCGGTATAAAGCGACATTGAACTGGCAACCTGGTGCTAACCCCCATCCGCCTGTTGTGATAACTCCCGCTTTTTTCCCCAGGGCCTTGGCCTGCCCAAAAATCATATTGTGGTAGCCTATTCGAAAATGGGCGATTCCCAGTTGAGAAAGTCGAAAAAGATAAGAAGCATCTTCTTTTAGAGATTCTGGGGAAAAAGGAAATGTGCCATAATCTTCACTATAAAAAATATCGCCATAACCTTCTTTGTCTATTCCATATCGGATATATAAAACATCGTTTTGAAGACAAGCATTTGCAATGGCCTGGCGATACGCTGGTGGGAAAAATTGTTCATTTACCCATACTTTGACATTGTATGCTTTAAAAGCTATGCCTATTTCTCTAATGAAGTTGGCAACACAATCCTTTGTTAATTTGTTACAATTAAGCCATTCTTTATACTTTTTTGTCCTAGTGGCAATATGGGCGAGTTCATCCAGAGGAATAGAAATTTTCAGATTTCTTTTTCTCGCTTCCATAATCACTAAAGGCAAAAGATCCCCCACGTCTTGTATATAGCGGAAACCAACAGATTTTAAAGCTTCAGAATCAAAAATCGTGACTCCTTGTATATCCAAAATAGGCAAATTAAAAAGATTTATGCCACGAGATTGATAATGCTGCATCCATGCCGCAATATTTTTTAAAACTTGTACGCGGGTAAAGGATTCTTGATTTTCTTTACAGGTTGTTGGATCTAAATATAGCAAATCATAAAAAGACGGCCCATTTTCAAAATAAACATCAGCTTTAAGAAAGGCACAGAAAACAATCGATAAACAAAATATAGATATTTTCGTGCAGAAAATCCCTAAAGCTATTTTCCATGCCATATTTTTTCCTTCCACCGAATTCCAAGATAGCAGATTGTACCTCATTTAAAACAGCCTAAATCTAACTATGAATCGGCCAGGTAAGAGAACCGCAGATGAACACAGATGGACATAGATAAATTATCCGTGTGTATTCGTGTGCATCTGTGGTTCAAAAATTATGATCCATTCAAAAGCCTTCTGCCTAAAGAAGCATCCAGTCTTGGATTTGCCAAAATTTCCTGATAGACTTTTTCGCAGTCATAAGGAACTCTATGAAAGAAGACAAAATCATCCACCACTTCTACATAGCATGAGCTAGGATCTTTGTCTCTGGGCTGCCCTACAGAACCTACATTAATGATGGCTTTTTGCCCCTGGAATTTATATTTATATCCCAGTTCTTTAATAGAGAAAGCCTCCATCGAATCTGTAATCACGCAAGGTAGGTGGGTATGGCCTGTAAAGAGTATATTTTCAAAAGAATTAAAAATATCTTCAAATTTTTTTTCCTCTATGACTAAATCTCTAGTTAATATGTAGTCCATAGTGGGATCTAAGGGCGAACCATGCACAAACATATATTCTTTATCTAAAATGTATGTCATAGGCAAGTCAGACAAAAAAGACCACATTTCATCTTTTTTAGGGTGTTCTGATTGAAGAAGAAATTCTCTAGTCCATTCTATGGCATTTTTTGCTACAGGATTAAAAAAACAAACACCTTCAACCATGGCTTCATCGTGGTTGCCTTTTAAGCAAATATCACAATTCTCCATAATCAATTCGACACATTCTATTGGTTTTGGCCCATATCCTACAACGTCCCCCAGGCAAATGATTTCTTTGATGCCTCTTTTTTTTATATGATCTAAAACCTGGTTTAATGCTACCAGGTTGCTGTGTATATCAGAAATTATAGCATACCGCACTGGAATTCTCTCTAAAAATTTTGATTAGTTAGTATGAATAAATCAGGCACCAAGCCTTTTCAAAAACTTTGCTTTGATGGTCTTGCTGACCAGTTCCCAGAGAAGTTTTTTTTCAACACAATCCGAAAATATACTCAAGGGAATTTGGAAACCTCCCTTATCGAATCTACCACCACCATAAGCTCTTCCTGTCTCTTTATCAACACCAAGAACTTCTTTTAAAAAGCTGTCAGGATCAACGGTGCTGCTTCTTGTGCGCAGAGATCCATGTATGTATTGATCTTCTACAATTCCAAATACAATAGCTGTGTCTATTCCTTCTCTTCTTACTAGATAATCAGCAGCTTGCGCAATACCATCTCTGTCGGATTCGCGCACAAAAGAAACGCCTGCAAAAAGATAGTTATCTTTGATTTCTTTGCTTTCTAAAGCTTGCTGGAGAATATCCATAGTATTCCCCGTGATGGGAGAAGAGGCAATTTGTCGTAAAAGATCTCGATCTGCAAAACGAGATAAATAGGCTGCGGCTCTCCAATCTATTTCGCGGGCTAGAAAAAAATTGTCTGTATCGGTTCTTATTCCATGATGTAAGGCAGTAGCAAGTTCAGCATCCGTGGCACTCGTTGCACTCAAAGTGCATTTTCCATATTGCAAATACTCTGCATAAATAGAGCTGGTAGCACCTGCATTTTCCCTAATATCAACAAAGGATGCTTTGACTTTTCCTGTTTTTTTATGATGGTCCACAAGAGAAAACAAAGGAGTATCCTTAGGGAGATTTCCCATGGCAGGGAAATCTTCCGATGGCGTATCCACTAGCGCATAACAACTGAATTCTGATAAGTCTATATCCTGGTTATATTGTAAAAGGGATACCCTGAGAGCTTTCACCAAAGCTCTATTTTCTGCATGGCTAATCGGATCAAAATAGAGGATTTGAGTTTCTATGCCGTAATTTTGAGCAATAAAGCAATGCGCCCATGCAGATGCTATACTGTCAGGGTCAGGAGGACCTTTAATCACAACTAACATTTTATGCCCAGAATATTCTTCTAGTGCATTTTCTAATTCTTGAATTTTTTTACGCTGTTGAGCAATATTATTTCTTTCTCTTCTTTCTTCCAGTATATCATCATTGGATAGATCGAGTTCCTCATCCGCTTCCTGGAATTTTTTGCTACGAAGAGAGCTATTCAATTCATTGCCTTGCTCTTCTGGCATTTTATCTTCATCTAACATGCCTTTTTTTTACCTCTACAAATACTTAGACAACCTTACATTAAAAATTTTTGCTACAGTCAATTGAAGCAGATGCGATTGGTATAGATTCTTGAAGCAAAATAAGAAATGTGAAATTGCCAAGATATATTTTTTTGAATTTATTTTTACACTATACTTATGGACATCTTTGCTGGTATTAGCGTATGCATATCATTTCAAGAGAAATAACCACCATTAAGGAATCCTAACCACCACTACCCAAAGCGAACAAGGATCTTTCAAATGCAATACAAAAATTATCTCAATTATGTGAGTATACCTGGAAAAAAGTATCTTGTCAAGAGTTTGAATAACTATTGACTGCTTCTTGTATTTTTATGGTAAATATGTTATCTTGCTTAAGGAAATAACCTGATGGATAGTGCTAAATACACTTTAATCTATCTTGGACAAGCTGAAACCAAAAAGGTATGAATCACGAATGAGACGAATATACAAATTACGCGAATGAAATTTTTATAAAAACTATTCGATCATTCGTCTTATTCGTGATAAAAATCTTTGCTTTTTCGGCAAACATCTCACTTCTTAGTTTCTATATTTCAATGTTGAAACGATGTTTTGTGTGATATTTTGAAAGGCAGATAGCATGAAAGCAGGGATCTTGTTTGTATTTTTTTTAGTTTTTTTTATTGTTGCTTGCAAAGAAAAGCCAAAAAATCAAGCAATAGATGCAAAGAAAGACTGGCAATCCCTTATAGCAGAAAAAACTCCCAATGTATGGCAAAGAGAAAAAGGAATCCAGGATTTTGCTAAAATTGAATGGAAAAAAGCCAAATCTGAGCCAGAAACAAAGCAGCCTTTGCCAGAAAGCCAGAAAGAAAGAGAAGCAAAAGAATTGTTTCAGAAACTAACCCAAAAAATTTCTGAAAATCAAGATGCAAAAGAGTTTCGTAACAAACTTATTAAAGAGTATCCTGAATCTCGCTATGCTATTCTTGGTGCTTTAGAATATGCGAGCGACATGGCTAGAAAGGATTCCAAGGATGCTATTGAATGCTATGAGCAGATCTTGCAACAATGGCCCAATGCGCCTGAAAAATGGCAGGCAATCCATTCTTTACAAAATCTAACCAATACATACCTGTATCTTTATAACTATGGAACATTCCATTCCCTGGATTCTAGCAATATGCAATTCTATATTCAGGGGAACAATATAGACGAAGTTAAGCTGACAATCTATGAGGTAGATCTAGTAAAGATGCTGGAAGAAGGCATCCACCCTCAAAGCCCTTCTGTTCCAGAGCATGCAAAAGAAGTAAAATCTTGGATGGAAAAAGCCCAGGAGAGACGAGACAGTTGGTTCTACAAACAAATCAAGCTCCCTAAACTCGACCCAGGACACTACCTTTTGTCTGCTTCCTCGAAATATTTTGTTCTAAATAGCCTGTTTTCTACATCGCGTCTTGCTCTCCTGAGCAAAAACGACGACAATATAATTCTGTGCTGGGGAAAGGATATTGTCGAGAAAAAAACAGCGGGCGTTTCGCGTGTTTTCCTCATGAAAAACAGCGATATTATCCACCAAGGGACAACCAATAGCGATGGTTTTTTTGTAGCAAGCATAGCAAACAAAGAAAACGATTCCAACCAGTTCACCGTTATCATGGATTCTCCTTTAGGGCAGGCTGCCTCTAGTGGGTACTATTCCTGGTATAATTCCAGCCGCAACATTGGCTATTGCTATACCGAGCGTCCTGTGTACCGACCTGGACAAAAGGTATACTTCAAGGGTATTTTTTACCAGGAAAAGCCTGCTTCCAACCAGACGATTCGAGTCACAGTGCATGACAGCGGCTATAAAACAATCTATGAAAAAGATCATAAAACCAATGAATTTGGAAGCATCCAGGGCGAATTGACACTTTCCGCAAAGGCCAGCCTGGGATCTTATCAAATCCAAATGGGGGGCAGCTTCTATGCAAACAGTAGCTTCGATGTACAAGAGTATAAAAAGCCAGAATATGAAGTAAGCGTAATTCCTTCTCAAAATCATATTGTACAAGGAGATACAATTTCTATTCTAGCAAAGGCAATCTACTATTTCGGCGAGCCAGTCAAAGAAGCCGATGTAGAATATAAAATTTATGAAAGCCCATACTGGCACAATCCATACCAAAGAGATCCAGGAGATGAGTGGAGCTGGTTTAGGGTAAGCAATATCGATGACTACGAACTTTCCCCTTTCCATGGAAAAAAGCATACAAGGCGTTACTATCATTATCAAGAAAACCAGGAAAGACTATTCCATCAAGGCCAAAGCAAACTCGATGACAAAGGTGAAGTAAAAATAAGCTTAACTACGAATAAAAAAGAAGGCCAGGATTTGCGCTACAGAGTAGAAGTTTCTGTAATAGATAAAAGCCGAAGAAGCATTTCCTCTTCTGCCTCTATTCTGGCTACCTATACAGCCTTTCACCTGTCGATCAGGCCAGACAGATGGTACTATCGATCTGGAGAAAAAGCCACAATCACTGTCCGAGCCCAGGAATATAGTGGCAAAAGCATCTCTGTTCCGATTACTCTCTCAGCAATGTATAGGGAAAATTCAGAGTATATAAGCCTATTTACAAAAGATTTCCAGACAAACGAACAAGGAATTTTTTCCTATGAATTCTATCCTGATGGCAATGGAAGCTATCTCTTTAGCGTCGAAGCAACAGACAATGCAAAAAGGAAAATCAGGGCAGACCATAGCTTTTGGGTAAGCACACCTGGATGGAGATCGCCGATTGTTTATAGTGGCCTGGAGATCCAACTGGAAAAAACGACCTGCTTGCCTGGCGAAAAAATCCGTGGAATGATAACCTCAGGCCATGAATCTTCTTATGTCTTACTAACTTTGGAAAACAATAGAATCCAAAAATACCAGCTTATACAGCTTGATGGTAGCTCATTTTCTTTAGAAGAAAGCATTTCTGATTCCTGTGAGCCTTTTGTGAATGTAACTGCTACTATGCTGGAACAAGAAGGCATGGTAATAAAATCTGTAAAAGTCACAGTGCCTCCTTTGCGGTCTTTTTTAAAAATAGGCATAGCCAGAAATAAACCACAATACACCCCAGGTGAGAACGCTACCTATACCATCAAGATTGCCGACTGGAAAGACAATCCTGTGCAAGCAGAATTTTCTTTTGGCCTTGTAGACGAAGCCATTTATGCTATCCGAACAGACAACACACCCGATATACGCCAGGCTTTCTATGGAAATAGCTTTGGCAATGTGCAAACCAGCAGTTCCTTCCAGTTCTATTCTCAAGGCTATGGAGAAAAGAATAAAAAATCGGACAAAGGAATTGCCGAGCCTTCCATGGCTATGGAAAAATCAGCAAAGCAGGAAATCTCTAGAGAAAAAGAGCAGGCAGATGGCGATAGGCTGGTCGAAGCAAAGGTACGTACAGAATTTGCAGACAGCGGTGTATGGAAGCCATCTGTTACCACAGATAAACAAGGCATCGCGAAGGTTTCTTTTACCATGCCTGACAATTTGACAGCGTGGCGTGCTACTTTAAGAGCAATAGACACAAAAGGTCTTGTTGGTCAAACTCTGGATAAAGTGATTACCCGTAAAAATTTCATGGTAAGACTACAAACACCCAGAACCTTCACAGAAAGAGACCAAGTTACCATTTCTGGTGTTATCCATAATTATCTTTCTTCTCCAAAAGATGCTGTATGTCGTCTTAAGCTAGAAGGCGCAAAGCTGTTAGACGATTTTGAGAAAAAAATCCAATTAGAACCAGGACAGGACAAAAGGGTAGACTGGCTTATAGACGTAACTTCCTTAGAAAAAGTAGTTCTGGAAATTTCTGCTTTGACCAACGAAGAATCCGATGCCATGCGACTTACGATCCCTGTTGTGCCTTATGGAATCCAAAGCCGATTGAGCCAATCAGGAGTTTTTTCAGAAAAAACAGAATTTTCTCTGGATTTGCCCGAAAGCTGCGATCTCAAAAGAGCTAAACTCACGGTCAGGGTAAAGCCTACCATCGCAGGCTCTATGCTGGAATCCTTAGAATACCTTGCTGGCTATCCTTATGGGTGCGTAGAGCAAACCATGAGCAAATTCCTCCCTTCCGTGATTGTTGCCCAAACTTTGCAAAAGCTGAATATGCGCCATGCCAAGCTGGAAGAAGAGCTTCCCAAGTACGTTGCCAAAGGAACAGAGAGGCTGTATGATTTTCAGCATAGCGATGGAGGATGGGGCTGGTGGAAACAAGACAATACAAATCCTTATATGACAGCCTATGTGATTTATGGATTAAGCATTGCAAGAGGCGCGGATTTTTCCATTGATTCTGGTGTTATAGAGCGGGGTCTTAAGTCTCTGGAAAATTTGATTCCCCAGGAAAAAGCCTTAGAAAGCCAGACATATATGATTTTCGCTTATTCTCAGGCTAAAAAGCCCCAAGCAGAATGGGTTGAGAAGCTTTATGAAAACCGAGAAAAAATGGACAACTATTGCAAGGGGATTTTCCTATTGACATTGAATCAACACAAAGACAAACGAGCGCGAGAAATTTTGTCACTCCTAGAAAAAAACGCTATTCATGACAATGACTATGCCTACTTTAAAGGAAAAGCAAACTATGGATGGACAGATAGCGACATTGAAAGCACGGCCTATTGTCTGAAAGCCATTGTCAATATAGACCCAGAACACTCTTTGCTTCCCAAACTCCTAAGATGGATGGAAATCAAAAAGCGAGGTAGCAGCTATGCTTCCACCAAAGACACAGCAAGCGTTGTTTTTGCTATGGCCGACTATCTGCAACATTCAGGGGAGCTGAATCCTGAGTATCAAGGTGCTGTCTCGCTGAACGGGCAAGAACATTCTTTTTCCTTTTCTGGGCAAGAAGGCAATGTTCTACAAAAAGAAATCACTCTTATGCCTGATTCCATTTCAAATAGAGTTGAAATTCACAAAAAAGGCAAAGGTAAGGTATACTTTACAGCCTATATCGATTACTACACAAAAGATGAAAAAATCCCTCCTGCCTCTAATGGAATCAAAGTCCAAAGAGAGTATTTCAAGCTTGTCCCAGAAAAGCAAAAAGAAGGAAACATTGTGTATGTCCCTTATCCCTTAGAAGATCGCATCCAGGAAGGGGAACTGATAGAAGTTGTTCTAACCCTAAAAGGCGCGGGAAACTATAGCTATGTAATGCTAGAAGATTTCAAAATTGCAGGCTGCGAGTTTGAAAAAGACCAGGACAAAAATAGAAATTACTACTATTTCTGGAGCAACCGAGAAGAAAGAGACGACCGTCTTGTGGTTTTCTTCACCTACTATTCCTCAGAAGAACGCAAAATTTCCTATCGTCTCAGGGCAGAAATCCCTGGTGTCTACCACGCTATGCCAGCACGCGCTGAAATGATGTACTTTCCTGAAGTTTCAGGCCATTCATCTGAAAAAAAGCTTACCATCATGAAGCGTTAGAGCAGAAATGCGGAGAACACAGAGAGGAATAAAAAATATAAAAATTTTTTTCTGCGTCTCTGCGGTAAATTTTTTTCTTCTCGATTACGGTTTATCCGCATTATTGTAGTAGTCAAAATTTTTATCACGAATAAGACGAATGGTCGAATGCCACGAATAGTTTTTATAGAAATTTCATTCGCGTAATTTGTATATTTGTCTTATTCGTGATTAGAGCCTATCCGAAAAATCCTTTTGGCTGCAAATTTCGATGCATCTCGGACAGCTTCGTTGAAAGTGACAAAATTGTCTTCAGAGTGGCTACGGCTACACTTGCAGCAATTTTGTCACTTTCTCCTCGCTCTCCGAGCACCTCTTGAAATATGTTCAACAACATTTTGACCAAAACAGTTTATGCATATTATGGGTATATTTATTCTTTTTTCCAAAAATGATAGTCCATATCTTTAATCCAGACTACATTTTGACCAGGTGCAGTACCAAGCTTTTCTTGGAGAAAACATTGGATATCTTTGGTTTCCAAACTATGAATATGCTCTATCAATGCTCTCATTAAGACAGTGTGTGGAGTGATTCTATCTATGTAGTATATGCCCAATTGCAGGCATATATCGCGTAAAATGCTGGTAGAGGGAGAAAAAATTTGCTCTTTGCTGGAATTCTTTTTTTCTATCCCCAGGGTAGCTATTCTTTCCTCTAGTTTTTCTAAAGCTTTCAGTAGAATCTGCTGTTGTTCTTTTAGCTCCTGCTTTAAAACATCCTGGGATTTCTCTAACTCTTCCATTTGCTGTCTGTTTTCATTCCATAAAATACTACTTTTGTTTTCAAAATTCATGAGCTTTTCCTGTATTTTTTCCAGAGAGCCAATGATTTTTTGCCGTTCAGACAAAATATCCCAGTCTTGTTTGGTTTCAGCCATGATGCTTGTTAAAACTGAGCTTTTGTCGTGTTCCTGACCAAAAGAACGGAGTTCTTCTTCTTTAATTCCAATCCAATGAGTTCCCAATTGTCGGAACAAAGGGAAAATTTCTCTTTCCAAGGCTCTGTACAAAAGAAGGCTAGAAGGCGTATTGTTCTGGCTTAAAAGACGATAGATACCGCTTTCATAAAAAAAATATATTTTGTTTTCTGGTAAAGCAGGAAGCTCCTGTATTTCTTGGATCAGCGATTGGTATAATTTACTGTTGAATAAAGAAATATGTACATTCTCAACATAGCCATGACATCCATAAACAACATAGTCTATAGGCTGTAAGCCTAAAATTCTGCTTAGTTGGAAATCCAGCATCCCCATTCTGCCTTGATAAACGAAAATACAAAGGCTTTCTTGGAGATAAAGACTAGAAATTTTTTGGTAATAAATACAAGATTTGTAGTCTCTAAGCGTTGGAAAAACATGATGTAAAAGCCATTCACCCACACGAATTCTTTTTTCTTTACAATGTTTGCTCAACAAAAAACTGATTCCTGTTTCTGTTACCAAAAGAAGCCTTGTGGCTTTTTGGTATTCTGGGATATTGGACTGCTGTAGGCATATTTTAAAATCTTTAAGCATTGCTCCTTGCAATAAAATATAATGAAGACCCTCTATACTGTGGTCGTCTCTGACCAAAACTTCACTCAAAGAATGGTAGCCCATCAAACGGGCAATTTCCTGCGAAATCATGATTCCTTCTCCACTTTCTCTATTGCGGAAAAGCCTCATGACTTCATGGCTGGAAGGATAGAAAAAATTTTGAATAAATTCTAAGGAAAACATATTGTCCGCCTCCTTTAAAAGAATGGAAAATAGAATATTTTTATACCTATATTTTAAAGGTCAGATGGACAAAATAGAGCAATATACAATGAAAATTTTTCTAACTCCCATTATTGAAGATAATCTACTTGCTTTCTGAGAAAAAAAAAGGTAATGTACCATCTATTAAAAGAATGCCGCTAAAATTTTGTAATAACAGAAGTTTCCGTAATCTTTGGAAATCAAGAAAAAATAAGCTTTAGAAAGAATAATATAAATGCAATCGCTTTTGTGTGATTGTTAAAATATTCTTAGTGTAGAAAGAAAGATAAATGAAATTGTTCGATGGTTTTTTTAAAGAAAGTTTTTCAGAGCTTTTATCGAGAAAGGCTTATGAAGAGGCATGGACATTATACCAGGATAGCAAAGAAAAAGATTCGCTAAACATTTTATGGCAGGAAGAATACCAAAAGCAAATCAAGCAAAAAAATTTTGCCTTGGGATTGCGTCTTGCAGAAATTTTCCAGGCAGAGACAAAATTTTTGAGGAACGCGGCTACTGTTCTTGTTTTGCAAGCCCTAAAACGGCAAGACTATAAAGAAGCTATACGGCTTTTGGAAAAATACCCTGTAAAATACCTTATTGTATTCAATCATCTCAAAGAGATTAAAAAATCTTCTGATTCTCATGTCCAAAAAATTTTAGAAGCCTTGGAAGAAAATATTTATTATGATGTAGCTATGGTTTCCAATCTGCTGGATGAAGCATTAGACAAAATGCTAAAAAATCCTTATAGAAAAGGGTATTTGCTAACTTTGCCTGGGCATATAGAAACTTATATCACAGGGGATTTGCATGGCAATCGTTTTAATCTAAATAGTATTTTACAAGATGCTAATCTCAAAGAATATCCCAATCGACATTTGATCTTTCAGGAAGTTATCCATTCTCGCGGTTTGCTAATTGACCAGAGAGATCTTTCTTTCTTAGAGGTAGTGGATATTCTCCAATGCCTTTGCCAGTATCCTGACAGGGTGCATTTTTTGTTGGGCAATCATGACCTGAACCTCTATATGCAAAGAGAAACCCTTTGCAAAAATAGAAAGCTCAATCATCTCTTTAAAAGAGGTCTTTCTTTTCTTTTTGGAAAAAAAGCCAAAGAAATCCTGGAGAAATATTTTCGTTTTATAGGGTACATGCCTGCTGCTATCCAATGCGGCAATATTCTTATGACGCATTCCAACCCTGAAAAAGAAAAGAATGGCTTTAGTAGCTTAAAAGAAAAAATTCCTTTAAAAAAACATTCCTATATACACAGCCTTGTTACAGGAAGAGACCATTCTTTGGCAACAGTAGAAGCTTTTTTGAAAGAAGCACAGTCGCCTTTTTCTATCATTGGGCATGAGCTTTGTCGATTAGGCTATGATTCTCCGAATCCAAGACAGCTTATCATTGATAGCTGTCATAACTACGGACATACGCTACTATGCCGCCCCGCGACGATTTCTTCCATAAAAGATTTAAAAAAATCCTTACAAACTATAAGGAAATAAATCGAAAGGGTTGGAAATTATAATTTTACAGAGTATCTCAGATGGGTTGCATACATATACACTTGAAGCTATATACAAATTTTAGCCCCAAAGGGGCGTAATATAGCAACCAGAGGCAACGCTGGCACTTCGATGATGTTACATTATTTATAGAAAGGAAGCCTATGAAAAAACATTGGATTCCGCTTCTTTTGTTTAGTATAACACTTTTTTTTATGACACACACTATGGCACAAAAACCTTCTTATCCCCAAAGCAAAAAAGTAGACCAGGTAGACACCTATTATGGCGTTAGAGTACAAGATCCTTATCGCTGGCTGGAAGACGACCAAAGCGATGAAACCAAAAATTGGGTTTCAGAGCAAAACAAAACAACCACAGAATACCTCAAGAAGATTCCTTATAGAGAGAAAATCCGTGAGCGCCTCACCGAGCTTTGGAACTACGAGAGATATCTATCTCCTCAGAAAATCGGCGATGATTATATCTTTTATAAAAACAATGGCTTACAGGAACAAAGCGTTGTTTATATCCAAAAAGGAAAAACAGGTAAATGCGAAGTCCTTTTAGACCCTAATACTTTTTCTAAAGATGGATCTGTAAGCCTGGGAGGGATATTTTTTTCGAACGACTTTCAATACATGGCATACATGGTATCGCATGGAGGTTCAGACTGGCGCGAAATTTTTGTCATGGAAACACAAAGCAAAAAATTGCTCCCAGATCGAATCCAGTGGGTAAAGTTTAGCAATGTTGCATGGTATAAAGACGGTTTTTACTATAGCCGATACGATGAGCCAAAAGGCGACGAAAAGCTAAAAGGAACAAACCGATTCCAAAAGCTATACTACCATAAGCTTGGAACAGAACAGGCAAAAGATTCCCTGATTTTGGAAGATAAAAAAAATTCCAAACGTGGCTTTAGTGCTATGGTAACGGACGATGAACAATATCTTGTCGTGAGCGTATGGGAGAGTGCTTCAGGGAACAACCTGATATGGTATAAAGATCTGGAAGAAGAGGGCGGTTTTCAGAAAATCATCGAATATCCAGATACAAAATTTACTTTTTTAGACAGCCTTCGCAACCAATTTTTGATTTTGACCAATTACAATGCTTCAAACAACAAGGTCATCCTGGTTGATCTGGAAAAGCCTGGCAAAGAAAACTGGAAAACCATTCTTCCTGAAAGCAAAGATCTTTTGCAAAGCGTTTCTTATATCGGCGGCAGGCTGATAGCAACATACCTGAAAGATGCAGTGAACAAAGTTTTTGTTTATGACATGGAAGGAAAACACTTACATGAGGTATCTTTACCTGCATTAGGATCAGTGAATGGATTCTGGGGCAAGGCAAACGAAAGTGAAACCTTCTATAGCTTCACTTCTTTTACCTATCCGAACACTTTATATCGTTATGATATACAAAAAAATCAATCCTTTATCTTTCAAAAATCCGAAGTAAAATTTGCTATAGATGATTTTGAAACAAAACAAATTTTTTATTCTAGCAAAGATGGAACCAAAGTCCCCCTGTTTATCGTGTATAAAAAAGGTCTGGAACTCAATGGCAACAATCCAACTCTATTGTATGGCTATGGTGGATTCAATCTTTCCAGACAACCAGGTTTTGTTTTGTCTAAAATTCCCTTTCTCGAAAAGGGTGGAATCTATGCACTGGCTTGCTTGAGAGGCGGGAATGAGTATGGCGAATCGTGGCATCAAGCGGGTATGAAAGAAAAAAAACAAAATGTGTTTGATGATTTTATTGCAGCAGCAGAATGGCTCATCCAAAATAAATATACAAGTAAAAATAAACTTGCCATCCAGGGAGCTTCCAATGGCGGTCTTCTGGTTGGTGCAGTAATCAATCAAAGAAGCGACCTCTTTAAAGTAGCAATCCCTATGGTAGGAGTCATGGACATGCTCCGCTTCCACAAATTCACCATAGGATGGGCATGGGTTTATGAGTATGGAAGCAGCGAAAATAGAGAGCAATTCCCTTATCTGTATGCTTATTCTCCTATCCATAATATTAAAGAAGGAATAGAATATCCAGCGACTCTGGTTACAACAGCAGATCATGATGACAGGGTATATCCAGCCCATTCTTTTAAATACATCGCTACTCTCCAGGAAAAAAACACAGGAAAGAACCCTACTTTCATTCGGATTGAAACACAGGTCGGCCATGGCGCAGGGACAAGCACATCCAAAAGCATTGAGATGGAAACAGATTTGCTGTCTTTTTTGTTTTATAATTTAGAGATTGTTTATTGATTCCAACATGATACTGTCAGCTCAAGGAACAAAATTTTATTGCACAAAGCGGCTGCTTCAGTCTTACATGGAATTGGAATTATATATTGATAGGATTTTTTATGCTATTTGAATATTTAGAAGAAATAAAAAAAGCTCTTTATGCTCATATACTAAAACACTTTCCTGATATTTCTTTCAAGGAACAAGATCTAAGAATAGAAAAACCACCCCAGGCAGAATGGGGTGAATTTGCTTTTGGTTGTTTTCCTTTAAGCAAAGAAACCAAAAAAAAGCCTGCGGAGATTGCCGAAGTTCTTTCCCAGGGATTTGATTCTCATTCTTATATTGACTCTTTAAATGCAAACGGGCCATATATAAATATAAAAATCAAAAAAGAAATTTTTTCTCAAGTGGTTTGCCAGGAAGTTTTTTCTCTAAAAGATCGGTTTGGGGCTAACTCTCTTGGGCAAGGAAAAACTGTCATGATAGAGTATTCCTCGCCTAATACAAACAAGCCTCTCCACATTGGTCACGTCCGCAACAACCTTTTAGGGATGGCTCTTGCCAATTTGCTGGAATTTTGTGGATACCAGGTGATCAAGGCAAATCTGATCAATGATCGGGGCATCCATATTTGCAAGTCTATGCTTGCTTACCAGAAATGGGGGAAGCAGGCAAATCCTGAAACCTTCCAGATAAAAGGCGATCATCTTGTAGGAAAATTCTATGTCCAATTTGAAAACTTTCTAAAAAAAGAACAAGAAGAATACGCCCTAAAGCAAGGAATCGATCTTTCTTTGTTTTCCAAATCTCATCTTCAAGGTCTGAAAGAAAAAATCAAAGAAACCAAAGACAAAGCTGAAAAAGAAAAATTACAAAAAGAATACCAATCTTTGAATGAAAAAGCCGAAAAATGGGAGCAAGAATTTTTAGAAAATTCTCGACTCTATGCTGAAGCAATGGAAATGCTGCGTCTATGGGAAAAAGAAGATCCAGAAGTCCGTGCCTTATGGTCTAAAATGAATGCTTGGGTTATGGATGGCTTTCAAGAAACCTACCAAAAGCTCGGCTGCCAGTTCGACAAAATATATCGTGAAAGTGAAACCTATATGCTTGGTAAGGAGCATGTAGAAAAAGGCTTACAGAAAAATGTCTTTTATAAAAAAGAAGATGGTTCTATCTGGGTAAGTGCTGAAAAATTACAGCAGGCATGCCCTGAAGCCTTTAAAGGAATCCCTTTAAAAGACAAGCTTCTGCTAAGAGCTGATGGTACTTCTGTATACATAACTCAGGATATTGGAACAGCCATCCTTAAGGCTAATGATTATTCTTTAGACAAATCAATCTACGTTGTAGCCAGCGAACAAAATTTGCATTTTAAGACGCTTTTTGGTATTTTGAAACTTTTAGAATTTCCATGGGCTGATGGATGCTACCACGCTGCCTATGGAATGGTAACCTTGCCCAAAGGTATGGGAAAGATCAAAAGCCGAGAAGGCACGGCTGTAGATGCAGATGATCTGATTGCAGAAATGACCCAACGATCTAAAACTAAAATGATTGAAGAAAATCTTAGAGTAGAAGAATCAAAGCTGGAAGAAACTGCTTTGAGCATTGCCCTTGCGGCTTTAAAGATATTTATACTTCAGGTCTATCCTGATAAGGATATTCAATTCGACCCTCATAAAGTCATTGAGTTCACAGGAGACACAGGGCCTGCTATTCAATATTCTTATGCGAGAATTTGCAGCATTTTCCGCAAAGCCAAAGAGCAAAATATGGAGTGGACTGAAACGCAGAGCATTTGCTATAGCCTGCTTTCTCAACAAGAATTTTCTTTAATCCAAGAGCTATCAGAGTTCCCCCAGATCATTGCAACAGCAGAAAAAGGCTATAATGTAAGCCTTATTGCAAACTATCTTTTAAATATAACTCGTAGTTATGCAAGTATCTATGCTGCTTATCCTATATTGAAAGCTGATACAAAAGAGCGGAGAGATGCCCGTTTTGCTTTAGCCAGGGCAACAGCTCAGGTAATACGAAATGGTATGGCTCTATTGGGTGCTAGCGTGCCTGAAAGCATGTAAATATTTTTTATTTTGTGTTTTTGCAAAGCAAAATCTCCCTGCTATCCTTTTTTACCAGATAAGTTCAGGGAGATTCCAAAAAAACAAGGAAAGTTTTATGGAAACCCTAGATCATCTAAAAAAAATGTTGGAAAGGGAGCGGCTGGCAAAATGCATTTGTGCAGAGCTCAATAATTTTGTAAACCTTAGAGAAAGCATGCTTTGTATTGCAAAAAACATTCAGGCACTTTCAAACTGTGAAGCTGTAGGAATAAGATTACAAGAATGCGAAGATTTCCCATACTACGTTTATCATGGTTTCTCCCAAGAATTTATTGAAAAAGAAAACAGCCTATTCTCCTGTCTGTTTTCCGATACTTCAGACAATAAAAGCTGTTTAGAATGTATGTGTGGAAGCATTCTGACAGGAAAATATAGCAAGGATCTGCCTTTTTTTACTGCAAAAGGGAGCTTTTGGACGAACCACTTTTCAGCCATTGCACAAGATGCAGAAAAAATATTAAAGAAGTTTAGGAATCATTGTGGAAAATGTGGTTATGAATCTGTAGCTTTGGTTCCCATTAAATTCAGAGAACAAAAAGTAGGCTTAATCCAGTTGAACGACAAAAAAACAGAATGCTTTGATTTGGAATTGATCGAATATATAGAGATGATTGGAGAGCAGCTAGGGTTGGCTATTCAAAACAGCATCATCTATACTAAATTAAAAAAGGCTTTTGAAGAAATTCATATATTGCAGGGGCTTATTCCTATATGCTCAAAGTGCAAAAAAATACGGGATGATAAAGGCTATTGGCATCAGGTGGAAAGCTATTTAGAAGCACATTCCAATATGCAATTCACTCATGGAATATGTGCAGAGTGCGCCAGGCAGTTGTACCCTGAATATTTTGATAAAAAATTGGCCAAATCTAAAGCAGAAAATTTATAAGGAAAAAACTATGTCTGTTCCTGTTTCTCAGATGTGGACGATCAGTAAATATGTTATGTCACAACGTATTCAAGGAAAAAAGAAGTATCCCTTAGTTTTGATGTTAGAACCTCTTTTCCGATGCAACCTGAATTGCGTTGGCTGTGGAAAAATCCAATATGCTTCTGATATTTTACGCAAAGAATTGAGTATAGAAGATTGCCTCAACGCAGCCAAAGAATGTGGTGCGCCTGTTGTAAGTATAGCAGGCGGCGAGCCACTGCTCCATCCGCAGATAGAAAAAATTCTGGAAGGGCTTGTCGCTCAAAAAAAATATATTTACCTTTGCACCAATGCAATTCTGCTCGAAGAAAAGCTTGCTAATCTAAAGCCATCAAAATATCTATCTTTATCCATACATTTAGATGGTCTGGAAGAGCAGCATGATGCCATCGTAGGAAGAAAAGGCATATACCAGAAAGCGATTTCTGCTATCAAAGCGGCTTTAAAAGCAGGCTTTCGCGTAACCACAAACACGACTTTCTTTAACACCGCTGACCCTCAGAAAGCAAGAGAATTTTTTGATATGGCTATGGGGCTAGGCGTAGAAGGCATGATGATTTCTCCTGGCTATAACTACACAAAAGCATCTGCCCAGGAAAAATTTTTAGAAAGAAAACAAACGATCAACCTTTTTCGCAAGATCCTTTATAATGGTAATAAAAACTGGGTTTTCAACCAATCGCCTATGTTCTTAGAATTTTTGGCAGGAGTTCACGATTTTGAATGCACTCCCTGGGGTACTGTAACATACAATATTCTTGGATGGCAAAGCCCTTGCTATCTTTTGGAAAAAGGATACAAAAAGAGCTTTAAATCCTTGATGGAAGAAACTCCCTGGGAACAATATGGAAGAAAAAGTGGTAATCCTGAATGTGCAGAATGCATGATGCACTGTGGCTATGAGCCTACAGCCGTTCAGGAAACCTTTTGCACTTGTAAGGGTTTTAGCTCCACAGTAGTTGCCACATTAGGTAAAATCCATATTCCCCCTCCAGAAGAAATGTAGTATTTAGGAAAAAAAATGAAAAAGCAACCCCTCACCCTTTCTTATATAAAAGAGCGAGAACCTCAGATTCAATGGCATCATGAGCAAGAATGTACCATCCTGGATGTACAAAGCGATTCTCGAAAAATCCAGCCAGGTTCTCTTTTTGTTGCTATATCTGGAACAAAAGAGCAGGGCGCAGAATATATGGAAGACGCTCTGCAAAAAGGGGCTGTGGCTGTAATAGCAGAGAAATATCGTACTCTCTCACGCCCTGTTCCTTTTGGCATTGTTAATGAACCAAGACAAGCCCTGTCTCGCATCAGCCATTGCTTATGGCAAGAACCAGCCAAAGGCATGAAGATCATAGGGATTACAGGAACAAATGGAAAAACAACGACATCTTTCTTGATTCGCAGCATTTTACAAAGCGTTCCCTATGCTGTAGGGCTTTTGGGTACAACAGGATATTACTATGGTGGCTTGGTTTGTCCTGCCAGCCATACTACACCTGATCCAATAGAATTGAATGAACACTTTGCCAACATGAGATCTTATAAAATTCAGCACGCTGTGATGGAAGTTTCTTCTCATTCTTTAGACCAGGGACGAGTTGCTCACCTGGACTTTGACTTTGCTGTTTTTACCAACCTTAGCAGAGACCATCTGGATTACCACAGCACTATGGAAAAATACTTAGAAGCTAAGTCTCTGTTGTTTCGCTCATTACGGGAAAATGCATTTGCTATTCTAAACTCCCATGCTCCAGAAAGCCAATATTTACAAAAAAATACCAAAGCCCAATGTATTTTTTTTGGTTTGAATAAGCAAAACAACACTCTTGTATATGCACAAGACATACAAGCGGCAGGCGTAAAAAATCGATTTGCCTTGGTTACTCCGCAAGGCAAAGCCAATATTACATTATGCCTCCCAGGTATTTACAACATAGAAAATGCATTAGCTGCCGCGGCCTGTATGCATGGGTACAATATACCTCTGGAAACCATAGCGAATGGCCTTAACTCCTTTTCTGGTGTTCCAGGGCGAATGGAACGCATTCCCTCGGATGCTGGCTTTGAAGTCTTTGTAGATTTTGCCCACACAGACCAGGCTCTTAAAAAAGCCTTAATCACACTTCAGGAAACAAAACCCAATAGAATCCTCCTTGTTTTCGGCTGTGGTGGGGATAGAGACAAAGGGAAACGCCCTTTGATGGGAGAGGTAGCCAGCACCTATGCAGACAAAACCTGGATTACCAACGATAACCCCAGAAGCGAAAACCCTGATACCATTGCCCAGGAAATAGTGAAAGGCTTTTCTAAAAATAAAGACTATACTCTTTGTCTCGACCGTGCTAAAGCAATCGAAGAAGCTATCCGCGCTGCCTTACCAGGGGATATTGTCCTGATTGCTGGCAAAGGCCATGAAAGCACGCAAATCATAGGAAAAGAAAAATTTCCCTTTTCAGACCAGGAAATAGCAAAAAAAACAATAGCCAGTCTATAATTTGGTAATGTACCATTTCTACAATCGAGGGCTACATATTATGAAAAATTATACACTTTTATTGATTCTTTTTTTCTTATCTATATCGTTTATATATGGTTCAACCATTGCTCACTGGAGATTCCAAAATAACCTTTCAAGCGAAGTGGGAGGGAGCAATCTTGTTGGTACTGCTTATGGATCTGTATCTTATAGTTCTGACTCCCCTTATGGTGTAGGTAGCTCGATGGATTTTTCAGGAGGGCATGTTAGAATGCTTTCCACTACCAATATCACAGGCGGTCTTAATGCTTTGACAGTAGAAGCTTTTATAAAACCCGATACTGCCAATCAATTCGGAACGATCTACAGTGAAGATATGAGCTATGAACCACGCTCTACTTTTTTGGGCTACATGGGAACATCGAATGCCATTCGCTTTTTCGTCAATGTTGGTTCAGAATTTGAAGTTCTGGATGCTCCTGTTCCTAACCTATCTGGATCTTGGCATCATATTGCCGCTGTTTTCGATGGTGCAACAAAAACATCTTCTATTTACCTGGATGGAGTTCTTCTGCTTTCGAGATCTCTAAGCATTTCCACGATTGCAGTATCTCCAGTAAATCCAAGCATTGGTGTCTGGTCATCCAGCATGGCCCACTATAACTTTGACGGCAAAATTGCCGAAGTTAGGCTAAGCGACCAAGCCCTTAGCCCAAGCCAATTTCTCAACGTTGTTCCCGAACTCCCAACCCATTCTTTTTTGACTTTTGCTTTTTTATTTATATCGATTATAAGCATGACAATGCGAAAGCAAAAATAACTTTTGCAGAACGTAAGTGAAAATAAATATATAAAAGTTTTTAAAGGGGGTTTGGGGGAAAATTTTTACAAAAATTTTCCCCCAAATAAAAATCTCTTGCGTAGCACCTATAATCTTATAATTAAATTATTGCGTTTTGGCTAAAAATTTGTTATTTTCTCCACCAATATAAAATTTTTTTGCGTAAACACGAAAGAAAGGCGGTTTACTATGCGTATTGGGCTATTCATTCTTTTATTTTCTTTTTGCATAGCTTTTTCTCAGGACTATGATCCATCCAAAGAAAATTTTCAATCATATCCTTTGTCTGCGCCTGTTTGGTTGCCAGCGAATAGAACCATGGCTTTAGATCAGGGCGCAGAATGGCGAGGATTCTGGGCAGATGCCTGGAATAAAGGTTTTCTAAACAAAAGCCAGATAAAAGAAATGGTCGCTATTGCCAAACAATATGGTTATAATGCTATCCTGATCCAGGCAAGGCGAAGAGGAGACGCTATCTATTTTCCAAGCTTTCCCAACACAGAGCCTAGAATGAATGGGCTGGCACAAGATTTTGATGCGTTAAGAGAAGCAATCCAGGAAGCAAGATCTCAAGGGTTAGAACTCCACGCATGGGTCAGTACCTTTCTCGTTGCACCCCCTACAGTTCCAACAAACCCAGAGCATGTATACCTCAAGCATCCTGAATATCTAAACCAAACACGAGAAGGCCAGACAAAATTCGAAGAAGGCTATTTCCTTGACCCAGGCCATCCAGAAGCTTTGCAATGGAACGAACGGGTGATTATGGATTTAATCACACACTATGATATTGACGGCTTACATTTTGATTATGTTCGTTATCCTCAGCAGAATGCAGGCTACAATCCCATATCGATTGCAAGATACAACCAAGAATATGGTTTAACAGGAAAGCCTCTGGCAAATGACCCCCAGTTCAGCGAATGGAGAAGAAGGCAGATTACGGATTGGGTTCGTTATATGTATGTCAAAATTTTGGAAAGAAAGCCTTTGATGAAAGTCACTGCTGCAACGTTTGCAGGAAGAAGCGATGCTTATACACATCGCCTGCAAGATTGGGCTTTATGGATGAAAGAAGGCATTCTCGATGCGAATCTTCCTATGAACTATAGCCAGAATCTCAGCATCTTTCAAAACCGAGTCAAGGATGTCCTAGAAAATAGTTATGGTCGCCACGTATATATGGGAACAGGGGCTTATTTGCTGCCTGTGGAAGACAATATCACACAATTGCAATATGCTAGAGATTCTGGTTCTTTTGGCCTGGTTCTTTTTAGCTATGCCAACAATGCCAAAGGTGGCGTGTGGCTTGAGAATTTTCAAAAAATACAGCAAAAGCTATTTTTCCAGTCTGCCCGCGTGCCTGAAATGCCATGGAAAACAAATCCTACGAACGGCTATTTGTATGGCAAAGTTGTTTCTATAAATGGCTCGGCATTGGATCATGCCCGCATTTTTATTTCTTCATACCAAAAGCAAACCAATGGAGAAGGAGCATACAGCTTTGTTGGCCTGTTGCCAGGAGAGTATGCTGTCCGTTGTGAGATGCTCGGCTGGAAAGCACAAGCCAGGAAAGTTTCTATTGCCAAAGGGCATGTTTCCCTGTTGAATTTCAGCATGGAAAAAGAACAATAGAAGGAAAAAATATGGATACATTGGGAAAACTCATCACAGAAAAGCCCAATTTACGTACAGCAAATTTGGATCATAAAAGCATACCCGAAATTTTGCAATTGATCCATGAAGAAGACAAAAAAATTTCGATAGCAATAGAAGAGCAACTCCCTAATATTTCTAAAGTTGTCGAGAATATTGTGGATTCTTTCCGCCAGGGAGGCCGTTTATTTTTTTGTGGAGCAGGAACAAGCGGCAGATTGGCGATTATGGAAGCATCAGAATGTCCCCCTACGTTTTCTACTCCACCCGAAATGGTGCAAGGTTTAATGGCTGGCTTTCCTGATGCCCTTTGGAGAGCAGTAGAAGGCGCAGAGGATAGCAAAGAAGAAGGCCGAAAGATTGCCATAGAAAAAAAAATTTCCAGTAAGGATTTTGTGCTAGGAATTTCTGCAAGCGGACAAACTCCTTATGTTCTTGGCATCCTTTCTTATGCAAGAGAAAAAGGTGCAAAGACCGCAATTTTGTGTGCGAATCCACCAGGAGTGCCTTGTGCGGATTGTGTTATTGCGCCTGCAACTGGCTCTGAGGTTTTAACTGGTTCAACAAGAATGAAAGCAGGGACGGCTGCTAAGATGGTACTTAATATGATTACCACAACATCCATGATTTGCATGGGAAAAGTACACGGAAATTTGATGGTAGATCTCAATCCTAATTCGCAAAAGCTTGTTGGAAGAGCAATCAGAATCATAACAGAAATTACAAAATGCAATCCAGAAGAAGCAGCCCGTCTCATTCAAGAAGCAGGCAATGCCAAAGTGGCAATTGTAATGTACTATAAAAAAGTTACCAAAATGCAAGCAAAAGAAATTTTAAACCAGCACAACGGAAAATTGCGCTCTGTGCTGGAAAATTTGGAATTTACAGCAGAAAAGAAATTGTAAATATGAGCAATAAAAACGTAAGACATAAGCAGAGCAAAAATACCCATCTTCTTTCTTCTTCTATTGCAGAGAATGAACCATTGTATGGATGCTGGATCAACCAGGAATGGAAAAGTGCAGGCTATGCGTATATCTTTGTCGCCAGAAAAAGGAAGACAGGCCTTATTGCCTTTGCTGCTTTTTGGATAGACATTGTCAAAGACATCATAGAAAAATGTGCTATGGAATGCAATTCTACAGAAGATTTTTTCCAAAAGAATATCTTGAAAAAAAATCCTGATATTGCCTTTTTAGCTGTGGAAATAAGTTTGGTGCAAGAGATCATCTTCCAGGCAGAGACTAAAATGCAAAGCTCTCAAAAACCTTTGCCAGATCTTTACTTAGATTGCAAAACCATGCTAGGCCCAGAGCAAGAAATCACAAAAGCAAAGCAACCTCAAAACGCACCATGCAAGGAAAATTTTACATTTTGCTATTCCGTACGAGATCAGGAATCTACAGAAGCCAACATGAGGCAAATAGACGCACTGGAAGAATGCGAAGATTCTGAGCCTGGTCATCGCTCTTTTCACTGGAAAGAGCAAAAAAAGCAAGGTTTTTTTTCCAAAAGCAAAGAAAAATTTTGTTTAGGTAAGGTGGTTTTAGAAAAAGATAAGCTTTGGCTCGAAGTTTTCGACGAAAAAAACGCCAAATATCTTCAAAATTCTTTGATACAATATCTGGGAACATCTGTAGAGTCGATTTTATCATAGGAATTACGCAGAGAAATTTTTATTTGGGGGAAAATTTTTGCAAAAATTTTCCCCCAAATAAAAATCTCTTTGCGTAATTCCTAATATTTATTTACAAATTTCTCATGAAAAGAACTTGTAAAAATAAATACAGTTTCATTCAGTCAAAGAAAGATATTTAAGTCTGTGGAGGACTCGGATGCGTACTTCTGGGACAACAGGGGTAAGATAGGGATTGCCTGAAAGCAAAATATTGTAGCCAGTCTCCAGGGTGCAAGAGTCTACGGATACCTGGCATCCTAGAGGAATGAAGGCATTCACAAGAATATGAGCAAATTGAGGATCTGTTAAGACTGGCAGAATGAAGGTATTTTGCAGATAGGAATTTTTATAGCGGAGATAGTCCATTTTTTCTGCAGAAAGATATGTTCCGTTTGCCAGGAACTGCGAATTTCCTACAGCAGTGCTATCGATAACACGCCAAAAACACAGAGGATTTTCTCTGGAGTCAAGAACCTCCTGCCCTAAAATCGCTTTAGCATCTTCTACAAGAACCATTTTTTTGATTTCAATTCCATCCCATACAGTGCTGATCCGATACCATTTTCCTTGTTGCAGCGGCAATAATGGTTTTGCAATAAACTCTGTGCGGGAAACAGGATAGGGATGATCAAAAGGCGGCATGTGAACAAGCCCTATATTGCGTAAACATCCTCTTTCCGCAATCTTTGTCATTTCTTTAAGTTTAAAATTGGATTCAAAAACCATATCATAGTATTCTGTAGCATCAAATTCTAGGATTTTGTGTGTCTCTTCTTTTTCTACAAGAATAGGGACATAGATTGGATAGGGTATCAGGGGATATACAACAGGAACTACCATAAAGTGTAGTCCCAAAAAGGGCATGGAAACTTCTACATGATCTTGTCCTTCAGCTATCGCCATACATATATGCTTTGCAAAGTTGAAGGCAAAAGTTCCTATATATGGCTTAGACCCTGTTTCCATATAGTAATAGAAAGCTCCCATCGCGCCTTCTGTGCCTAAGTTTTCCTGGTATATCTCTGCGCCCATTTTCATGAGTTCCTCGAATCCTTCAGGGCGTATTGTTCCTTCCACAGATTTAATTTTGCACGAAGAGCCTGGCAAGCCTGCTATTTCTTCTAATACAGCAAGACTCCTTGATGCTGAAACTCCAAGAGCAGGGTCATATATGATTTCCGTACATATCCCGACTCCTTGTGGATGGATAAAGGTAAAATTCCTAAAAATAGGAGAAACCGCAGTTGGATTGAAAAGAGGGCCTGGCTTGAAAAAAAAGGATTGAACGCTGGGATTTCCAGGGGAGTATTCGACAAAGGCATCCAGATTGATGACTTCGCTTGTGCCATCGCAATAGTTTCCTGTAAATTGGGGATTTGCCGTGATATCCTGGTAATAAGCACCTTCTCTGTTGTTTCCGTTCCCTCGGATAAAAAATCCCATATTCGGATCAGGCAAAACATTCGGCACAGCGGGATTTTCGGCTAAACCTGATGAATACGCAAGCATAGGAGATGGGCCAGTGACGGAATAAACCAGGCTTGTGCTGTATGCAGGCTTTGGGCCTGTAGCATAAAAATCTTGCTGCGTATTATGGATGGTTTGGTGGAAAATCTGGACTTCTGATTCCATTTCGCACTTTGCTAACACAGTGTTTCCATCAGTTAAAATACCGAGAGTTTCTATACTAAAGACTCCGCTTGGCGCAAGGGTACATGGGATAGTATAAGATGTTAAATGAAGTCTGTCTATAGCCCAGACCACATGCTCATCGGGGTTGATGCTATTGGATAAAACCAATGGGCATACATTGGCGAAAATCAGAGAAATTTCTTGTGGAGTAAACTGGATGAGGGTTTTTAGATAGTCTGCGAATTG
>JABWCH010000085.1 GCA_013359215.1 Candidatus Brocadiia bacterium | reverse complement strand
CAGGAAAAGCGCAAGCCATCGATTGCTTTGGTAACAAAAGGAAGCTTCTTTTTGCAAAAGGTATTGTCAAGCTATGAAAGCGATTTCAGCATCTTGAGCTATGATTCCTATGAAAGAGAAGAAAGGGAGTTTGATATAGTCGTGTTTGATGGCTATTCGCCTAAAAAGGATCTGCCACCAGGAGGCTATTTGTTCATCCATTCCATCCCCTCCATTTCTGGCATGCAAATACAAGGGGAAATACAGGCAAACGATGGGCCTGTCTTAAACATTACAGACCAAAATGAATTTCATCCTGGCATGCGCTTTGTCGATATGAGAAAGCTTTCGGTAAGCAAAGCCATGAAAATTCTCTGGCCTATAGACACGATTCCCATTCTCGAAGCACAAAACAATATACTCATAGGCTCTTTTGCCAAAGAGAGACAAGACTATATCATAATAGGGTTTGATCTGTTGCAGTCGGATTGGCCTTTAAAGCTTTCTTTTCCTTTATTTATGGCAAACACGCTGGAATGGCTCGTGCAAAAGCAATCCTTGAACAACATACGCACAGGAGATTCTATCTCTCTGAAAATGCCTAAATCTTCAAAAGAAATCCAAATTGCAGATCCTATGGGAAAAAAAATTTCGATTCTTGTTTCTGACAAGGAAAGCCCTGTCTTCAGCCAGACAAACTACGCAGGATTTTATGATATTCAGTCGCAAGAAAATGCTGTACAAACTCTGGCCGTGAATTTTTTTTCACAGCAAGAAAGCAACATCACTCCCAAAAACAATATTTTTTTTGGAGAAAAGAATGCTTCTACACGAGATTTAGAGACTACAACAAGCGAAATCTGGCGGATATTGGCTTATATAGCCTTTTTTATCCTGCTTGCAGAATGGTATCTTTACCATCGCCGTTCCTTTTCTTTCCAAGGCTTTTTTAAGAAAGCAGAACTATGAAACTAAAACTTTTGGTTTGCCTTTGTACCATGCTTTTATTATCAGGATGTTTTGGAAAAAACAGCCCAAAAGAGACAATAGAAAAAGAACCGTCTATCCGAGTCTGTCTTACACAAGCAATCAATAAAGAAAGCAGCATAGAAAGTACAGAAGATTACAAAATTTTGAATGAGAAGGGAACAGTGCTTCTGGAAGGGAAAAAACTAGAGCCTGTTAAAATTGCAGGAAAAGATGGTCAAATCTTGCTGAATGGGAAAAAATATCCTACAGAAAAAATAGAAATCAAGACACAGCAGGATGCCCTGGTTCATGTGAATAGTATTCCATACAGAGGAAACCTTTTTTGCGTTATGGACAATGGACGGTTTTTGATGGTAAACATTGTTCCCATAGAAAACTACGTTAGCAGTGTAATAGGTTCTGAAATGAATCTCTCCTGGCCTGAATCCACTTTAGAAGCACAGGCGATCATCGCAAGAACTTATGCTTATCACGAAAAAGCAATGCAAAAAAAACCTTACTTTGATGTATACGATAGCACTGCAAGCCAGGTCTATAAAGGTGCAGCAAAAGAGAATGAAAAATCCCAGGCTATTGCGCAAAGAACGAGAGGAATGCTTTTGCTTTATCAAAACAGACTCTTTAAAACATTTTTCCACAGCACCTGCGGAGGCCATACATCCAATGCAAAGCAAATTTTTGATTACCATGATATTAGCCCCCTGGCTGGTGTAGAATGCCCCTATTGCAAAAGCAGCCCCTATTTCTCCTGGTCTTTTACCATACAAACAACAGAGCTAGAAGATTTCTTCAATACATTAAAGCTTCCTTTGCCTTTTCGTGGTTTGAGTATAGAAAAAATGGACAAAGGGAAAAGAGTGATGAGCCTTTTGGTCTTTTATGGGAAAGACCAAAATCGTTCCATCAAAGCATCCGAACTCCGTAACCATCTTGGAGCAAACAAACTACGGAGTACTTCATTTACTATGGAGTCAGCACCACAAGGTGTCCTGTTCCAGGGTCATGGTTGGGGGCATGGCGTAGGCTTATGCCAGTTTGGTGCTAAAACTATGGGCGACCAAGGCCATTCTAGCCCTCAAATTCTCCAATTTTACTACCCTTGTGCGCAGATTTACAGACTATGGAAATAATCATCCGCTTTACAATCTTGAATTTTCTAAGGCATAAGATTTAATCGTTGAGACGCAGAGGGGAAAAAAATAACCATACAATTACTCTGCGTTCTCTGCCCTTCTTTCTCAATTTTCGCATTTTTTACTTCGCGCTCTTCGTGTTAATAATTTTAGGACATAAACTTTTGAACAAATACATAGTATAAATATCAATCATTATGAAAAGAATACTGCTTACAGGTGGTAGTGGTTTTATAGGTAAAAATATTCTGAAAAGTTATTTAGCAAAGAAGTATGAAATTGTTGCACCAAGTAGCTCAGCTCTTAATCTAATTGATACAAGATGCGTTGATAATTTCTTTAAAGATCAAGAATTTGATGTTGTGTTACATGCTGCTACTAAACCAGGACACCGCAATGCAAAAGATATGAATAATCTTTGTTATTCAAACATTAGAATGTTTTATAACCTAGAAAGACATAGAGATAAGTATAATCAATTTATCAATTTTGGCTCTGGTGCTTTATATGATACGGGGCAAGCGATTGCTGATGTAAAAGAAGAAGAAATTTTTAAGCAATTTGGCGAAAATGAGCTTAGTTTTTGTAAGTATGTTATTGCTAAGAAAATTGAACATCTAGATAATTTTATTGACCTCAACATTTTTGGAATTTTTGGGAAATATGAAGACTATTCAATAAGGTTTATTTCCAACGCTATTTGTAAGACATTGTTTGATTTACCAATTACTTTGCGCCAAAATAGACGGTTTAGTTATCTTTATGTTGATGATTTAATGCCCATATTGGAATTTTTTATTGAAAATAAAGCTAAATATAGAACATATAATATTATTCCAGATGAGAAGATAGATCTATTAAAAGCCGCTGAGATGATAAAGGAAATTAGTGGTAGCAGACATGACATATCTGTCTCTAAAGAGGGAATGGGCTTAGAATATACTGGCAATAATAATAGATTGAAAAGGGAGATTGCTGGACTTAATTTTAGTGATATTAAAATTTCTATAGAACAGTTATACAAATATTATGCTAGCAATGTTGACAATATAAATAGAGAATTGCTAAATATTGATAAATAACGCAGGTATTCATTTGGCCTGCGGCAGATACATATTCCGCTAATTTGGAAACTCTATAAAATGAATAATTTAGAAAAAAAAATGACGAGGATACTTGAAGATTTAAAAGAAAATCATCATGTGGTTGGAGTTAAAGCAGAGTTTGAAGCTGAGGGGACTCGCATGGAGGAAGCCTTGCGCCTTAAAGAAGTCATAACAGTGGCAGGTCTTAATCTTACTATTAAGATAGGAGGATGTGAAGCACTTAAGGATATGTATGAAGCAAGGACAATAGGAGTTAATGCAATAGTAGCACCAATGATAGAGAGTGCTTATGCAATGAAAAAATATATACAAGCTACAGAATTGGCGTTTCCTGAGGAAGAAAGAGACGATATAGCTTATTATATAAACATTGAGACGATTACTGCTTATAATAATTTTGATGAGATTCTTTCGATAGAAGAAGCAAAAAAATTGACTGGGATTGTTTTGGGTCGTGTTGATATGACAGGCTCAATGGGTATGACTAGAGAAAGTATTAATTCTGAAGAGATATTTAAGATAGCGAATGATATAGCTCTTAAAATTAAAAAATATAATAAAAAGTTTGTTATTGGAGGCGGGGTATCTGCTCATTCTCTTCCTTTTTTTAGGAGACTTCCTGAAGGATCATTGTGTAAGTTTGAAACAAGGAAAGTAATATTTGATGCACAAAAGGCTTTGAGCGATGAAAACGCAGAAAAAGGCATATTAAAAGCGGTTGGCTTTGAATTAATGTGGCTTAAAAATAAACGTGATTTCTATGGAATGATCCACAACGAAGATTCTAACAGGATTGCTATGCTTGAATATCGTTACAAAAAATTAATCGAAGAGGCTGGTGGAGTCTATGAGTAAGGCACTTATTACAGGTACTTCGCGAGGGATTGGAAAAGCAATAAAGAAACTTTTTGAACAAAACGGGATAAAAGTGTTTGCACCTTCTCGCGAAGAAATGGATTTAAATTCAAACAATAGCATAAGAAATTATGTAGTTAAATTGAATGAAGATATTGATATCCTCGTAAATAATGCTGGCATCAATGAACTTGCTGGTCTTGAGGAAATTACTGACGAAAAAATTCAAGATATGCTTCAGGTTAATTTAATTGCTCAAATGCATTTGATAAAATTGCTTTCGCCAAAAATGAAGGCGAATCATTATGGTAGAATTGTCAATATTTCATCCATTTGGTGCGATTATTCAAAGGAAAAAAGAATTCTTTATTCTGTAGCAAAGGCTGGGGTTAAAGGACTCACTATAGCTTCTGCCGTTGAATTGTCAAAGCATAATATTCTGGTTAATGCTGTTGCACCAGGATTTGTAAACACAGAAATGACAGCACGAAATAATACTCCCGACCAAATAAAAGAATTAGAATTGGCACTTCCGATTAAAAGAATGGCAGAACCAAAGGAAATAGCAGAGGTAGTCTATTTCTTAGCTTCAGAAAAAAATACTTTTATAACAGGTCAAACAATTTTTGCAGATGGAGGTTTTTCTTGTGTTTAAACGAATTGGCAATTAAATCGAAGATAAAAGACTATACGGTATTTTTTGAAAAAGATGGCGAATTTTTAAATAGTTTAGCTAATTTAGAAAACTCTATATTTGTGGTTGATGAAAATGTCTGGAATCTTTATAAAAGCGGATGTTTAAAACCCTTACCAATAAAAAAAGTTATTATTCAAACAGTTTGCGAGGAAATTAAAAATATCAGCACTGTCTGTAAATTGTACGAACAAATTATGGCTCATTCGCCGAGAAAAAACTTAAATTTAGTTTCAATTGGAGGCGGTATTATTCAAGATTTGACTGGGTTTGTGGCTTCATCTCTTTATAGAGGAATCAACTGGATTTTTCTTCCAACGACCCTTTTGGCGCAAGTTGACAGTTGTATCGGAGCTAAAACTTCGCTTAATTTTAATCAGTTTAAAAATTTACTTGGCACCTTTTATCCGCCATCCAAAATCCATATTTATCCAGAATTTTTAAATACTTTGACAAAGGTCGATTATTATTCTGGCGTGGGTGAAATGGCAAAACTTCATATTATTAAAGGCAAAGAAGACACAAAAATATTTATAAATTCATTGCCAAAAATCGCCGAAATTGATGGGTTGACAGTTTTGGAACGAACTCAAAATTGTTTAAAGATTAAAAAATCATATATTGAAGACGACGAGTTTGACACAGGCAAAAGAAATATGCTTAACTATGGACATTGCTTTGGGCATGCCATTGAAAGCGCAACGGATTTTGCAATCTCACATGGTCAGGCTGTTGTTGTTGGGATGATTATTGCAAATAAGGCAGCAAAAAAACAAGGATTTTTAAGCGAAGAAAACGAACATTTTATTAGGCAAAACGTTTTGCTCCCAAGTTTAAAAACGAATTTATCAAAAATAAATATTGATGTTGAAAAGACAATTTTAGCAATGGATAAAGACAAAAAGAATCTTGGAGCAGGGCTTACTCTTGTAATGATAAACGATGATTATGATATGGTTAAAATAACGGATTTACGAAAGGATGACGCAAGAATCCTTATTGAGGGATTTAAAAGGAATATAACGCGGAACTGAGCAATCCATCGCATTAAATAAGAATCACTTTAATGGTTTGAAGGCATTAAAAATGTATGATTAAAGTATCAGACTACATTGCAAAAAGATTAAAAGAACATTACAGTGTTGAACACTTTTTTATGGTTTCAGGTGGCGGCGCAATGCATTTGAATGATAGCTTGGGTAGAATTATTTCTTACATAGCGAATCATCACGAGCAAGCTTGCGCTATGGCAGCAGAAGGATATTCTAGAGTTAATCAAAAACTCGCAGTGGTCAATGTTACAACAGGCCCTGGTGGATTAAATTGCCTTAATGGCGTTTTTGGACAATGGACTGACAGCGTTCCTGTTTTGTATATTTCAGGCCAGGTTAAATTTTCAACAACCATTGCAAGCTGTCCCAAACTTCCACTTCGTCAATTGGGAGACCAAGAGGTTGACATCATAAGCGTTGTAAAACCTTTGACCAAGTATGCAAAGATGGTTACGGTGCCAAACGAGATTAAGTATCATATTGACAAGGCGATTTATGAATCAACAACAGGTCGTTTTGGACCTGTTTGGCTTGATATTCCTATTGATGTTCAGGCATCAATGATTGAAGAGTCAGAATTAATCGATTTTATATATCCTAAAGAGATAAAATATGATTTTAAAATGGATTTGGTTATAGAAAAGTTAAATCAGGCTAAAAGACCTTTGATTATCGCAGGGCACGGTATTAGATTGTCTAAACAAACTCAAGTTTTTAGAAAGTTTATTGAGAAATCGAGAATACCTGTAGTAACCACATTCAATGGGTTTGATTTATTAGAGGATAGCCATCCTAATTATGTAGGCAGAATAGGAACCATTGGCCAGAGAGCAGGAAATTTTGCTCTTCAAAATGCAGATATGATTCTTTGTTTGGGGACAAGAAATAATATAAGACAAGCTAGTTATAATTATGAAAATTTTGCTAAGAACGCAGCTAAAGTTGTTGTAGATGTTGATGAGGCAGAACTATTAAAGCCAACGATAAAAGCTGATCTTGCTGTTAATGCTGACTTAGCAAGTTTTTTACCTATGTTGCAAGAAGCCATAAATATTTCATCAGTAGAGAAAAAGTGGTTAGATTATTGCTTTATGGTAAAAGAAAAATTTTCTTTTGAAAATTATAAGGTTGGCTATTTGAGTAGCGGGAGCAAAATAGAGCCATATCATTTAGTAAATGAACTTTCAAAACTAATGGATGAGAATACTGTAGTAGTTATGGCTAATGGCTCTGCTTGTGTTTGCACTTTTCAAACTGCTGTAATAAAAAAAGGGCAAAGATATATTTTAAATTCAGGAAACGCATCCATGGGATATGATTTGCCTGCTTCTATTGGTGCTTGTCTTGCTAATGGAAAAAAAAACACTGTTTGTTTAGCAGGAGATGGTTCTATAATGATGAATCTTCAAGAGCTACAAACAATTAAGCATCATAACCTACCAATTAAAATATTTATCATTAATAATGATGGCTATATTTCTATTAAACAAACTCAGAATAATTTTTTTGAAGGTAGAATTATAGGTGCAAGTATGCAAAGTGGGGTTAGTACTCCTGATTTTGTCAATGTTGCCAAGGCTTTTGGAATTAAATCAATACGTTTATCAGATAAAGATAAAATAACGGAGACAATAAAAGAGATTTTAGCATTAGACGAACCTTTTTTGTGTGAAGTAGTCGTTAATTCTGACTATATTTTTGTTCCTAAGCTATCATCAAGAAAATTAGATGATGGTACAATGGTTTCTCCATCGTTAGAAGACATGTATCCATTTTTAGATAGAGCGGAATATCGTAGAAATATGGTGGGCCTATAGGATGAAAAAGAACTATCTGAAGCGACCGCTGCGTGTAAGCCTTCTTCCAGGAATCAAAAACACATAGCTCATTTTAATATCACGAATGACACGAATAAAACAAAGCTAATATATGATTGTCAGATTGTAACAAAATTATAGATTATGCTATTTTTTTATTTGACAAGAGATAAAAATCGTGTATGCTATTGATTTGTACAAATGACCAAATTTATGGTCATTCGTCTGACCAAATAAGAACATCGATCAGGAGCATTGTTTTTATTGTTTTGAATGAAAGGAATATCTCATGATACGAAAATTTATTTGGGGAATAGTATTGGGCTTGAGTTTTTTAGCATTGCAGTCTTGTACAGGGGAAATCAAGGTTAAATCCCACAGTACTCAAGAGAGTGTAACAGACAATAGACCTGTTAAAGTCGAAAAGGTTTCTCTGGCGCAGAAAAAGTCTTTTCTATGCTATCCTGGAACAGTCTCTGCTTCGCAAAAAGCAACGCTTTTTTTTAGGGTTTCTGGGCCTGTTGTTTCAATCCATGTTAAAGCAGGAGACTCTGTAAAATCAGGACAGACGCTTATGGAAATGGATGAAAGAGACTTTAAAAAACGCACTCTTTATTTAGAACACCAGATCAAAGCCGCCCAGGCAAGACTGTTAAGCATGAAGACATCGAGAGAAGAGGACATCCGCATTCTGGAAAAGAATATCCAGGCATCTAGGACTCGTATGGAAAAAGCAAAACTAGACTATCGCCGATATAGTCAGCTTTTCCAGGAAAAAGCTACGCCCATTGATGTTTATGAACAAGCTCGTAGTGCGTATCAGGTCTATGATGCAGAGGTGGCAGCCATGGAGGAGCAATTGAACAAAGCCAAAAAGGGTGCTAGAGAAGAAGACCTCATGGCAGCCCAGGCAGAACTAGATGCTCTCTGTGTGCAGCACGAAATCGCCCTGGATCAGCTCAAAGATACAAAGCTTGTAGCTCCTTTTGATGGCATCATCACCGAGAGGTTTTTAGAAAAGCATGAAATGGCAACAGCAGGGCATCCTGTATTGAGCATGATGTGCCTCTCTACTGTAGAAATTACCATCTCTATTCCCGAAAAAGATATGGCTTTATTTTCCGCAGAAAGGAAAACAGGATACAAAGTTCGTATATGCCCTTTGGGAGACAGCCTGAACGAAGCCTATCTTTATGAATGGAAGGCCAGTGCCGACCCAACAACAAGAACGTATTCTTTAGTTTTCAGGGTAGACCAGGATAAAAGCATGAATATACTTCCAGGCATGACAGCCGAAGTCAGTGGCTTTGCGGTTAGTCAGCATGTTGATAACATTGCTGTTCCCTTATCTTCTATTATATCAACGCAAGGCCAGAGTGGCAAACTTTGGGTTATGGATATGGGAAAAAAGATGGCCTCTCTAAGAAATGTAACCTTGGGCAACTTTTATGATGATGGAAGAATTCTGATTCTCCAGGGGCTATCTGACCAAGAATGGATTGTAACTTCAGGAGCAAAGTTTATCCGAGAAGGACAAATTTTGAATATCTTAGAGTCTCAAATTAAAGGATAAGAATGTGAAGATTGTCCATTTTGCTTTAAAAAATAAAGTGACGATGTGCCTTATATTCTCTTTTTTGATCGCTCTGGGAATCACATCATACCAAAATTTGGGGAGGCTTTCCTACCCTGATTTTACGATTAAAATAGCCTTGATAAGCACGTCCTATCCTGGTGCAAGCCCCCAGGAGGTAGAAGAAGAAGTGACAGACATCGTAGAAGAAGCAGCCCAAAGTCTGGGTGGGATAGACAATGTCAAATCCACATCTCAGAGTGGCCTTTCTATGGTTTTTGTGGAGCTTAAGGATTCCGTGCATTCCAGGCAAGTCCCTCAAGCCTGGGATGAGCTGCGGCGAAAAATTTCCGATGCACAGAAAAGATTGCCTCCAGGGGCTGGCCCAAGCATTGTAAACGATGATTTTGGGGATGTCTATGGAATCTTTTTTGCCATCACGGGTGAAGACTACTCTTATAAGGAACTCAGGAAGTACGCCCGTACTTTAAAGAAAGAATTGCTGCTCGTTCCTGAAGTGGCAAAAGTCGATTTCTGGGGTCTTCAGCGCGAGGCCATCTACGTAGAATTCGACCGCGCCAAAATGTCCCAAATAGGGGTTTCGCCTGGGCAGATATACCAGACGATTTCCCTGCAAAATGCAGTAGAGCCTATGGGTAAAGTCAAAATTGGGACAGAGTATATTCCTTTAAGATCTTCTGGCAGCTTTTCTTGCATTGATTCTATTGAAAATCTTTATCTTTCTGGAAAAAAAGAAAAATTGGTAAGGCTAGGAGACATAGCCAGTGTATCGCGCGGATACATAGATCCTCCTGAAAGTTTGCTAAGATTCAATGGCAAAAAAGGAATTGGAATAGGTATTTCTGCGGAAGCAGGATCTAATGTTGTTCGAATGGGCAATGCTGTTATCAAAAGGCTGAAAGAATTGGAAAAAATTCAGCCAGCAGGTATCGAATTGCATAAGATTAGCTTCCAGGCAGAGAATGTCACAGAATCCCTGGATACTTTTATAGAAAACTTTGTTGAAGCCATCGCTATCGTTGTCTTTCTCCTTTTGCTCTTTATGGGCTGGAGAGCAGGTCTGATCATTGCCAGTGTCTTGATTCTATCGATATTGGGTACTTTTATTGGCATGTTGGTTCTTAAAATCGATTTGCAGTTGATCTCTTTAGGCGCGCTTATCATTGCCCTGGGAGTTTTGGTAGACAATGCCATCGTGGTAGTCGATGTTTTTATGGTCAAAAGAGAAAAGGGAATTGACAAAGAAACTGCTGCCATTGAATCTGTCCAGGAAACCCAAATTCCACTTTTAGGCGCGACCCTGGTAGCCATTCTAGCATTTGTTCCTGTTGGCTTTAACCCTGGTAATGTGGGGGAGTTCTGCCGATCTCTCTTTGACGTTATGGCGATTTCTCTTTTCCTAAGCTGGATACTTGCTATTACCCTTGCGCCCATACTTTGCATTCATTTTCTCAAAAATCCACCAAAAACCATGGGAAATCCCTATGAAACAAGTGGCTATAGAAAATATCGCCGCTTTCTTCATGCAATCATCCAGAACAAAGCGATTACCCTGGTTTTCCTGACACTTTTGATAGGCATTTCTCTATATGGCTTTGAGCGGATTCCTCGATTTTTCTTTAGCGAATCCACGCGCAACCAGTTTTATATAGACTATTGGCGTTCCCAGGGAAGCCATATCGATGAAACATCAGAAGACATGAAAAAAATAGAAGCCTATTTGCTTTCTCAGCCCGAAATACGCTCTGTTACCAGCTTTATTGGGCAGGGTGCTTTGCGCTTTGTCTTGAGCTATAATTTCCAGTTGCCCAATACGAGCTTTGGGCAGCTTTTAGTCGAAGTGCAAGACTATCGGCAGATTCATGACTTGATTGCCCGTGCTGAGAAATACTTAAAAGACAATTTCCCTGATTCTGATCCCAAAATCAATCGCTTCCAGGAAGGCCCGCCTGTTGAATATTCCGTAGAAATACGGTTTCGAGGGCCAGACCCAAAAATCCTGTACTCCTTAGCAGAGCAAGCCAAAAAAGTTCTTTATGAGTCCCAGGGAGCAAAAACGATCCGAGATGACTGGCGACAAAGCGTAAAGCTGCTCAACCTAAAGTATTCCCAGGTAGAGGGCAGATTTAGCGGAGTGACGCGCTCAGATGTTTCCAGTGCCCTTTTGTGGAATTTTTATGGAATTACCATTGGACTGTATCGGGAAAATGAAGATTTGATTCCTATTCTTTCTCGTCCCGCTAAGGAAGAAAGGCAGTCGATTCTGAATCTGGATAAAATCCAGGTATGGAGCAATATCGCAAACACGTATATTCCTATACGCCAGGTGGTCAGCGCAGTGGATACAGATTCTGAACCAGGCATGATTAAAAGAAGAAACAGAGTCAGAAGCCTTATGGTGCAATGCAACCATATTGTTGGGCAGGCATCTACTCTAAGAGATCGCATTTTGGAAAAAATAGAATCTATCGATATACCACCAGGCTATTCTCTGGAATGGGCAGGAGAGCATGAAGAGAGTAAAAAAGGGCAGGCAGGACTCAAGAAAGTCTTTCCTGTATGTCTTTTTGGTATGTTTCTTTTGGTTGTTATGATGTTCAACTCTATAAGGCAGCCTTTGATTATTTTCTTGACGATTCCTCTTGCTTTTGTCGGAGTTACCGCAGGGCTTTTGAGCTTTAGCCTGCCTTTTGGGTTTATGGCAATTTTAGGATTCCTGGGACTAACGGGTATGCTTGTAAAAAATGCGATTGTTCTTTTAGACCAGATCAATCTGGATTTGCAGTTAGGCAAAAAGCCATACGATGCTGTCCTGGATGCCTCTGTTAGCCGACTTCGCCCTGTAACTATGGCAGCAGGAACTACGATTTTAGGCATGCTGCCTCTAATCTGGCATCCTTTCTTCGCCGCTATGGCCGCAACCCTTATGGGCGGTCTTTTGATTGCAACGGGCCTAACTCTTTGCATCGTGCCTTTGTTGTATGTCGTTTTTTTCAGGGTTCATTTTACAAGGCAGTAATCATGGAAAATTATGAATGCCCCAACACAAAGCTGGCTTTAGTGTTAGCAGCAGGAGAACTCTTCGCAGAAAAAGGCTTTGATGGAGTTAGCACACGAGAGATTGCTCAGAAAGCCAATGCCAGGCTGGGGAGCATACACTACCATTTCCAAACAAAAGAGAAATTATACATAGAAGCCTTTCGCTATGCTTTAAACAAAGGAAACCGCAAAATCGTCAAAGAAATCATCGCTGAACACCCCAAAAGGCTTGAGTCCGCCTCAGGCTTGGCAGAAATTATATGGGAAGCCATCCAGGATTTCTTTCAGGATGTCCTCTCTCGCAAAGATCCGCAATGGAAAAACCAGCTCATCACGAGAGAACTCTATTCGCCATCTGCTGCTATGCCTCGGCTTGTACAGGAAGTCTTTCGCTCTTTGCATGAGGACATTAAATCTCTTTATTTCCTTTGCCATCCCCATGCACAAGAAGAAGATGCCACAGTATGGGCTTTATTTCTTCCTGGGATTGCGACATTCTATAACCATAACCAGGCCATACTGTTGGAAGTTTTGCAAAAGAAATCTTTAGATATAAAATTCATCCAGAAGCTTACCAAAGCAACAGCCAAAATGATGATTCTGTATCTGGGCTTACCTTTGCCAAAAGAGCTATAGTTTGCAAGCGTAGCCTAAGAGCCTATCCGAAAAATCCTTTTGGCTGCAAATTTTCGCTTAAAATTATTTTTCGGATGGGCGTAACCGGGCGAGCGCTTTTTTGTCCGAAAAGGCAGTGGCGAGCTTCTTTCGATGCATAAGAAGCTCGGCAGGAGCCTCGCCCTCCATTTATAATTCGCTTGAAATTTCGAAAGCGCAATGTCGGTTACGCCCTTTTCGGATAGGCTCTTAATTCAAAAATACTTAAAATATTTATTTGCAATATATTATAGTTGTGTCTATCCTTATTCTTTTCTATCCTTCTTATTTTCTTTTACAAGTAGGTAGCCAGTTCTAACCTACCATCCAGCTACGGACTCGCTTATATCCTGTTCTGGACATTTTGATGGATTCGCCATCATAGAAAACGCCTAGCTTGGCTTCCTCTAAGACTTTTAAATCCCTTTGGATTGTTTTTGTAGAAACTTCATATTCCTGGGCTAGTTCTCTTATGGTTACTTGGGAATGCGGGGACAAATATCCGATAATTCCAAACATCCTTGAGAATCTTTCTTCCCACATAGAAACCTACCTTTCTAAAAGTAGACAACAAAAATTTGCAGTTTTTTTTTACTATAGCAAAATCAATGCCATGCCATAGCAAGCCTGGTTTATGGATTTTTTTTGTGGGATTTTTTTGGATGATACATAAGAGAACACAAAAGTGTTGCAAAGATGAACATTTTAAGGAAGGCGATACTTTTTTTCCCATTGTTCATAAAGCTTATGGACGTGTTCCATGTAGGATTGAGGATCAGTAAAATTCTCAGGAGAAACAGGATCGAAAATATAGCAGTGTACATGCTTATTGCAAGCACGGCGGATGTTGTAAAGATGGCGGATTAATCCATAATCGCCCCATTCCATATCGTTTTCTGCTTCATATTGCATATATACAGGCAATATGGGAACTTTGCTCATAATGGAAATTTCAAAAGAACCGAGCTTGAAGGGTCTTAGATGCCGTCCATAGCAGCCGCCTTCAGGGTATATCAAAAGATTCTTCCCTTGCTGTAGTACCTGGATCAGGGTTTGCTTGGCAGCGTGGCGAGAATTTTTATCTTCTCTTTTTACAAAAACCGATCCAATGGCTCTGGCGATTCTGCCTACGATCCACCAAGACTTGATTTCTTCTTTAGCCAAAGGAGCAACAGCAAAGATAGCGTTCAAAGCCAGAATATCCATTCCAGAAGGATGGTTGGAAATCAAGAGAAAATGCTTTGGCAGAGGTGGCTGGAATTTTTGATGAATATGGCATTCTACCCCTAAAAACCGAATTAGACTCCAGCACCATCTTGAAAAAAGACGAGCCATAAAATGCTTTGTTATGAATCCAGGCAAAAAGCTGCAAAAAAATGTAAAAGTACAAATAAGGAGAAAATCTAAGGTAAGAAAAATAAATTGTAGTATTTTAAAAAGTGTGTGAAACAAGGTAATATTCCTTTGGTAACGAGGATTAAATAAGTTCCCTAATCTTACATTGTCAAATTATTTTTAGAACTACAGCACTTTTCACTTGCGTTGCATACATAGCATACATCGGATTCAAAGAAATTTATCCACAGATTACGCAGATTACACAGATTTCCGAAGCCTTTATCTGTGTAATCTGTGTAATCTGTGGATTATTTTATAGGCGATTTTTGTATGCAATGCAACAGAGCTGCTGTAATTGATTTTTTTTCCATGAAATAGCCTATACAAAAGGTGAAACCAGACAGGAGAATTCCTGGATAGAATGGCTGGCAATTCCAGGGATACATAAATGATCCATCTTTACTATATATTATGCCATAGATAAGCCAGAATGTTGCAACAGAAGATCCTGAGAGCATACTAACAAGGGGAGTTTGGATCAGGCGATATTTACCGATAAAGCTATACATCATAGGAACTAGAAGTGCTGAAAGACCTATTGTACCCAAAATATACCAAAGTTCAACAACAGAAGGTAAAATATAGGATAAAAAAGCACTTAGGATTCCTGTAAAAATAGTGGCAATTTTTGTGATACGGACCATTTGAGAAGAGCTGGCATCTCTGTTGATAAAACGCCAGTAGTAGTCTCTGGAAATATTCATGGCAGAGGCAAACAAAAAAGAATCCAGGGTTGAAAGAATCAAGGCGATCACAGAAGCCAAAAACAGTCCTTTTAGCGGAGAGGGCAAAATGTGTTCTGCTAAGGCAAAATGCGCCATGCCTGGCTGTTGTATGGAAAAACTTTGGGCATTTTGAGCAGCAAAAGCATACAGGGCTGTCCCGCAAGACAGAATATCGAAAAAAAACCAAAATACAATGGCTATAAGAATGCCATTTCTGGCAGTCTTGGGGTCTTTGGCAGCGTAGCATCTTTGATAGAAATTAGGGTCTACAAAAACCCACGATGAGATCCCTGCCCATACCAGAATATAATCCCAGGTCATATTGCCTGTGAGTTTAAGATGGTTTTCATAGCCTTTTATCCTGCAAAGGTTTTTTTCCAAAAATTCTCCCAATCCATATTCGCTTAATGTAAAGCAAGCAAGGAGAAAAAAACCAAGATACATCACAACGCATTGAAAAAAGTCTGTATAAACAATGCCGCGAAAGCCGCCTAAGATTGTATAAAAGACGGCAAATATCGTAATGACAAGAATAGAAACAGGAAAAGAAATCCCTGTAGTGGCATGGAGGATTAAGCTTAGAGAAACAATATAGGGTGCTGGGTTGACCATGAGATAGGTAAAAATTCCACCTACCAATGCTACTTTTTTATGGAAGCGGTGTTCTAAAATATCAGGGATTGTATAGAATTCTAATTTCCTAATGCGTCCAGCAAGCAAAAGCGCAAAGGCAAGATATACAATATACCAGAATATTCCTTGGGTAAGCCATGAACCTAATCCATGCAAAGCGGTAAACTCTGCTATTCCCAAAATCCCTCCATAGAAGGTAGCCACCAAAGTAGCCACAAAAACAGGGAGTGTCAGCTTTCGCCCTGCTAAAAGGAAATCGCAGGCATCTTTATTTTTTTTCGAGTGGTGCAAGCTAATGGCAACCAAGGATGAACAATATAAAATAAGAAAACAAAAGTCCGAATGGGTTAATTTCATTTTTTTCTCAATTCAAATCGGGCGCAGCCGATATTGCGCTTAATTGAAAGCTGGAAATAGCTTGAAATTTGAAAAAACGCAAGCATATTGTAATTTAGTTCAAGTTGATGGCAGCCCCTTTTATGTCGGTATTGCCAGAAGCTTTCACTTCGATTTGCGATCCCTGGATTCCTACTTTGGCCTTGGAAACAAGAGCGATTTCCTGAGCATCTACTGCAAATTTGGCTTTGGTGGTTATGGTAATGTCTTTTTCTGCTGTAACCGCGATTGCACCTTTGGCTGTTATATTGATGTCTTTTTCGCATTCTATAGCAATGATATTTTCTTTACAATCGATTGTGATTTTGTTCTTGGCTGTTTTGTCTATAATCTCAATCTTCTCTTCACCCTCTTTGTCCGTAAGCCTCACAATATGCCCGCTGCGTGATTTGATAAGGCGGATGTCGTTTTTTCCATCTTCGTTTGTGCAAGGAGGAGTATCTTTGCCATTCCAGAGAGCACCAATGACATAAGGTCTTGTAATATCGCCATTTTCGAAAATAACCAGAACTTCGTCGTCTACCTCTGGCAAAAAGAAAAGGCCGCGATCTTTGCCAGCCATAAGGGAAGCGACTCTAGCCCATTCTGATTCATGCTCCAGGCTAATGCGCGGGAACTTTACCTTAACTCTGCCTAGTTTATCTGGGTCTTGGTTGTTGGTTACTATTCCCAGACAAATGCCTGGCAATCTCACATTTTCAGGAAGATCGCTGAAAGGAAAAAAATTCATATTCCTGTTTTCCTTACTTTGAATATAGTCTTAAAACTGCCGTAGTCCATGGAATGAATTGTAGAATAAACATAGTATGTGCCGCTGAATTTATCGCCTATGCCTTCTATTTTCACGGTGATGCCTGGCTTGATCTGGACATCGCCAGTATAAAGCCCTACACCTGTGATAAAAGCCTCCAGTGTATTGTTGTGTATTGCTTTGGCAATATTTTCAGCATCCTTGGCATCCAGGACAGAATCGTATAGCACGGAAATAGGAGAAGCTTTGATGCTACTGGAAAACTCATGCCCGCTTTTGCTTCCGCCCATCTTGCTATCGGCATTCGATGCGGTTGCCTTATGGACAATTTCCTTTTTTTGCTTTATATCCCATCCTCTCACTTCGACTTCACTACCCCTTATAAGCGTACCCAGGCTAAGATGGAAGCTTTCCAGATTGACACCATATTTAAAGGTATAGGTAGAGCCAGGGCTTTCGCCTTCTTTAGACTTACGGAAAATCAACTTGTCTTTATCCACCATCAGCTCATATCCTATCCTATAGGCTCTTTCCAGAAGAAAAGCGTAATTGCTTTGGTTATTTTGGAAAATATAAGGGTAAATCGTGGTTGTTGCTTCGGCATTTGCACTTAATCCTGCCTCAGACGCTATGGTGGATACTATCTCGCTATCCTTCTTTTCCGTAAAAGAACGGGTTTTCGTTCCAAACCTCAGCCTGTGCATTTTATCGTAACCGCGTATTTCTACTTTGGGCGAACTGTCAAAGCTGATGTCTAAAGCTGTAATTTCTCCGCTCATGAGCTCCAAAGCATCGTCTGCGCCCATGGAAATCTTTACAGGGTTTCCAGGTTTAAACACAGCCATATCGATCCCTTCCCAATTTTCTTTCAGCTCTTCATCAGGAACTTCCATGACTATATTAAACATGGTTGGCAGATTGATTTCCGACTCGACTGTAATAGAATGAATGTTATTCCATAAATCTTCTGAAATAGCACTCCCGTTCACAGCGATTTTAAAACTAGGAATAAAAACATCGCCCATATTGTTTCTCTCCATGGTTTATTTGGATCGTGACATGGCACTCGCAACATAGTTTGCCAAAGAATTCAAGCCCATAATGATGACGAACAGAATAACTCCTGTTGCAAACAATGCCTGGCGGTGTTCTCCTGAAGCATATCCCATTTCCAGAGCAATATTGCTTGTAAGGGTTCTTACTGGATCAAGCGGAGAGACTGGGATGATAAGCGAATTCCCTGCAATCATAATCACGGCCATGGTTTCTCCTATGGCTCTCCCCATTCCTAAAATAATAGCAGCAATGATTCCTGTCCGAGCAGCAGGCAAGACGACCATTTTCACGGTTTGCCATTTTGTAGCACCTAGTGCGATAGATCCCTGGCGATAGGTCACAGGTACAGCCATAATAGAATCAAAAGAAATGCTGGTGATCGTAGGAAGAACCATGATCCCAAGAACAATAGAGCAACCCAGTACAGAAAATCCGCTGCAATCAAAAGCAATGCGAATGATCGGCACAATGACCTGGATTCCTATGAAACCATAAACAACAGAAGGTATTCCTGCTAGAAGCTCAATAGATGGTTTGATGATATTTCGCGCAAGGGGTGATGAGAACTCTGCGAGATATATGGCGCATAAGAGTGCGAGAGGAACGCTAAAAACAATAGCACCAAACATAACCTGAAAAGAACCAACAATCATAGGAAAAATACCAAAACTTCCTTTGGTTGGTGCCCATTTTAGTCCTGTAATGAAAGCAAAGACCCCTTGCTTGAAGAGTATAGGAAGACCTTCCATAAATATAAAGAAAGTAATCAGAAAAAGGGCAGAAAGAGAGGAAAGTGCAATCATCATTAAAAAAAATTTAATCGTGTTTTCTAATTTTTTCATAGGATGGTATCAATCCTTCCTCCTGGAGTATTTTTTGGCCTTCTGTGGATTGGATAAACTCTATAAACTGTATACATTCCAAAGAAGGAGTTTTGGATGTTAAAAACAAAAAGGGTCTTATGATTCTATACTTTTGAGAAAGGTCGCTTGTGATCATGTTTTGCATTTTAGGGGGTATTCCTTCGATGCAAACGCCTTTGACCTGTTCATTCAGTCCGCCAAAAGATACATACCCAATAGCATTAGGGTCAGAAGCAACGATCTCTCTTACTGCACCTGTGGAATCTTGTACCAGGCAACGAGGAGAAATTTCTGTTTTGTGCATGATCAATTCTTCAAAAGCACCCCTTGTACCCGATCCTTCTTCTCTTGTAATCACAGTAATCTTGCCAGATCTTGATTTGTCGATGTCAGACCAGCAAGTAATTTGAGAAGAAAAGATTTTTTGGATTTGGGATAGAGTGAGATTTTGAATGCCATTTGCAGGGTTTATTATAATCACAATGGCATCGAATGCTATTGTATGTTCCCAGAAAATTTTTTCTTCTTTTTTCAAAGAGCGGGAAGACATTCCTATGTCTGCTGCTCCCATTTTAGCAGCCTGGATGCCAGCCGAAGAACCGCCGCCCTGGACTTCGATTTTATAGCCAGGATGATGTTCCATATAGTGTTCGGCGAGCTTTTCTGCTATAGGCTCTATTGAAGTTGATCCAGCAAGAATGACTTTATGGTGTATAGAAGAAGAGACATTTTTCTTAGGAGACAAATCGCAAGCAGGGATGATAATCCATAAAAAGCATAAAAAATACCATGGAAATTTTAGCATAAACGCATATTCCTTAAAGCCAAGAGCTACCAGGACTATCGCCCTGGTAGCTTGCAAACATTGCAACTCCTATCCTATTTTTTAATTTTGATTGCCTATCTCAACAATGTCAGATGGAAATTGAAGCAGCAACTTCGTCTATTCGTTCACTAAAGATAAAACATTGTCGTTGATTTTTTTGGCTGCGTCTTCAAAGGCTTTTTTGACTGTTTTTACGCCTTTAAGGGCAAGCTCCATTTCTGGGTTTAAGACATCGGATTCAATGTAAGAATACATGGGGACAGGAGGAGGAGCTACTGCATATTGGATTTGTTCCATAAAGACCTTGATAATAGGGTCGATCTGGATGTTTTCATAGCCAGGGTGTTTTTCTTTTCCCATAAGGATATTGGCGGCTTTCCTGTTAACAGGGATCTGCTTTAGAGCTTTGCACCATTCTATCTGTGTTTCCCAGGAAGACATATAGTTTATGAAATCATAGGCAATTTCTTTATAAGCAGACTCTTGAAAAACAACCATGCTGTTTCCACCAACATTGGTAGCGGATTCTACATGATCTATTCCCAGGCTTTGCGCTCTTTCCTTAGATATTGAAGGGATCAAAGCAACATCAAAGTCCAGATTCTTTTCCTGGAATTTTTGGACATTCCAAGGCCCCATAAAGATCATGGCATACTTTTCATTTAAAAAACCAACATCAGGGCCAATAGCACCTGATCTCCATGCGCCTGCCTCGATTTTATGCTTCAGATATAAATCAACCTTAAGCTGGAAAGCAGCACAGCTTAAATCATCGCCTAAAGTGCATACTTTTTTCCCATCTGCTGTAACCTGGATAAAATGCGCTTTATGTAGTCCAAAGAAAGGCATGCTCCACCATAAAGAATTGTTCATGGCGAAACCATAGTATTGATCGCGTGTTAAAACTTTAGAATACTCTACCAATTCATCCCATGTTTTGGGTGCTCTTTCTGGGTCAAGACCTGCTGCTCTAAGTTCATTGGCAACAGCACGGAACATTTTTTTATTCCAAAAAAGGGCCAGACAGGATGCTTGCTCTGGGAGTCCATAAAGATGCTTTTCGAATTCGCCTTTTTTATTTTTGATTTCCACAACATTTACATTAAAAGGCCCAGGCATGTATTGGCTGGCTTTTTCTTCGATATTCTTGGCATCGAAATTTTTGAGTGTATCCAGTTTGACAACTGCCTGATGGTAAGCCAGTTCCAGAACTTTCTGTACATCGACTCTGGCAATATCAGGAGTTCTTTTGCTCTGGCAAGACATTTTGATATTGGTGACCAAATCATCAAAAGGAACTTGCTTAGAAAGGATTTTGACCTTTTTGTTGTGCTTTTTTTCATATTCCTTTGAAAATTTTGCGGCGAGTTCTTCGAATTTTTCATTCTCAGGCCCTTTATAGGTAAGCCATGCAGTGAGAACGATTTCATCAGAAGACTCACTTTTCTGATTCCCACAACCCAGGAAACAAAAGAAAACTGCCATGCATAGCAGTAGGATTCGCATAAACATATCCTTTCTTCTAAAATACCAGGGTGTTACCCCTTTCATGGTTTATTTTCCTTTCCCAAAAATGCAATTTTATTCTACAACAAAAGCCTATTATTGCCTAAAATAAAAAAGAAATCAACAAGAAAATTGCTATCTAAAGACATCAAAGAATATCCGCTGTTTTTTGCAAGAAATATATTGAGGAAAATTAAGAGGACGTGAATAGCTCGATCAAAAATAACAAAAAAACACTTATTGACTTAGCTCCTAATTTTAAAATCACGAACTAATTTTAAAACCACGAATGACACGAATAACACATATAACAAGAATAAGATGATCTATTCGTGCTATTCGTCCATTCGCCAAATTCGTGATAAAATACTTTTCTGATGTATCCAGATTAAGAACTAAATCCATAAGCATTTAAAAAATTATACTTTTGCAAATTTTTACACAAATATCTATGCGAGTAACTACAATACTTGACAAAAAGTTCATTTTCTACTATTATGCAATATAATACATGCCGTTCGATAAGTTAAAAGTGAGTTTCGAAAATTACAGCAGAAGTTACTATAGGCTATTCTATAGAAAAATTTATAAAGGGAAAAAAATGATTTTAGAAGAAGAAATCAATGCTTTAATCAAAACAGGTATCTTTCCTGATAAACAAGCTTTATATAACGAAGCTATCCGATTCCTTTTTCGACATAGACCAGAATTAAAAATTACCTCAGCGATAGAGTTGTATACAAAAGGAAATGTTTCTTTATCTCGAGCCGCAGAAATAGCAGGGCTTGATATGGAAGCCTTCAAAGAAGAATTGAAAATGCGAGGAATTATTGCTTGTCTTTATATGCCAGACTCTAAAACTATGGAATCAGGAATGAAAGCGTTGATGGGTAAGTAAAATGATTATTTTTGACACTGATATTGCAAGTTTGTTTGCCAAGTCCGATACTATTGATCTATTATTTAAAATATTACCCAATTTTTCCTTTGCCATTACAGTAAAAATAAAAGAAGAGCTTTCTGTTCCTTTACAATATGGTTATAGCTTTCCTCAAGAAATCTTCAAACAATTTATCACTTTAGTGCCGACGAGGAAGAATATTTCTCTTTTGAAAAATTTAAAATATGCTATCCTGTCTTAGGAAAAGGAGAACTAGAAGCAATCGCGATAGCTAAAAAAAGAAAAATTATTTTTGCTACAAATGATAAAAAAGCATTTGAAATTGCAATAAAAGAAGGAATTATTGCAATCAATACCTATACTATTTTGAAAGTATCCTACGAAAAAATGATTTTAGATCGCTCTGCAATTTCCCAGCTTCTAAAAACATTCCAGGAAAAAGATAATATAAAGCTAGACATCGATAAAATTTGTATATAGCTCCTTAAAAATTTACAGAAAGATAGTCAAGATAGATTTTCTCCTTGATTTTTTTTGCTCTTGACTATTCTTTCCTTTTGATGGAGGCTTGTCCAGGTTAGATTTTTTTAAATCTTTAATTATCAAAGAGCAGAGAATCCCTGCGTAACGCTTATTAAGGAAATACAATGGAAAGCCAGCATTTAAAAATTGCAATGAATATAGCAAAAGAAGCTGGAGAAATCCTTCTAAGATATTTTGGAAAGAATAAAGACAAACATATTAGCCTGAAGGGGCTAAGAAATCTAGTGACTCATGCTGATTTGGAGTCAGAGAAATGGATTGTAGGCCGATTGAATGAACATTTCCCTGAGCATGGAATTTTAGGAGAAGAAAACACCAACACAATGGGTACAAGCGGCTATCGGTGGTATATCGATCCTTTGGATGGAACGACCAACTTTGCTCATGACCATCCTTTTTTTAGCGTTTCTATGGGAATGTCATACAAGGAAAAAATGGAAGTTGGGGTTGTGTATGCCCCTTATTTGGATGAACTTTTTTATGCGCAGAGAGGCCAGGGTGCATTTTTCGTCCATCAAGGCCAGACATCCAGGCTTTTGGTATCTGAAGTGGGCGATCTGCAAAATTCTTTGCTGGCAACAGGCTTTGCCTATCATGCTTTGCCTATCATGAAGGCGATAATTTCAAGAACATAGGGAATTTTTCCCATGTTCTCAAGTTAACCCAGGGAATCCGCAGATGCGGCTCGGCTGCCCTGGATTTGTCTTATGTTGCCAGTGGTCGCTATGATGCCTACTGGGAATTGGGACTCGCGCCTTATGATGTTGCTGCTGGAAGCCTTATTGTAGAAGAAGCGCAAGGCATGGTTACTGACTGGAGTTTTGGCAAGGAATATTTGTTTGGCAACAACATCATTGCATCGAACTCCCGACTTCATGAGCAACTTCGCCAAAATTTATCAGATTTTCCCAAAGAACTCTGGGGAACACGCTAGTGAGGAGAAAAACAAAATGCTAGATTCTAAAAAAACCGCCATGCGGCTAATTTTGCTTTTTGGTATGGTCAGCCTCTTAGGGGATATTGTATATGAAGGCGCAAGAAGTGTCAATGGCCCTTATCTTCAGGTTTTGGGAGCGAATGCGGCCATAGTGGGGGCAATGGCTGGGATTGGAGAATTTTTAGGATACGCACTAAGGCTCTTGTCAGGCTATCTTTCCGATAAGACAAAATCCTACTGGACTTTTGTATTTCTTGGATATGGAATGCTTCTGAGCGTGCCGCTGCTTTCGCTTACGGGTTTCTGGCAAATGGCCGCGGTACTGATCGTCCTGGAAAGAATGGGAAAAGCATTGCGAAGTCCTGCAAAAGATACTATTATATCCCAGGCAGGCAAGCAAGTAGGCACGGGCTTTGCTTTTGGCTTACATGAAGCCATGGATCAGATAGGGGCTATTCTTGGGCCTATGATTTTTTCTACGGCATTCTTTTTTTGGGGTAGTGGAGAAAAAAGCATTTCTGACTACCAAAAAGCTTACAGCTTTCTATGGATTCCTTTTGCGCTCTTAATCGGCTGCATTGTATGGGCCTATATTAGCGTTCCTCATCCTGAAAGGCTGGAGGATTCGAAAAAAGCGCAAGAAGAGAATCTATCTAAAGTCTTTTGGCTCTATAGTGTTTTTAGCTTTATCACCACCATGGGCTTTTTGCCTTTCCTTTTGATGGGATACCATTTCAAATCAACAGGGATTATGTCAGATGCTCAGATTCCCTTGTTTTATGCGATTGCTATGGCTGTAGATGCTGTTGTAGCTCTTGCCATTGGCAAAATCTATGATGTCATAAAGCAAAAAAAAGGCAATCCCAGGGCAGGGATGAACACTCTGATTGTTCTGCCTTTTGTGTCTTTAGCAATTCCCTTTTTTGCTTTTTCATCTAGCTATAGCATAACAATCCTCAGCGTCATTTTCTGGGGCATAGCAATGGGTGTGCATGAAACTGTAATGAGATCCGCCATCGCCGATCTCACACCTCTAAAAAAACGCGGTACTGGATATGGTATTTTCAATACAAGCTATGGTCTAGGTATGCTGTTTGGTGGATTTTTCATGGGGCTGCTTTATACCCATTCTCTTACCTATCTGATCGCGTTTTCAGTATCTTTGCAAATACTCTCCCTACCTTTATTTTTCATGCTGAAAAAAGAAGCGAAAGTGTAACTCAATCCAGTACCCGCCAATTATAGAACTAAGGCGTTAGATGTTTGCCGAAAAAGCAAAGGTTTTTATCACGAATAAGATGAATGGACGAATGATCGAATGGCACGAATAGTTTTATAAAAATTTTATTCGTGTAATTTGTATATTCGTCTCATTCGTGATTAATACCTTTTTGGTTTTGGCTTGTCCGAGATAGCAGAGAATATGCTCTTATTGCATTTTATTTTTTTGCATACTTTTGGAAATTTTGTGGTAAATTATAAAGATAATCCTTATGAGAGGAATCAATAATGCGTTTTATTTTTAAATTCCCAGATATTGGAGAAGGAATTTCTGAAGGAAAAATATTAGAATGGTATGTCAAAAAAGGCCAGAGAGTGCAATCAGGTGAACATCTTGTAAAAATGGAAACAGACAAGGTTGTTGCTGACATTCCCTCTCCCAAATCTGGTACAATCGCTGTTTGTTTTGGAAATGTGGGAGATATTGTTTACGTAGAAGACCCTCTTGTTGAAATAGAAATAGAAAATGTCTCCCCACAAGAAGCACAAAAAATTGCAGAAGAAAAACCAGCTCCGCCTAAACAAGAATCCTTAGAAGAAAAAGGGTTTGGCGTTGTTGGGACACTGGAGGTCGCAGGAGAAGGTGCTTATTTACCTGCAAGCTATGAAGGAAGAATGCAGGAAGAAAACGATAAAAAGCACGCCAAAAAAGTGCTTGCCACTCCTGTTGCCCGTGCTATGGCAAAAGAGCTTGGTGTTGATATTAACCATGTGAAGGGATCAGGCCCACAAAACAGAGTTACTAAAAAAGACATTGAAGAGCATTTTTCCAGGAAAGAAAAGCCTGCACCTATAGAAAAATCTGAAGTTATAATAGAAGCCAAAGAACTTATCGAAGCTGTAGAAATAAGCCAGGTACGTAAATCCATTGCCCGCAGAATGACAATCTCCAAGCAAACTGCTCCTCACATGAGCATCTTTGAAGAAGTAGAGATTTCTCAACTGGTTTCCATCAGGGAAGAGCATAAAGAAATTTTTGCTAAAAAGGGAATAAAACTAACCTATTTGCCTTTTATCATTAAAGCCGTAGTTCAAGCCTTGATAAGGCATAAAGCTCTTAACAGTAGCTTTGATATAGAAAAAGGCCAGATTTTATATAAGCACTATTATAATATCGGAATTGCTGTGGATGCGCCTGATGGCCTTGTAGTGCCTGTCATACGAAATGCAGACACATTGAGCATTTTTGCTATGGCGCAAGCTATAGGAGAAATCACAGAAAAAGCCCGCAGCCGCAAATTGACTTTAGATGATATGAAAGATAGCACATTTACGATTACAAACTATGGCTCAATAGCAGGACTGTATGCAGTGCCCATCATAAACTATCCAGAAGTAGCCATTTTAGGCGTAGGAAGAATTCACCAAAAGCCGATTGTTAAGAAAGGCCAGATGTGCGTTGGAAATATACTTCCCCTTTCTATGTCTGTTGACCACAGGGCTGTAGATGGAGGGGAAACAAGCCGATTTTTACAAGAAATCATAGATGGTCTTACAAATCCAGTTTCTTTGCTTTTGTCTTAATTCTAAATGGTTCAATCAATATCTCGGACAAGCCGAAACCAAAAAGTATTAATCACGAATGAGACGAATATACAAATTACGCGAATAAAATTTTTATAAAAACTATTCGTTCCATTTGACCATTCGTCTTATTCGTGATAAAAATCTTTGCTTTTTCGGTATACATCTAACTTCTTAGTTTCTATAGGAGTCAAATACAATGGATTATGATCTTTTGATTGTTGGTGCTGGCCCTGCTGGCTACGTGGCGGGCATTCGAGCAGGCCAGTTAGGATTAAAAGCAGCGATCATCGAAAAAGGCCATTTAGGGGGGATGTGCCTGAACTGGGGTTGCATACCAACAAAGTCTCTCTTAGAGAGTGCCAGGCTTTATAAAAAAATAAAAAAAGCAGAAGACTTTGGGATTGATGGAATTTTTCCCAAGACAATCTTCTTTAACTGGCAAAAGGCCATTTTTCGCACCAGACGGATTGTAGATAGGTTAAGCAAAGGCATTTCCATGCTTTTAGAAAAAAATGGCGTTACTTTGATACAGGGGACAGGCGAAATTGCTTCTCCTACTTGTGTTATTGTCGAAAGGCGCATGATCTCTGCTCCCAATATATTCCTCGCAACAGGGTCTAAACCTAAGAATCTGGATTTGCCAGTCCCCAAAGAAATGATGTTAGAGATCGAAGACCTATTTCAGCTTGAGATACTGCCAGAATCTATTGTCATTGTAGGAAATGGCTCTACGGCAGTAGAATTATGCCAGTTTTTTGCTATGATTGGCAAGCAAGTCAATCTTGTATCAGAAGAAGAAACCATACTTCCTGCATTAGATCCCTATCTATCTGATTTTGCAGAAAAAAAACTTCGAAGCATGGGAGTAGGCATTTTTCTGAAAACCAAGATTACAGGCTATGACAAAGAAGGTGTTTTGTGTGACGAGCAGAAGATCGCATGCCAAAAGATACTTAACAGCCAGGAAAGAGAAGCTATTTTGCCTTTTTCTACAATCCCTATAGATAAAAAAGATGGCTTTGTTAAAGTAAATGGACATCTTCAAACCAACTATTCCTCTATCTTTGCGATAGGGGACATAAATGGTATCCAGACTTTAGCTCACGTTGCTTCTGCACAGGCACTCCACGCTGTGAACTACATCAAAGGAATCGACAGCCCTTTAGACTATTGCTGTTGTCCTTTGAATATGTATTCAGAGCCTGAGATGGCACAAGCTGGCCTGACAGAGCCTCAGTTGAAAAAGGCGAAAGTGGAATATAAAATAACGGAGTTTCCTTTATCAGCTAATGCCAAAGCCATGATCGAAGGAAGTACAGAAGGGATTTTGCGATTGCTTTCCGAAAGAAAATATGGTGAAGTTTTAGGTGTACAGATCATTGCTCCTCATGCTACAGATATGATTTCAGAAGCTGTAGCGATTATGCAAATGGAAGGTACAATCTATGATGTAGCCAAAGTAATGCATGCGCACCCTACCACTTCAGAAATTTTTTTAGAGGCAGGTTGGGCAGCGATTGATAAAGCCTTGCACCTCTGAAAACAAGGAATAAAATATGATTGGTTCTATTGAAGAGGATTCTGTATACTATTTAGTCAAAATTCACAGCGATTTACATCCAACAGTTGCTTTTGATTTAGAAGAAATTTTGCTGGAATTAAAAGAAAAAATTCCCAAGCATACTCTGTTCGACATGCACAAAGTCAATACCTGCTCTAACTCTGCTTTAGGAGTTTTGATTGAGTATGCTCACTATTTGAGCGAAACAGGGAATGAAGTTATTTTCTTTGGCTTAAGCGAAACCCTCGAACATAACTTTTTCAGCCATAATCTTATTGAAGATATAATCCCAAGAAAAGAATCCAAAGAAGAAGCTGTAAAATATTTAGAAGAAACTCAAAAAATACAAGTTTTGGAAAATGCCAAAAAAACTTCCAAAATAAAGCAAATAAAGCTAGACGAAAGCCTCAAAGAGATTTCAGCAAAAGCACTCTATGAAACCAAACGTATGCGTTTTTTAGCGAAAAACAACGCAGAGGTTCTAAACCAGATTGAAAAAACAGAAGACTTTTTTAAAAGCATCGCGGAAAAAACAAAAATACGAAAGCTCTCTACAACAGGCAACTATGGGACTATTGATGAGGAACGATGGCTGGATATTATCCAAGAAGTCCTCAAGAATTTAGACGATCTAAACAAAAAGTACCTAAAAATAGAAAATATGCTGAATAAAATAATGAAAAAAATGGATTTGCCCTAAAAAGGATATATATACTACTCTTTACCCCATAAGGGTTGCATATATCAGCCCAGGACAAAGATTAAACGCTTTTCAACTGGCACAAGTCGTAAAAATTTTTATCACGAATAAGACGAATGGTCGAATGGTACGAATAGTTTTTATAAAAATTTCATTCGCGTAATTTGTATATTTGTCTCATTCGTGATTACAGCAGTTTTCAGTTGTATTGCATACAAAAAATGCCTATAAAATAATCCACAGATTACGCAGATAAAGGCTTCGAAAATCTGTGCAATCTGCGTAATCTGTGGATAAATTTCTTTGAATCCGATGTATACTATGTATGCAATGCAAGTGAGGAGTGCTGTAATACCTTTTTGGTTTTGGGAAATGGGAAATTTTTTTTAAGAGAGAAAGTCATGTTAAAACCTATTTTAGTAGTTTCCCTGTCAATTATTGCCTTCTCTATATTCTTCAGATCCCTTTTTATATTTTTTAAACTTCTCAAAAAAGGAAAGCCTCATCATGAAATTCCATCCCTATGGCAGGCTTTCAAAGATCTGGTCATTATGGTAATAGCCCAGAAGAAAGTTTTCCGATGGCCGTATGCGGGCGTATTCCATATAATGATTTTTTGGGGCTTTCTAGTTCTCACCACAACAATTGTCGAAATGTACGGAGAGGCTTTTAGCAGCAAATTCGTTTTCCCCATCATTGGAGGAACAACATACCTGGCATTTTCCCAGGATCTTTTCTCCGTACTCGTACTGATTGGCGTAATCATGGCTGCTTTATTAAGGCTAGTTGCTCGCCCCAAAAGGTTTGAAGGATCAGACCACGTCGACGCTTTCGTTATCCTGGGGCTTATTAGCACCATTATGTTGACACTTCTGGTTATGCATGCACACCGAGTAACAGAGAGCGAATTTTCCTATTATACCCAAGGATTCTTCGTTTCCAAACACGTTGCATCCCTGCTGCCTCATGATATACTACCTTTTGCTTCAGAAGTTGCCTACTGGATACACCTTGGCTGCATCCTGTTTTTCCTTACATGGTTGCCAAGAGGCAAACACCTTCATCTTGTTTCCATTATTCCCAATGTTCTCCTTCGTAAGCATGGGAACAGAGGGAAACTCAGCACAATGAACCTGGAAGATGAAAACGTCATGACCTTTGGCGCAAACAAATGGGATGATTTTAAATGGAAAGATCTTCTCGATACTTTTGCTTGCATGGAATGCGGACGATGTACATCCGTATGCCCTGCCAACAACACGGGAAAAGAGCTGAATCCTAAAAAATTACACACAGGAATTCGCTATGCTGTCCAAAAAAATGCCCAAAATATTCTTTCTGGCAAAGAAGAATTTCCTGCAATTTTAGAAAATACATTCAGCGAGGACTTTTTTTGGCAATGCACTACCTGCGCTGCCTGTGTTGAAGAATGCCCTGCCACAAATGAACATATCGATAAAATCATTGAAGTCCGAAGATATATGACACTTTCAGAAGGGAAAATAAAACCAGAGGCTCGCCAGACTTTGAAAAGCCTGGAAACACAATACAATCCCTTTAGCTTGAGCCATGCAGACCGTTTTGCCTGGACAAAAAATTTGAATGTTTCCTTCATTGAAGACAATCCTAATGCAGAATACATTTACTGGGTAGGCTGCTTTGGATGCTTTGATCAAAGAAACCAAAAAGTAACACAATCTCTTATCAAGATCATGCAAAAAGCAGGAGTTTCCTTTGCACTTCTAAAAGAAGAAAGATGCACTGGCGACACAGCCAGAAGACTTGGCAATGAAGACCTCTATCAGTCTTTAGCAATGAAAAACATAGAGACTCTTAACAAATACCCTGGCAAAAAGATCATCACCCAATGCCCACACTGTTTTAACACAATCCAGAACGAATATCCTGATCTGGGGGGCAAATTTACAGTCATCCACCACACCCAATTCCTGGAAAAACTCCTTCAGGAAAAGAAAATTACCCTCAGCAAAGAAGTAAAAAAACGCCTTGTTTATCATGATTCCTGCTATTTAGGCAGACACAACCAGATCTACGCCGCTCCTCGCAATGTTTTGAAAGAAGTGCCAGGTGTCCATTTTATGGAAATGGAAAAAAGCCATAGCAATAGTTTTTGCTGCGGTGGTGGTGGTGGCCGAATGGTCATGGAAGAAACAGAAGGGAAACGAGTGAATGTAGAACGAGTAGAACAAGCTGCTCTTACAAACCCTGATGTTATCGTAAGCAACTGCCCATTCTGTCTTTCTATGTTTGAAGATGGTATAAAGACTAAAGATATGATGGAAAAGCTATCTTCCAAAGATTTAGCAGAAATCGTGGCAGAAAGCATGGATAGTGTAGAAAAAAGCTAGTTATGGAAAACCTTGGGGCGTTGCTCTGCAACGCCCTTTATGGTTTTAATCTTTTTTGGAATGATAGTATGCTTGTGTGAATTGTGTCCTGCCTTCGAATTTCATTCCACGCATCTTTTCTGCAAATTCCTTAGCCTCGGTGGAGGTTTCGGAATCAAACCTTCCAGCATCCACTACCCAATATTTATTGCCTTTTTTATCAGAAGCCTCATAGATAAATACATCAGAAACATCGTTTTTCTTCAAAAGATCTTCAATCTTTGTGCATTGAGCATGATAGTACGGCCTTTGATCCAGAGCAATGAGTCTTAGTGTATAGAATGGCTTCTTTTCCTTAGGCGGCTCTGGCTTAGGAGTTTCTTTCTTTAGTTCAAGAGGCGGAACTACAGGCGTAGGAGCAGAAACTTCTTTGGTTGCAACAGGAGGAACAGCCTGTGGTGCTGCAGTAACAGGCTTTGTATCAGGCTCTTGAATAACATTCTTTTCAGATGAACTGGCAGTAATTTCTATTTTGGTATTGTGAGGAAAACTCAGAACCACCTCTTTATCCGTTTTATTCTGAGAGGGTGTTTCTTTGCTAACAGGATTGCTGGAAGGAAGATCGGATGCTGTGACAACTTTAGTATAGCCAGGCTCTTCTTGCACACTAGCAGATTGGCATCCAACCATAATAGAAGCTAATAGAATAAAGCAAAAAAGTTTTAAAGGCATACTTTGCCTCCTAAAAGTTTATTTTGTTGTTTTTTTATGGACGAACATGGGAATGACCAGTATTTCTCCAGGACGCAATTCATTTCGTTTTTTTAGCTGTTTTCTGTTTGCCAAAAAAATTTTTGACCATTGATGGGGATCTTTATAGTATTGATATGCCAGACCCCTTAGAGTATCTCCCTCCCTAACTATATGGTATACCAGGGATGGCCTCTCCTGTGATATAATCATCCATGCAGAAGCAATACACAGCGTCAAAATAAGCAAAATCAAGGAATATAGGAACACAGGAGCTGTTTTTTTGGGTCTATTGCAGAGAAGGTATTTTGAATTTTTTTGTGTCATGAATTTTCTAGGGGAACTTATTTAATTATTTAAAACGCTTATTGACTTAGCTCATAATTTTAAAATCACGAATGACACGAATAACACATATAACACGGATAAGATGAAATATTTACGCTATTCGTCCGTTCGCAAAATTCGCGATAAAATACTTTTCTGATGTATCCAGATTAGGAGCTAAATCCATAATCATTTTATTTAATTCTAGTTCCTTTGTTTTTTTTTCTTATTATATTATAGCCAAAGCGGAGATCTATTTCCACGTTTTCCTTGCCCCTTTTTGAATCCAGAAAGGGGATGAGTTTTAATAGGTTCTTTTCTTGCTGTTCCAGGGAAACATAAGCTGGCTGCGAGACGTTTCCCCACAAGATCCTTGACCCATCTTTCAGTACAAAAACCAAAATCGAAGAAGAAAGCTTTGGCATGCTTTCTATGCGTAAAGTTTTTAAGGGTATATTTTCCAAAATTTTCTTCTGAGAAAGAAAAGAAAGTATGCTCAGAGTACGCTGCAATGACACATCCCTCGCATAAAGGCCAGCTTGAGGATTTCCTTCCTCTACCCCCTCTATGACAGGCAATAAAAAATCAGCACCAGCACTTTCATAGTTGCCAGGCAAAAATACGCCATCGTCTCCTATCAAAAAATAGCCTTCTTGCAATTTCACAAAAGCCACAGGCTTTCGTAAAACCAAGGTAGCGTAAACATTCGCAGGGTATTTTTTTATTACTTCTTTTACTTGTTTTACCCAGGGATTGCGCTTATAAGCTTCTGCAACATCCAAAGCAAGGTCTGGGTCGAAGATTGTCTTGAAATCAGACAGTCCCACAGGTGCAATCTCGGATGTAAAAGGCTTTAACCAGGCTGGAAGTTCCTTGATCGTGAGATTTTCTTTATGGATTTGAAAATTTTTCCTGCTTTTGGTGTAGCTTTGTATGTAGTTTAGACTTTGGCTCAAAGCAAACAACAAAGACAGCACCAAAATCAGGAAAAGCAAGAAGCGTTTTGCAGGGTACTTTTTTTTAGGCTGGAGTTTTTTTTTCCAATATAGCTCTATCCATGAGGTATTTATACGATGGAAGATTTCCATACCTTAAGACTATCTGGGAGCTGCTAATGGAGCTTCAGCAGATTTTTTATGATTTTTGGCTACTTTCATAATTTTAGAATTACCTATGCTGAGTATCATGCCTTCTTGCAGAGAATCAGGGTTGTTTTTTAAAAGGGCTGCATTCCAATCGAACAACTGTGCTAAAGAAATTCCTAGCTTTCTACTGATAGAATACAGAGATTCGCCTTTTTTTACAATATAATGGCCGATCTGGGCATCAGAAATATTTTCTGACTTTTTTGTAGCTTTATTATTTTGAGTTACTTCATTTTTGTTATCTTTTGGTGCATTCACTTGCGCTGGCTTTTCCAGCTTGGCTTTGCCATTATGACCAGAGACAAAATTGCCTTTGGATTGTTTGTTTGGTTTTTGAGGTTTGCTGTCAGAGCTGGCGGCTATTGCCCCTTTGTCTTTTGCCAAAAGCTTTTCTTTGGATGGAACAAGAATGCTCTGGCCAGGTCTTAGTTGCCTTGCATTGGAAAAGCTATCGCTTTTGTTATAATCCATAAGTTTTTTTGCATAAACACTTGTTTGATAGTGTTTTAGAGAAATTTTTTCCAATGTGTCGCCTGATTCTACTACATAAATATCGTCTTCTTCCAAATCCTCTTTCTGTATTTTTGTATCAGGGCTTTTAGAAACATCAGGAATCGGAATTTGAGGCACTTTTTTATCCAAAGAATCCGAAGTTGCCTTAGGATCGCTATAATTATGAATAGCAATATGGGGCTGCTTGATATTATAAGGAGATTCCAACTCTCCTTCTTTTGCTGGCTTAGGAATGTTTTTGATAACCATATCAGAAGCATTCAAATCACTTGCCGATGCGGCTTCTTTATCTTTGTTGGGGAGCTTTGGCATCTCTTCTTCATGAGCAATCTTATTCTTTTTATCGATCAGGAAAATAGCTATCGATACAATAATCAACAAAGCAATTACAATTCTACGAGTGACAGCAACAAATCCATTTCTACTATTTCTGGATGTATGCGCTGATGTGTGAGATGTAATTCCACTTATAGAACCCATATACCGCTCCTTTTATCAATATTTTAGACCAAATATTTTATTTCTCTTGACAATGGAACATTTCCGTTGTTTTAAAAAGCTGTAGCAAGAACTCCATTCGATACAGAAAGGTTTTCTAGCTTATTTTCAGAAAATATATCAGCACAAGAAAGAGCCTGCGATACCTGGCATATATTTCCTGCTCCCATGGTGATAACAGAATCGCCAGGCTGTAAATTTTTCTTTAAAAAATCTTCTATTTCTTGTAAACCGCCGCCAATATGCCTTGCTTTTGTCCCATTTTGATTGAGTTTTTCTACTAAAACAGCAGAGTTGATTTTCTGGCGGATTTCCATGCTGTCTCTTGCATAGTAAATATCGGCGACAATAACTTCATCTGCCGCAGAAAAGGCAGAGGCAAAATCATTCAACAGATGCAAAGTACGGCTGGCTTGGTGGGGCTGAAATACAGCCCATACTTTTTGGTTTTGTTTGTAATCCCTCATGGCACTTAAAGCCGCTTTGATTTCTGTTGGATGATGTGCGTAATCATCAATAATCGTTACTGGATCTTGTGCCAGTATTTCAAATCGCCTTTTTACTCCCTGGTATTTTGCTATGGCATTTTGCAAAACTTCTTTGGGAATGCCAAGATGATATCCAACAGCAATGGCAGCAAGAGAATTGGCAACATTGTGCTTTCCGTATAAACTGGTTTGGAACCAGCCCTTATCTTCCCCTCGGAACACGACTCTAAAAGAGTATTTTCCGTTCTTTCTCTGTATATCAAGCGCCTGCCAATCTGCCTCTTCGCTGATGCTGTAGCTTTGTACCTGGCAAGCTAAACCAGCAGCAAAGTAAGAGGAAACGGTTTTTTCTACAACCAAAAGCCCTTTGTTGGGAAGAAGACTGCTAAATTTGTAGAAGGCTTCGAAAATTTCTTTTAGATCGTTATAGTAATCCAGGTGGTCTGCTTCGATGTTTGTTATAATCGCAATTTCAGAAATCAGCTTCAAAAAAGAGCGGTCGTATTCACATGCTTCTGCTACGAAAAAATCACCCTTGCCTGAATGAGCGTTGCTATCAAATTGCCTGAGAACAGCACCTACTACAAAAGAAGGGTCCAGACCAGCTATATGTAGCATATAAGAAACCATACCACTTGTTGTGCTTTTCCCATGAGTGCCAGCAACAGAAATGCCTCTTTTTTGTGCTATCAAATAGCCTAAAAGATCGGAATATTTCCAGACAAGCTTATTTTGTTTTCTGGCTTCTTGTAGTTCTGGATTTTCTTCTTTGATCGCAGCACTGATAACAACAATGTCTACAGAATTCTGAATATTTTCTTTATTATGGCCTTTGTAGATAGTAGCACCTTTTTTAGCCAAACCAAGAGACATACGTCCAGGATTCAAATCAGACCCTGAAACCAAAATCCCTGAGTCCATGATTATATCAGCAGCAGCACTCATGCCGATGCCCTCTATTCCGATGAAATGAGCATATTTAAAATTTTTGATATCCATAATATATTCCTTACTTGCAAGCAAACTGGGAAAGATTTTAGGATTGCCCTGCTCAAAAGAAATCGTTAGATCGACAATGTTTTTCTAAGTTTTTTCTGTTTTCCCTAACAAACTATAAACATCTGATACTATATCCGTGGCAGCAAAAGGCTTTGCAAGGTTTAGCGCTGCCTTAGACATTTCGGATATTTTTGCTTTGTCTAAAATCAGTTCCTTGATTTTGCTCGCAAGAAGCTCTCCTGTTAGTTCTTTTTCAAGAATGACTAAGGAAGCATTTGATTTTGCCATGGATAAGGCATTGGCTTCCTGGTGTCCATCAGCAGAGCGAGCAAAAGGAACAAGAATCGAAGGCATACCCATTGCAGTAATTTCGGATAGTGTACTCCCTCCTGCCCTTGAAATGATTAGATCTGATTGGAGATAGAGGTCTTCCATATTATTGCAAAAAGAAAACACATGATGGCACATACCATTTTTTTTGTATTCTTGCTCAACCAAAGATTTATTTTTTCCACAAAGGTGGATGAATTCTATTTTATGCTTCCAGGGATTCAAAAAAGGCAATGCCTGTACTAGAGAATCATTGATGCACTTTGCCCCTAAACTTCCGCCCATCACTAAAATGGTAAAAGAATTCTTTTCTATGTTTTGTCTTTCTTCGGTTTGCAGCCTTGAAAAGCGAATTGGTATTCCAAGCGGCTTTATTTTATCTTCAGAAATACCCTGTATTTCTCCTGATGTGTAAACTCTTTTGCAATCTTTTGCAAGTTTTCTCACTACTTTCCCTGCTATTTTGTTAGCTTCAAGCATCACCAAAGGAAGATTGTATTTTTTAGCAAGGCAACCTGCACTCCAAGAACCGTATCCGCCTAAGCCTACCACCAAATCTGGTCTGTTCTTGCGAAAAACATGCAGTGCTTTATGCCATCCAAAAAAAAATTGGCAAAAAAAATTTGGGTATTTCCAAAAGCTTGAAGGAAAAGATCTCATGGGGTTTAGCGTAAAAGGGAAATCTGTAGAGGAAAGAATGGCTAAATCCACAGGTGTTCCTGGCACAAAAAATACGATTTTAGTCTGTCTATTTTTGCTTTGGAAAGCCTTTGCCAAAGAAATGCCAGGCAAAAGATGCCCTCCAGTGCCTCCACCTGCCATCAAAATAGTAAAATTTTTTGAATATGCCATGCTATTTACCATCAGAAGATTTTATAAAAGTATATTTTGATTTTTTTTTATTTACAAAACATACATTCAGAAATAAATTTTCAATAAACATATAGAATTCTAAATTGAAGTATATCTGTTGCCTCCTGTTTGTCAAGGATTATTTTATTTTTATGAAAATTTTTTGTATCTTCTTTATTTTCAATAGTTAAAATTGTATAAAAATAAGATGGCTCTAATTTTTTTAGATTATTTTTCTGATAAAAGTAAACACAATGTAGGGTTGTTGAATGAGATTCTTTATTCTAAAAGAATCCGAATCGAAGATAGCCAATAGTGTGTCGTATACTTGATATATGGCTTAATCGTAATAATATTATTGCCCTTGTTTGCATGGCCTTGAATATACCAGGATGTGGTTATAGGCCCACCATCATTAGGATTGAATCCCTTTTCCAATATTTTCCCATTGACTTCTATAGATATAGGGGAAAATCCTGGTCTATGCTTGCCAGGAATGCTGTCATCCATGGATGTCAGATGCTCAATTTCTAGTTTAATTTTGTATTCATCTTTTTTTATCTCTGGCAAATCAAAAGAAAATACAATGCAAGAATTCACAGGTAAAATCAAAAAATTCCCGCTTCTATCTGTTGGTAAAGAAGAACGATAGGGAATATACCACAAACCTTTTGCGTGCTTTTTCAGAACGCTTTTTTGGGGATGGGAAAATTCTGCCCATACTCCTCTCTCTATATTTGGTTTTACAGGAGCGGCAACTTCTGGAGAAGGATCAGGTATATGTTTTGTTTCATTGGGTTTGGGTTCTATTTTTTTTATGTCTTTTTCGGAGATTTTATTTTTTTCTATTGTGGCATTTTCTTTTATTATGTTTTCTCTGCTTACGGAGAGTTTGCTGATGAATATTCCGAGGAGAAGAAACACTATAGCAACGGTAGCGATTGCCATTTTTGGGTTCAGAAGAAAATGGAAAGAATAGCCATAGCCCCTTGCTTTTACAGGCTTTCCTGCCAGATAGCGTTCTAAGTCTTCTTTCATCTCTTTAGCTGAAATGTATCTTTTGCTTTTATTAAAAGACATTGCTTTCATGCAAATGCATTCCAGGCTTTTGGGAATACGCCTTTGTATATAAGAAGGGGAGCATGAGATATTCTGAGAAACCTTGGCTATTACTTCTAAGGATGACAGCCCATGAAATGGGCAAACCCCTGTGAGTATTTCATACAAAATAGCTCCCAAGGAGTATACATCGCTTTGAGCATCTACTTCATACCTCATTCCTGAAAGTTGTTCAGGAGGCATGTAGTTTAGAGTTCCTAGAATCTGTCCTGTAGACGTGACTTTGGTTTCTTTATATGTTGCTTTAGCAATACCAAAATCCATAACAATAGGCTCATCTTTCCCTTTGATCATAATGTTAGAAGGCTTTAGGTCGCGATGGATAATTCCCATACTATGCGCGTAATCTATTGCATCGCAAACTTTAGTCATGACTCGAATCCATCGTTTAAAAGAAATTTTTTTCCTTTCTTGCTTTAAAAGTTCTTTTAGGCTTTCTCCTTCAATCCACTCCATAGTAAAATATTGGCAGCCTTGGTATTCGCCTATATCGTATATACAAATGATATTAGGATGTTTTAAGCCTGCACATATATGAGCCTCTTGGATAAATCTTTTCAAAAAACCAGGGTTAGAATTAAAATTATTCGTAAAAGCCTTAAGGGCAACGAAGCGTTTCAAGCGAATATCGTAGACTTTAAAAACCTTTCCCATTCCTCCATGGCCTAGCTCGCCGAAAACCTGGTAGCGTTCTGAAAAAACATAGGTATTGTCTATATTGTTTATCATAATTTTTTATCTCATTCTGTTTTGCAATAGAAGCAACACAAACGAGACTCTATCAAAAAAAAGAGAATGCTTCAAGTTTTTTTCTACATAGCATAAAGTTTTATAATGGCCGTAAAAAAAATTGGTGTAGTGTTTAACTCCAAAAGGCAAAAAAACTTGCTTTTTTCATAAATAGTTTCTTGTTGCTTTAGATAACAAAATTTGGTAGCATTTGCTCTAAAACAAAACAGTATAGGCGATATAAAACGATCTAAATACAGTTATAACCCATTCGAATATTGGGAAATATAGGGGCGTTAATGGAAAAATTATGAAAAAAAAATGGCATCTTTTGCATATTTTTCATACTTTTGATACAGGCGGAAGTAGTGTTCGCACATGCCAGATCATTAATGATCTTGGCGAAGAATACTATCATACCATTCTTGCCATGAACCAGAATTACGGGGCAAAAGGACACCTGAAAAGTCAGGACAATGTAGAATACATTTATGACGACTGTTTTCAAAAGCCCATTTCTTTCTTTTCCAGGCTTTCTCTTTTCAGGGTATGGCTGAAAAAATTACATCCTCATCTTATGATTACATCCAATTGGGGTGCGATTGAATGGGGGATTGCCAATTTCCTCTTCCCCTTGTGTCCGCATATCCACACAGAAGACGGCTTTAATCCTGATGAAATGGAAAAGCAAAAGACAAGGAGAGTTTTGATTCGCCATTCTTTTTTAAAATCTTCTGTAGTGGTACTTCCTTCTCATACGCTTGAAGCAATAGCACTAGATATATGGAAAATCCCTACTAAAAATATTTTATATATTCCCAATGGAATAGAATGGGAGCATTTTTATCTGCCTGATATTTTTACAAAACCAGAGGAAATCATCATTGGAACAGTATGCTCTTTGCGTAAAATCAAAAATATTTTTCGTTTGGTGAAAGCTTTCTCGTCCCTTCCTAAAGAAATTGGCGCAAAATTATGGATTATTGGCGATGGGGAAGATAGAGAAAATGTAGAAAAGGCAGCAAAAGATCTTTGCCTGGCAGAGCAAGTCTGTTTTTGGGGGCATCAGGACAACCCTGCGCCCTTCTATAAAAAAATGAAAATTTTTGCTCTTTCCTCTGATAGTGAGCAAATGCCTATTTCTCTTTTAGAAGCAATGGCTGCTGGATGTGCAGTCATAAGTACAGACGTTGGGGATGTCAAAAACATGCTGCCAGAAGAGAACAAAAGATTCCTGGTAAATAGATATAACGAGGTAGAATACGCAGAAAAGCTTAGAGAGCTTGTCGAAAATCCTGAGCTATGTAGAAAATTAGGGAAAAGCAACCAGGAAAAATGCTATCAAGAATATAGAAAAGAAAGTATGATAAAAAACTACTCTAATCTTTACCAATCTTTTTTGCATTAGAGATAATATTTTGGAATCAGAATTAAATAATAGGAGTTACGCAGGTATTCTTAACATATTGAAATACAATATATATCTATCTTGCGAGTGATTAAAATCTTGACTCTATTTA
>JABWCH010000084.1 GCA_013359215.1 Candidatus Brocadiia bacterium | reverse complement strand
TTCCTCTTTTTTCCCATGAGTCCCCTTTCTTTATTCTATGGTTTACCTTAAAAATACAAAAAAACCGCAGAGATTACAAGAGGAAAAAGGAATTTTTCACGGTAATATATGCTGCTTAGCATTCGATCATCCATCGCTTAACAGCGAACAATTTTATGAATTTTCACAACCCTTGATAGTTGATTTATTCTTACTATTTATGATATACTGAGAACAGTATAGTCCTACGGTTGAAGCTATTTCCATAATAGGAGATTTACTATGACTTTACTCAATATCGAAGAAATCCAACAAGATTTTGTTCGCTGTCTTGAGATAGTCCAGGCAGGTGATCAATAATAAAAATAAGGCAAGATGAGGTATTGGATGGATTTGATTGAAAAGGAAAAGGCTATCAGGAAGGGCATAGAAAATTTATCTCTATGCCCTTCCTGATTTTAAAACTTCTATGCTTTTTTTGTAGGGTGCTGCACTTCTTTTTCAAAGGATTCTATATCAGGGGCAGTCTTGGCAAGGGAAAAAATTTTCTGGAGAGCATCCAGATTGTTTATCTTACGAATCTTTTTCATAAGATGCAATCCTCTTGCCCTAAATCGAAATTCTAAGATAGATTCAATCGCTTCGATTTTGCCTTCGATTCTACCTTTCATTTCACCTTTGATCTCGCCTTTGATCTCGCCTTCGATCCTACCTTTCATTTCTCCTCTGATTTCGCCTTGAGCAATAAGTTGTTCTGCTGTAGTCATAATAGTCTCGCCTCCTTTCTGAGAAATATTTTCCTGAGCAATTTTGCTCAATGTATCTGGTGGTATGTGTGTTGTGTATAAAAGATACATGCTTATGGCAATAATATAATCTATTTCTGAATCGGGCAGATTGCGAAGAAGCTTAAAAATCATACTGAGTTTTATCTCTAAATCAGGAGAATAGATGTACTTGAACAGATAGATCATTGCCTGCAACTTTTCAATGCCTTGTATTTGAGTATTGCTAGAGAGAGAAAAATCGTAGAACAGGTATTGGAAATCAGGAATGAATGGTCGCAGTCTTTCATCCTTGCATTCAAGCAAATCCGATAGAGAAAGACCTGTTTCCCATTTTTGCCTGCCATGGTAAAATACCATAGGAATCACAATAGGAAGCTTTTCATTTTGTTTGACCTTCAGCTTCCAGATTTTGAGAATGTATTCCAAAATTTGCAAAGATATCCATTTTTCTTCGTAGCTTTTATGTTCAAACAAAAGATAAATATAGCCTTCATAGCCTGCTATATGGACTTTATAAAGCAAATCTGAATAATAGGTTTGTAAATCTTGCCCTATAAAGCTGTCTTTTTCTATTTCCAGTGTGTCCATATCAACAAGAGCAGATATATGTTGTGGCAGATAGTTCTCTAAAAAGCTCCTTGCATTCCTCTTATCGCTCATGGCTGTTTTGAAAAACAGATCATGAGGATTTTTTGTCCAACCTTTCTTCTCTGCTCTCTTCCTCTTTTTTCCCATGAGTCCCCTTTCTTTTTCCTCTTTTTTCCCATGAGTCCCCTTTCTTTATTCTATGGTTTACCTTAAAAATACAAAAAAACCGCAGAGATTACAAGAGGAAAAAGGAATTTTTCATGGTAATATATGCTTTTATTAGCCCGACCTTCTACTCTCTTTCAATTCTATATCAAGCTCTTGGGATAGATTCATTAAAGCTTGATCAATAATCCCTAGGGAAATATTGAATTCTTCCAATTCCTCAATCCTGGCTTTTGTTTGTTTTTCTTGTCGTTTGTGTTCTTCGATGGCTTTTTCGATAATTGCCTGGTATTTTTCACTATAGGATTGAATCAAACGAGACATGAAAGATTGGAAATCTTGCTCTTGCTTTTCAAAGCGTTGCTTGATTTCAGAAGAATATCTAGAAAATTCATTGGATAAATGACTGTGGCTTTTATTCCAAATATCTGTTTTTATTTTTTCTAGAGAAGGGCCACTGGCAGCACAGCCTCCTCCTACAGCCCCTACAACTCCGCCTATAATACCACCAACCAATGTCCCTATGCCAGGGAAAAAAGAACCTGCGACTGCCCCTGCAGCAGCACCTCCCAGCAAACCTACCCCAGCCCCTATTGCAATGTCACCATCTGTAGGCAGACCATCTAAAATAGACTGCACAGGGAGATAAGTATTGACTTGAGATTGGAAGCGGAAAAAATTTTCATAATCAGGAACAAAACCAACAGGGTTCCATCTTCCCAAACTGCTATACATATTTTCGAATTGTCCATGAAAAAAGCGAGCAATATTTTGAAAAAGCTCTGCAAATTTTTTATTGGTAAAGATTTCAAAATTATTAAATCTATAATTCAGTGTATTCATTAAATAATTTCTAATATCTTGATTTAGTGCGATTTTTAGATGCTCTACGCTTTGGGCATTATAGATTAGCATTTTGATATAGTTATAAATTTCTTGCTTTTCATCATTGAATCTTGTCCGTACTTCCTTTTGGAATTTTTGTATAGCATCATAGCACAAGCCGCTAAGCTTTTTTCTTTGTGACTCTATGAAACCTTGTAAATGAGGCAATCTTTTTTGTTCCAGCTCCTCTAAATTTTTTTTATACTGTTGCCTTAAGAGGCAAATTTGCTTGTTGTTTTCCTCGCAGATACTTCTTTCCATCTCACATGCTTTTGTCTGAAGAAGGATTTCTCTTTCTATCTCCATAAAGTAGCGAAGGTCTTGCTCAAAATCTTGCTGCATTCTCTGATATACTTGTAGCTCCTCCTCAAAAATTTTGTCTTCTAAACCCTCCAGTATTTTTTTGGAGGAAAAAGGGTATATTTTCATCTGATCTAAAGGGAAACGAGGCAACTCTTTTTTGATTTTCGTCTGTAGTAGCTTAATCAAGGATTCTACAGACTCTTGCTCTTCTATAGCAGCATCTATCTTGTTGATAACAAAGAAAAATTTCTTCAATATAGTTGTTGAAATATGCTTTTTTATAAATTCAAAGTAGGAGTTTTTGCCAAGTTGCCCTGCAGAAAATAACAAAACGCAAGCGTCTGCATCCTTGCAAGCATCTTCAGTTGCTTCAAGATGATTTCGATTTTTGTTTTCAATATTTGTACCTGGTGTATCTAAAAATATAAGCCCTTGTTTGAGCCAGCTAGAAGGATGTATAACATGAATTTTTTGAATCTGAGAACTCATATCATAGTCTTGATCTCCTTTCGTTGTTGTGATTGCCTCAATAAATTTTTGCATTTTTCTATCAAATCTTTCTTCTTTATTTTCCCAAAAACGAAAAACGTCTTTAAATTTTTGAAATAAAGGCAGAATTTTAGCCTGGTCTTTTTTAAAAGAATAGCACTTTCCGTCTAAAAGGAATTCTACATCCAGCACTTCGCCATATTTTAGATAAGTAACAGCCGAAGTAGTAGGAACTGCTTTTTTAATTTTTAGGAGATTTGGGTCTCCTATCATAGCATTGAGAAATGAGCTTTTGCCTGTCTTTAGCTCTCCTATTACAGCAATTTTATATGTTTTATTTTGGAGCAAATCCTGAATTTTTTTGCTCTGCGCCTCCCATTCTTTTTGTTTTTCCGATTCATATTCCAGTCTTTGAGCAATTGCAAGAATTTGTCGGATATTACGTTCCAGTATACGGAAGTTAGCCTCTCTTTCATACTGATTTTTAGGCATGGAGCTTTTTTCCTTTCTTAAATTTTCTTGTAAATTTCTTCCAATTTGCTATCTGCTTCTATTATTTCCTTTCTAATCCGATTTGCCTGCTTTTGCCTTTCTTCTTTCCTTAATTCACATTGTTTTTTCTCGTATATAATTTTTTCTATCTTTCCTATCTCTGTATCTCTCCAGCCCCGTAAAATATTAGATATCTGATCTTTTGTAGTATTATATAGCTTTTCCATCTCTTCTATTAGTTTTTTTTCGATCTGGGAATGAATTTCTGATCTTTTTTTCTTGAATTCTTCAAGGACTTTCTGTTTGAGTATACTTCTAAGGCTATCTTTTTTGATACTTTTCCATAGTCCTAGCGTTGCAACGGCAGCGGCGATTCCTATCCAGAGTGCTGTTCCGAAAGTGGCAGTAACGACGAGCGCAATTGCGTAAGGCAGATTTTTTCCAAAGATGTCTTTCCAAATTTCTAAATCCTTAGCAGAATAAGAATACTGATTCTCCTGTAGCTCAGGATACATAGTTTCTTTTAAATTTTGGAATTCTTTAGAATGCTCTTGCATTCTTCGTTCGATTTTACATCTAAGCTCCTGCAAGCTCTTCTCTGCTTCTTTCTGAATATTTTCTAAAAATTCTCTGATTTGGTTTTGAAGGCATCGTTTCAAAACAGGCTGGATATCTTGTGTGACACTCTCTTTTATGTTCATTTTATACCATACAAAATTTTGTAATACAGCGGCATTCCATTCTTCGGATTGTTCAATTCTTTCTGCCCAGGAGTAAGAGAAAGTTTCTATTTGTCTTGGCAGTTTGCTGAGAAAGTTTCTTTTTTCCTTTTCGACTTCTTGCTCAATCTCTTTTTGTATTTCGTCCAGTCTAGCCAAAGGGACCTGTGCTTTTGCCAGTCGTTCTTCTATTTCCTGGGATGATTTATTCACTAGAGATTCCCACTCTGGCAAATGCTCTTTTAGAATTTTTTTGATTTCCTTAGAAATAATATTACAAGGTGTCTCCAATTTTGCTTTGGCTCTTTTCGATATTAGATATTTTTCCAGTTCTTTTTCCCATTCCTGAAATTTTTGCTCCCAGAGAGATTTTTCTTTATTTTTACGGGCTTGCAAAGCATTTTTAGCAGATACCATAAAAAAACGGGCTGTCCAGGGCTGCGGGAGCTTAGTGTTTAAATTGTTTTTTGCCCTCTCATAGATTTCTTTCTGCTCTTCTTCATTGAGGTCATCGCATCGGTTTGCTACCACAAAAAAATGCTCTTTAAAATGGAGCATAATATCGCGTTCCAGATATTCTTGCTCTGTTTGTGTTAAAAACTGGTCACATCCCAATACCAAAATCGCAGCATCTATTTTATGAAGATATTTTTTTACCATATCTTCTCTTATGTTATCTTCATTTAGTCCAGGAGAATCCACAATGGTAATATTTTTTCTACAAAGTTCTAACGGGTATTGTAGAATAATTTTTTCATATTCTGTTTGACTGATTTCCTCTTCTGAATCTTTAATGATAATGTATTCCTGAATTTTTTCTGGTGGGATTTCTATTGGTTTTTCTTGTTTGGGTTTATAGAGAAAGGCTTTTTTTTCTTTTCCATATTGAATTTCTGTGATTAGACCAGTACAAGGAGCTACCTTGGTAGGCAAAATTTTATCGCCCAACAACGCATTGATAAGAGTTGACTTCCCTCTTTTGAATTCGCCCATTACCAGAAGATAAAAATTGTCTTCTTCAATATGTTTCATCTTTTCTGATACCATATCGTATATGCCTTTTAAATCCATAGCTTTAGCATGGCTCAATACAATGGTGATTTGTTCCACCATCTGCTTTCTTAATTCCTGGATTTCCTCAAGATTTTTTGTACTCATAGTCGCTAGTTCCTTTATTTTAGATAGATTTTTTCTGCTATAATTTTTTCTTCTAATTTTTTCAAAATTTCTAAAAGCTTCCCATAATTCTGATTCGGTTTGTTGCCAAAATAGGATGTCTGATTCTTATCAAGATAGTTTTGCCAAAATTTTTCCACTTTGTTTAAAATTTCTTGGTGGAATTTTTCTAATTCAAGCATGAATTCTTGCTTTGTCAGCTCTAAATTGGGCTGCATAGTTATCAATCTTTCCCTATGCTTCTGGTTTCTAAAATATACATCCCAAAAATACATACCAATAAGAGCTAAAAAAGCAGAGATTGCCATTCCTTTATGTCCAAAGGGAAGACGAAAAGAATAGTCCAGGTCTGTGTTGAAAAAATTTTTCAGGATAAAGCCAGGATTAGAAGGATTGTTTTGTATACTACCCCAGGTAATCATGCTTCCCAAGATTATAGAAGGCCAAGAAATAGCATTCAAAAGACGATTTTTTGTACTGTATGATTCTGGGACTGTTTTTAATATTTTTTTAACTATAATTTCCATTTCTTTTTGGTAATCAGGATGTTGAAAAGATTCTTTGCTTTTCTCTGTTGCCGTGTAAACTATCTCTAAAAGCTCTTCTTTGTTTTTTTTCTGTAGTTGTTCCCAAAAATTTTCTATGTCTTTACTCAAAGTATCCTTGGCAAAAGGACACATAGAAATGGATTTTGCTGTAAGAATACGTTCACTCCATTTTATCCATTCATTGACCATTTCATTGCGTATTGTTTCCAGACTTTGTTTTAATTCTTCTAAAGATTGCTCTTTATAATTTTCTCGTTTTTTTTGTATTTCGTAACTTTTTTCTTGTTCTTTTATAAGTTGAGGACTGTTTTGTTGTAAACTTTTCTGTAATTGTGATACATGAGACTCCATTTTGCTAAGCAATACTTTATGCAAATACATAGATTTTTTTTGAAAAAGGTATTTGAAAAAATCCTGCACATCTTGTTTCATCCAGGCCAGAGAGGCAGGGGTATTTTCGGAAGAAACAGCCATGCTTGCACTAAACAAAAACAAAGGATACTCTTGGGAGAGCTTCTGTAAAAAATATTGAACCTGCCTTTTGGCTCTGTCCCAATCGTCTTCCTCCTTTAGCATGTCTGCTTTATTTATTACAAATAGAATATTGTGGCCTTGTAAACAATCCTCCAAAAGATGGATAGCCTGCTTTTCATCAGAATTCAGACCCAAAGTCGCATCTATAAGATACACAAAAAAATCGTTTTCTTGCGTTAGTTTCTTGCATAGAGAAATGCTTTCTATTTCAAAAAGAGCATGATCGGAAAGTACAAATTTATCAGCAATATGTGCCAATGTCTCTGATTTTTTCATGGCCTGGATAAATAGAGATTTCCCTACAGCCTTTTGCCCAAGTACAGCACATCGGATTTCGTTAGGATTTTGTATCTGCCGAAAAAAAGAATTAATTTCTTGTATGGACTTTTGCAGATATTCTTGTTGCTCCCAATTTTGTATACATACATTTAGGCTATCCAACTGGTCTGATATGTTTTGAAAAAACATAAAAAATTCCTTTCTTTCTTGTTAGCACACAGCTTTTTCGTACTCTTCTTCTAGTTTTTCTTCTAAGAGAATCAAACATTTTCGACTTTCTTCCATTTCCCTGGTTATTTTTTCGATTTCGCTTTGTCGGCTACGACGCTCTTCCAAAGCTTTTTTCAATTGCCCAGAAATATCGTCTATCATAAGCTGCAATCCCATTTCAATGGCCTGTTGCATTTGTGCAAATTTTGCTGAAATTTTTTCTTCTAATTCGCTTTGGGCTTTGCCCATAGAAGATTGCAAACCTTGAGTATATCCTTCCCAAATTTTTTGTTTGATGCTCATTTCTATATTTTCTTTAGCCCCTTTAATATCAGGAAGTCCATATACTAATGTAAAAACAAACATTCCAAAAAGAACAATTGGATTAGACCAGAAAAGAGGTATATAGACTGCGATTAAAATCATTTCACGCCAACAATTTTTTAATACTTCTACAATACCAAAAGTACTCCCTAAGAGAGAACCTCCAACGCCTGCCAAAATTAAGCCACCAGCTCCTCCTAAAATTTTAGATAGCACAGAAACATCTTCTATAGATGTTTGGCTATCTTTAGGCGCAGAAGGAACACCAGATACAAAGGATCGTAAGTTTTCTACTTGGCTAACAAATTCTTTTGCCCGATTTTCCAAAAGTTCTGTAAGCTTTTCTTGCTTTTGGTCGAAGATAGGTTGCAATATTCCTTTTTTCCAAGATTGGATGATTTCCTGAGTTTTGTCTTTCAATGCTTCCTGGATTTCCTCAACATATTTTTTGGTTTTAGCATAGGATGTCTTAGCTTTATATGTCTGAATATAAGCATAGCATTGTTCTACCAATATATCTATCAAAGCTCTATAAGCTTTTCCTATATCCTGGAGCAATGCTTGTCCATGCACTTCCACTAAGCTCCCTAGTTCTTGTTTAGCGGCCCTTAGTTTTTCCAGGCGAGGGCGGATTTCTTCCTGTTTTTGCTCCAATACAACCATATCTTGTTTTAAGGTAGCGATGAAAGAGGGATAATGATTGAGTCCTTCTCTCAAAACGGATTTGGACTCCCTGACAGCACGAGCAATTTTGATTTTGCCCCTATCTTGTGCTAAAAAATTTTCCAAAGCTTTTTCGATCTCTGGCAATCCAGATTTAGCTAAGGCCTTAGCATTTTTTGAGGCTTTTGCATCCAGACTTTGCTTTGCGGCTAAAAAATAAAACTGATGGATTTTTTGTTTTGCAAAAATTTTGCCCAGGTATAGGTCTTTGCGTTGTTTAATATCCTGGATTTCCTCTTCCTCTTCTTCTATGGCATCAAAAAAATTTGCCACAATAAAAAGGTTTTCTTTGGATAGTACAGGCATATTTTCACTGGTGTATTCTTCTAAAAAATTTTGTTCACTTTTAGAAAAAAACTGGCGGCACGATAGTACCAAAATTCCTGCGTCAAGACGACCAATATAATCTTCTACTATATGCTGGCGCATTTCATTTTCATTCAAACCAGGGGAATCAATGATTTCAACATTATTTTTACATAAAGCTAAAGGATATAAAACCTCCAATTTTTTATAAACTTTTTTTTCTAGCGTAGGCTCGCTTTCTTCTTTAATTACAATATATTTGCCAATATCTTTAATATTTATTTCCATTGGTTCTTTTTTAGAATCATTGTAGTGTAAAATCGCCTTGGGAGATTCTCCGTATTTGACCTCTGTGATCACTGCTGTACAGGGAGGCATTTTAGCAGGCAAAATATTTTCTCCCAGAAGAGCATTCACAAAAGTAGACTTGCCTCGCTTGAACTCCCCAAGTACCATGACTTTAAAAGTATCGTTGCGAAGGCGTTCGCAAATTTCTTGTAAAATTTTTGAGCGACTGTTTAAGCCTATTTTTTCTAAGGGCTGACGCATTTCTAAAAGATATTGCAATATTTTTTCTTTGCTTTTGCTATATTCTTCATAGCTTTTAAATCCCATACAATTTTTCCTTTCAAGATAAGATAGTTTGTTTCCATTGGTATAATAGATTCAGCGTTTTATTTACACGTTGGCGTAAGGAAGAACACTTTGCTATTTCCGCTTCTAGTTCACAAGATGTATTTTGGGGATTTAGCTTTTGTTCCAGAAATTCTTTACGAAAAAAAGACAATTCTGTATTTTTCATCTGTTCTAAAACTTTATGGAAATGATCTTGGATTTGTCCTTGTATCTCATGGCAATATACCATTGCCATCTCTTCTGCAAGATTTTTTTGCTCTTTTTTCTTTTTCCAATCCCAATAGCAATCCCATGCTTTTTTCATCCATAAAACTACAGGGCCAGAAGATTCTAAAGTAGTTCCAATCAAGGTTTCCAAAGCTTTTTGCATAAAACCAGATAGCATACTTTTTGTTTCTTGCTTTTTTTCTCTAATGCAGTTGTCAGAAACAGGGAGATTGTATGCTTCTTTAGCTAAAGAGAGGGCTTTGGTAGAAATTTCCTGTTTTTCATGTTGTTCCTGAAGTGATATTAGTAAATTCTGAAAAATTTTATCAATCAGTTGCTCTGTTTCTTGCTCCAAAATGCGAGAAACTTCCTTTTTGTCCTGAATATCAGACAATTGCTTAAAGCAGCTTACTAGATAAGCATTGCTTTTTTCAATTTCTCTTTGGCTGTATTCTGGTAAAATAATTTCTAAATTTTGGAAAATTTCCTCAATGTCTTTTTCTAACTTTTTTTGTCTTTCTAATAATATTAAAGACTGTTTTTCTAATAGTTTTGTTTCTCCCATTTTTTTTAAAGTAAGACTTTGCTCTTCTATAGAAAGCTGTGTTTCTATATTGAGTAATTTCCATTCTAAATGATTTGCTTTTTTTATTTGGTTTGTTTTATCAATTTGTACAAGATCACGTTGTAAAAAAGTGAAAAAATTTTCCATTCCAGATACAGCGGGGCATGAGATATTGGCATGTCTAGAAGTGGGAAGAAGAATCGGATTGGGTAGCCAGAAAGAAATTTGATGTAAAATCCTTTTTTGAATTTCTGAAAATTCTTCCATAGAGCTAAGAATATCGCATTTATGTAAGATCAATGCCAACTTTTGCCTTTGTTCTTGTAGCAGTCGAGCAATAAATTTTTTTTCTGATATAGACAAAGGCTGCTCTACTGACAATACCATAAAAATGCGATCACAACGAGTCAATAGAGAAAAAAGAAAAGGATTATCAGGAATAGCAGGATCATTTAATCCAGGAGTATCTAGCACAATAGCATGGGAACAAATAGGGGAAGTTGATTCCATTACGGAAATCTTTAAACCAATAGAACAAAGTTCTTGAACTTGTCTAGAATCTTTATTATCAGGATGGCATAAAATAACTACATGATCTTTGCCTTTATAAGATAATTCAAGGTTACATAGTGCCTTTACTAAAGAACTCTTTCCTCTTTTAAATTCTCCAACAAAAGCAATCAAAGGCAAAGAGCAGGAAGGATCATGATTAAAAATGTCTAAGGAAGGAGAGAAGTCGTTTTTTCCCTCTAAAAGAGCAAAAGTAGAAGAAACACTATCGTATAAATTGTGAAAGATGGCGGTATCAGAAATTTTTTCATCAATGTACATTTTTAATGCCCTTTTTGTTATACAATACAATAATTTTACCTTAGGAATTATTGAGCAATTTTCATGCCATAGCTAACTAAAACACCAATTTCAAAAAACAGACAAGCGTGTTTTCATCCAATGCCTTTTGGATGTCATTCTGGTTGGAAGGGATGGTAAATTCACCAAAGGGATTGCATTTTAAATTTAGTAAAAGGTCTTTGATTTCATCGGGGGTTTGGAGCTTTAGGTCTATATACATGGAAGAAAAAAATTGTTTTTTTTGTTCCATGCTGAAATAGTGCTCTTTTTCTGGTGGAGTCACTAACTCCATTTTGCCCCAGAATCTGTCTGAGGTAAAGGCTTTTCCTGTTAGATAATGGAAAGATATTCTGAATTTAAACTGTAAATTTTTTCGAATGTTGCTATTGCTTTCTTCTGGTATGGGAATTGTGAGCAGGAATTCTTGGTAGGGTGTTCCCATTTTGTACGTCTGGCTACAGGCTGGAATGGGCAATGCTGGAGCTATTCCGTGTTTATATATATCACGAAATGTTTGGATTAAGGAGTTTTCTAAATATTCCATGATGGATTTGCTATTTTTTGTAAAATCAGGACAATATAGCTTCAAATAGTATTCTGCTTTATCTTGGGTATTTTGGTCGTAGTCTTGCAGAAAGCTCATTCTTTGAAGCTTCAGGATAGAGCAATCAAACCAGGCAATGTTGGATCTCAGGCGATGAATTTCGTTTTCTTCCCTGGGCGGCATTTCTAAAGACAGGTATTTTTTTAATGCCTGGGAATTTTGTAAAAAATGGATAGCAGAAAGATTTTCCTCGAAAGCTTTTCCTACTATAGCCTCTAATTCTTTGCCAAAATATTTTTCAAAAGATTCGCTCATTGTCTTTATCTCCTATATAATCCTTGCTTTTCAAAGCATTTTTTTAGAAGCTCTATCCCTATTTTGTAGTAGTTATGCTGTGTTCGGATAGGGATTTGGATGGTTCTCGCTACTTCTTCTGCCTTGAGTCTCTGAATGGATCTTAGAGTAATGATATTTTCATATTTAGCTGGTAGATCAGATATGCAATGCTCCACCACTTCAATGATTTCTTTTTTTCCCTTGGATTCAGCATTCAAAGAAAGGTCTTCTTCTATTCTTCCTTTTTCCTGCATTCTCTGCCTTTTTTCTTGTATTTTGTGTTTCACAAGAATATTTTGTGCAATCCTGTACACATAGGCTTTGCCATGATTTCCTGTTTCTCTGAAATTTTTGAAACACTGGCAAAGTATCAGCAATAGATCCTGGCATTTATCTTTTGCTTCTTCTCTATTTGTATGCTTTTCAAAATATCTGATCATCGATTCCTGGATGTTGCTGAGGCACTCGTCCAGAAATTTCTGGTTTTGCTGTGCGCTTAGAAAGCAAAGAGACCAATTATCGCCATGGGTGCATTTGGACATAACAATCTCCTATTTTACTTTGTAGCAATATAGGCAAATTCTGAAAAAAATCGGCAAAAAAAATCCCATATCTTGCTATTCTCCTATCAGAATGAACGGTGTCCAGAAAAAAGGATGCTCATATCCCTGAGAACGAATATAATTGCGGGCAAGACGAATGCTTTCCCTGTTGCTTTTTCCTGATTTGAGATATTCGAAGAATTTTTCGACAAGAATTGTTGTGGAATTTTCATCTACACTCCACAGGCTTACCAGGACAGATCTGGCTCCTGCATACTGGAAAGCCCGCCCTAGTCCCATTACCCCTTCTCCATCAATATACTTTCCAAGACCTGTCTGACATGCAGTGAGTGCAACCAAATCTGCCTGGAGTTTAAGCTGCATAACCTTCCCTAAAGTTAAAAATCCATTTTGGGACTCTTTTACGCCTGGCTGGCTAAGCACCAAAGCTGGTTCATGGATATAGGGAACAGCAGTATCGAGGATACCATGCGTAGCAAAGACAAGATATTGATAATCGTTCAGGCTTTTTTGAAAGAGGTTTTCTTCGCTGGCTTCCATTCCTTTGAGTATATCGCTTCTTTCAGGAAAGACTTTTTCTGCCAGCTTGTTAGCCAGATCGCCTGTTCTTGCCAATCTCTGAAAAAATATTTCTTCGTCTTGGGGCGTTTCCTTTTCTTCTGCTTTAATCTTGGAAACCCCTTTACGAAGACCTCCCAATCCCATATATTGAATTACGAGATTTGTACCCAGTTTGGTATATTCGTCTTGTGTTATAGTATATCGAGAATCCTGTGCGTGGAAAACAGGGTCTGCCAGCACTAGCATTTTCTTGGATGGCTTTGTGGCTTTAGGAAAATTTCTGTGCAAAGTTAATGCTGTAGCAGAATGATAATAGGCAATATCGTATTGGTCTCCTAGATATTCTATTCCTGCTATAATAGATGAGTATAGACCTTGTTTTATTTCTAGTTTTTCTGGCAAGACGGCAATAAGGCTTTCGAAAGGCAAGATACCTAAAATTTCGTCAGGCATGATAATAATCCTGGAATCTTTTGAAATCATAGGCATTCCGTTCCCATCTTTCATTTCTAAAAGAGGCAAAAAAAGCAAATCATACAATTTTTTTGCTATTCTGGCAGTGTCAATCTCTAGCTCCTGGCTGCTTTGTATTGATTGCAAATATTTTCTATATTCTTTTACTAGATTAGCTATTTCCTTGCGGTTTATAGGAATTTTATGATATTTTAAAATGCCTTGTTTTCCTACTAAGGCAATGGTATAAGCTTTTGTGACCTCATACTCGATGAGCACTTCGTCTGGCTTTAGAATAATACTTTCCCATCGCATGGGCTGAGGATATCGGATGGAAGCATACTCTGGATATTCCTTACGAAGCTTTTCGATCAACATATCTTCCTTGCAGTTTACGCGCCTTAGCTCTTCTTCGAGTTCTTCTAAGCCTCTGCTTTCTTCCTTTAGAATTGTGTTTTCTATTCTTTTATAAAGAGATACTGTCTTTTCCTGGATTTCCAATTCTTCTCTGGCTAGATCAGAAGAAATACGCATTTCCTGGATTCCATACCTTCTGGAACAGGCTTCGATAAATGCTCTAGCTCGTGTACATTCTGTATAATAAAAAGATCCTTTCGCTCCTTCTGGAAGAGAGAGAGAAGTGCGTGCCAGACCTTCATAAGCTTCGAGCCTGGGCAAGCTGAATTCCTTGGGATTAAAAAACTGGATGCGCTCGGCCTGGGGTATCTGGACGCGAATTTTTTCTAATATCTGGCAGGCTTTAGAATAGTTTTGAGCAGCTTCCTCATATTCCTCCAGCCCTTCACAGGCAAGCCCAAGCCCTGTATAAGAAATAAAAAGAAAATTGAATTGCCTGTCCTTCTGTATCCGAGATAAAAGGGAGGAAAATTTTTGTTTGGCCTTCTGGTAATCTTTCTGTAAAAGTTCCTGCAACCCCAGGGCTTTAAACATTCCCTGATGCTCGCTAATCTTGCTTATATCCTCATTTTCCAGATGGATTTTATATATATTCGAATCAGGCAGAAAAGAATCCATGCCCAATTCTTTCATCTGCTTCCAAGATTCATGATAGTACTTTAAAGCACTATGAGAATCGCCCATTCCTGCATAGATAAGACCTAACAAATTTGTAGAATGAGATTCCATTCTTTTTATATTCTTTTTTTGAAAAATACTATGGCATATCTTTGCATATTCTAAGGCTTTATTGTAGTTTCCTTGCTGTGTATAAATCACGGCCATATCATAATAGGAAGAGGCTTTGTTACATTCGCTTTGCATTTCTTCTGAAAGTCTTAGTATTTCTTTATAATGCACTAAAGCTTTGGAATAGTTTCCTAACAGAAAATAGATAACCCCAAAATTTTCTTGTGCTAATGCTTCGTCTTTCTTGTTCCCTTCTTCTTTTGCTATAGATAAAGCCTTTTCTGTCCATGTCCATGCTGCGGAAGTATTTCCTATTCTGGCATAAAGTAAACCTAGCTTACAGCAAAAAATGGAGTCAAATTTATGTAAGTCTTTTTCGCAAATTTCTTTTGCTTTCAATAGATATTGCAAGGCTTTCGAATATTTTTCTTGCTCTAAATATACAATACCCATATTACAAAAAGCCCACATTTCTGCTTCTTTATCTTTAAGCTCTTGGGAAAGGGTGATTGCCTTCTGAAAACATTCTAAAGCCTTAGGATAATCAGAAATAGCAATAGAAATACATCCCATCCCATTAAAAGCCTTGAGTTGATATTTTTTATTTCCATTTTTTTGAAAAATTTCTAAAGATCTGCTGAAATATTCCCATGCTTTATCAAATTTCTCCAGGCTATCATACGTTATCCCTAAGTCATGGTAACACATAGCTTTCGCTTCTTCGTTTCTTGTTTTTTCTAGCATATTCAAAAATTGTTCTGAGTATAAAATTTGCTTTTCGATATTATTGAAATATTTACTAAAGAATACCAATAAATCTATTATAACTATGTCTTTTACTTCGATGTCTTCAAAAATTGCCATTGATAGCTTATAAGAAAAAGCTTCATTTTCACGATCTTTCAATATTTTATATGCATTGCCCATATAATATAGGGTTAAAGCTTCATTTTTTCTATTTTTCATCTCTTTTGTAATTTTTAGAGCATCTTCGTAGGATTTTATTGCTTTTTCTTTACAAAAAAGATTAACATAAGCATCCCCTATAGCTTTAAAAAAAATCAAAGCTTTTGCTTTATCTTGCCTTTCTTTTGCCAACTGCAATCCTTTTTCCCAAAAATGGATTGCTTTTGGGAAATCTTTAGCAACATACCTTTCCTGTCCTTGTTTTATATAATTTTCTAAGCTTTCTTCCGCTTGCGGATAGAGAAAAGTCAATATTGAAAAAAACAAGACAAAAAAAACAATTTTTTTCATGATGAATTCCCTTGAAAGAGAAAAACTATTTCCTATGCAGAAATTTTACCTTATGTACAATAGCACCTTTTGATATAAATTCCTGAATTTTAGATTCTACTACATTTCCTTTGACATTTTTTATTTTTCTATTTTTTTCTAATGTCCTTACGCCTTTTAATCCCATAGGTGCAGTGATTTTCTGAAAATTGCTTTGTTCTATCTCTTCTATATTTTCTAGCTCAGAAATAGGCTCAAGGCAGGCCAATAAATAAATCTGCTCTTCGCCCTCGGTTTCATCCAGATAAAAAAAATCTTTTTCCTCAGGAGGAATCCATCTATCTATGTGGGCTTTTATAGGATTCGCGCCAGTTTTATAGGTAGAACTGGGAAAAAGTTTAAATACTTTATCTTGTGAGTCTATCTGGAAAACATAGACATAGCAATCTTTGTCTGCTTTGATATAGATACAGTAGTTTTCCTGGGAAGTCAGTATAGTATTTTCCTGGATAGAGCAAAGTTTTCCTGATTGTAGCTGATAAAAAAAGCTTGCCTGAAGACAAAGTGATGTTTTGGAATGATACCAAAGTGTACTACATAGAAAAAGAACGAATATAGCCAGGCAAACAGACACAACCCTAAAAAAGGCGGAATGCTTCTTCTCTACGATAAAAAAAGTCTGAAAAAAGTCATGAGAATTCAGGATAGGGGCCAACGAGATTGTCTTCTGCTGGCATAAAGGAGTATTCTCACAAGGGAATAAAAATTTTCCAAAAGTAGGATATAGGCTATTTATATCTTCTGCTGCCTGTATTTTGATAGGAATATCCGCTACTTTGGTAGAGGGAATAGGACAATAGCTTTTTTCCCAAAGCGTTTCATCTGGGAGCAATTCATTCTGAAAGCTTCCGCTCATAATAATATCTGATGGGATTTGAATGTGTTCAGGCACAAGAATTTTTTTGCTATTTTTGTCTTTTACATATAGTACATTTTTTTGCGCCAGACTCCGAAGAGCGCATGCAAAGACAAGAGAAACAAACAGAAAACTAAAGCTATCCCCCTTAAAAGAATCACATTGCGATGCAATAGATTCTTCCCAAAGGATTACAACAGGTTTTAAAGCTTCCTCTACAATACCAGGCTTGATTTTACAATTTCCTATGAGATAATGGCGAACTAAAGATACAGACTCTTTAACGCTTTTCTTGATATTCTCTGGAATGTTTATCCCTGCTATATGATAGTCAGGAATATTTTTCTCGTCTTTTTCGATCTTAGCCTGCAATGTTCCGATAAAAGCATGCTGCCCCTGCGTAAAGATAAAATAAGAAAAAACATGCCCCTTTTCCCCGATTTTATGCCATCCTTCATATTCTTTTCTTAGCAAGGATAGATGCGCCTCTTGCCATGCCATCAAATCATCAGGAACATTAGGCAAAGGCTCCGACCTTTCCTCGATTTCAAACAAAAATCTCCCTTCCTCTTCCCCAATAAGCCTCACAAAATCATAATTGTAAGCCAACTTCCCTCCTTGATTAGATTGATTCAAGAAAACAAAGGCTCTATATATATCTTCTCTGCGCTGATCCACGACATCAGAATTCGTATTTCTACTTTGCACAAGGATATTAAGAAAAAAATCAGGGCCAATGCTCATAGTTTGTATCCTACACGTTTTTTTACCAAACCACAGGCTTGAATTGTTTATCATTCTTGATAACCAAATCCTCGCCTGCTTGTCCCAGGACAAATAATCCTTTTTTATAAGCATAGCGATCTGCCTTGCCAGTTATTTCTATCCCTGCTACTGCGCCAATGACCTTTCTATCTTTGTATTCTGGGAAGAAGAGCTTGAATTTTTTTAGTTCTTCCAGGAATTCGTTTACATCGTCAATGCTCAATGTGCTTTTTACCTCTACGGCTATAACATACTCGTGGTTGATGCCTAGAATATCAATTTCCATATCGCCATGTTCTACAGAATGAGACTGCGCTCTTTGATACACTCTTTCAATAGGAATGTTTCTTTCTTTAAACACCCTCCCTATCCCAGGAGCAAGAATATATTCAACAAACCTGCCCCATTTATCTTTTATGCTTTCAAGTTCACGAGTGACTCTGTCTACGGTTTTGCTGGTCTTTTCGATCTGAGCATCCGTCTTTTGTGTCAATCTTTCGATCTGAGCATCCGTCTTTTGTGTCAATCTTTCGATCTGAGCATCCGTCTTTTGTGTCAATCTTTCGATGTTCTCTCTTGTCTCTTTGAATAATGCCCATACTTCCGCTATCTGCTTATTATTCTGCTCTACTAATGCCTCTAGTGTTGTCATGGCAAGCTCCTTCCTGCTGCTTATATATAAAAATAAGCATTAAAAAACAGATTATATGGATTGACTACAATTTTTTCTATTTTTTCCATAACTCTCCTTTTTTCTCCTATTGTTTACCTTAAAAATACAAAAAAAAATCTGGAATTACAAGAGGAAAAGAAAATTTTTTTGAAGCAAAAATGCAAAAGATTACAATATTTTGCTGTTCCATAAGTTGTCGCCTTATAAATAAAAAACTTCATAAAATTACTTTATTTTCCATGAACTAAAGCATTCAATTCTTCAAAACAATATAGGCGACTTTAGAAAACTATCGGCAAAAAAATTTTAGAAAGTGGAAGAAAATTTTCTGATTTGCCAAGCTGTACTATTTTTGATTCCTTACAGAAGTCTTGCACTCGCTTATTTCATAATTTTCTCATGATTGGTCGAAACATGATATTGTCAAAATCAACAAGTTTTTCTTTTCTACTTGAAAAGTTTGCCAAGTTTATATAGACTTTGGATGTCATGCTGCTAATTTCTTGATTTATGCTAGAAAATGAACGATGACAAAAAATATTTTCTTTAGAACTAAGTAATAGGAGTTACGCAAAGAGATTTTTATTTGGGGGAAAATTTTTGTAAAAATTTTCCCCCAAACCCCCTTTAAAAACTTTTATATTTTTATTTT
>JABWCH010000083.1 GCA_013359215.1 Candidatus Brocadiia bacterium | reverse complement strand
ACTACATGGCCCCAGAGCAAATGGAAGATGCAAGCCATGTAGACAGAAGATCGGATTTGTATTCTATAGGTGTTATGCTATACGAATGCCTGACCCAAAAGCTCCCTGTTGGCAAGTTCAGACCCATAAGCCGAATTCGAGAGGACATAAGCCAGGAGCTAGGCCAGGCCATAGAAAAAGCCCTGGAAGCAAAAAAAGAAGACAGGTACGAAAGTGCCAGAGAAATGCTGGATGCACTTGTTCCTTTCTTAGCAAGGGAAAGGCAAAAAAAAGAAGAAAAAGCAAGGCTTGCGAGAGAAGAAGAAGCGAGAAAAGCCGCCTTGCTCCGCGCCAGGCAAGAGCAAGATGCTAGAGAAAAGCAGGCCGATCTTGCGAGAGAAGAAGAAGCTAAAAGAGCTGCCTTTCTCCGCGCACAGCAGGAAAAAAAAGAAAAAGAACAACAGGAAGCCCTTGCCAGGCAAGAGCAAGAAGCCAAAGAAAAACAGGCTATGCAAGAGCAAGAAGAATGGCAATCCAGGCTGGTTCATGGAGAAGAGAACCAGGAAGACGAAAAGCCCGTGCAATCTTCCTCCCCACAGCCAGAAGAAAATAAGGCAAAAAGAAAAAGCTATGCAGCCCTATGGATTTCACTATCTTCTAATACCTTGGCTGGCCTTTTTATGGGCTGTTTATTTTTTGCCTTAGAATTTTGTATACACAAGGTGGTTGTTTTCTTTTCTCATTCTATCCTTGTCTACCTGATACACGGACTGCATAGCCTTTTTCTTTTTGCCATAATAAGTTTACTTTTGTATAGTTGTATTCGAAAATCCAAAAAGAATAAGCCTTCCAACACAAACCGAGTTATCGTGAATGGCGTTTTTTTAGCATCTATTATTGCAAGTATATGGTATTTCTGGTTATAGGAGAAATTATATCGTGGATTATTTGGATGAATTAGAAAGCAAAACAATCTATATTGTTCGTGAGGCATATTTCCGTTTCAAGAAGATGGCTTTGCTATGGTCTATTGGAAAAGATTCCACAAGCCTTTTATGGATGGTACGTAAAGCTTTTTTTGGAAAAATACCATTCCCTGTAGTCCATATAGATACAGGGTATAAATTCCAGAAAATATATGAATTCCGAGATAAATACTCTAAAGAATGGGGGCTTGAGCTGGTTATCAGCAAAAATGAAAAAGCCCTTGCTTCAGGAATGTCTCCCAAAGGCAGCAAAATGGAGTGCTGCACAATGCTTAAAACCCAAGCCCTGAAAGAAACCATTGCACAAGAAAATTTTGAAGCTCTTTTGCTGGCAATCCGAAGAGACGAGCATGGAATTAGAGCAAAAGAAAGATATTTTTCCCCCAGGAAAGAAGACTTCCAATGGAACTACCATGATCAGCCAGCAGAACTCTGGGAATTATATAAATCCAAACAAGATCAGGGAGAGCATCTTAGAATCCATCCTATGCTACACTGGACAGAGCTAAACATCTGGGAATACATCTATCGAGAAAAAATACCGATTGTTGATCTTTACCTTGCCAAGAATGGTATGAGGTATAGAAGCATTGGATGTGAAAGTTGCTGTGCCCCTGTTGCATCCAATGCCAATAGCATTAAAAAAATTCTCCATGAGCTAAGGACAACCAACACTGCTGAAAGAAGCGGACGAGCACAAGATAAAGAAGATGCTTATACAATGCAAAAGCTCCGCAGTTTAGGATATATGTAAAGATAGCAGGATTGTACGGTCATTGCCATGAATAAAGTTTTACGAATCATTCAGGCTAACTCATGATAGAAAAATTTTAATCCTATTGCGTAAGGAAGAGGATTAAGGTAAAATAAGCCGTAGACCTATTCTAAACAATCCTGGTTATTGATCTATCAGGAATGTTACTTGGAGATGGGTGAAAATATAAAAAGCCTGGCCTCAAAAATTTAAGGTAGGAGAACCATACAATGTTTGAAAAGAGTATTTCTGCTTTAGAAAAACTACAGCAACGAAAATATAAAGGCACTAATGAAAAACTAGAGCTTTTGAAACAACTAGAAGACGAAAATCCTGCTCCTAAAAATCTAATATGGATGCTGCATGACCAAGACCAAAGATTCCGCGATTTTGCTTGTAGATATATTGTCAAAGACCATAGTAAGGGCATGTTGAATGCTTTGCTGAAGGAAATGAAGGAAGCCAATAAAAAAACTCAGCAAACTATCCAGGAATTGATAGCAAGGATCAATCCTGAAGGGTTGCTTGCTTATCTGCAAAAATCAGTTTCTAACCCAGATCCTCAGGAGAGGCTTTTTGCTATTGGAATCATCAACCAGTTTCCCCGACCTACTAATTTTTTATCTATCCTGGAAGAAGCATTGAATGATCCAATAGAAGAAATTCGCTTTAGTGCCATGGTGAAGATGGCTTCTTATATTTCTAAAAAGGAAATATTTTTAAAAATTATTACCCTTTTAAGTGACGAGTCAGAAAGGATTCGCCAGAAAGCAGTCCAGACTCTTTCTAAAGTGGATTCTCCTGAGCTTGTTGAGCCTTTTTTTTCTCGCCTTCCTCATGAAACAGGGGAAATACAAAAGCTCTTGATCGATACACTGACACGTCTTTCTTTAAATCCTCAGGTACAAATTTCAAAATACCTTATACCAGAGCTTGCCAGCGACCATGAAGTCGCAAGAAAACAAGCGGCTCTGCTTTTAGCACAGATTCCCAACAAAAAAGAGCTTCTCAGGGAGTTTCTGACGTATAGCAGAGGAGTTGCTGTATGGCTAAGGGACAGGGTGTTTGAAACTATGGGTACAATTTCCAGTAGCATTGCAGATGCTGTCTTGGAATTTTTCGATGAAGAGGATTTGCTTCTTCGCATAGACAGTATGTTTTTGGGTGCTTATTTGAATGATCGGCGAATTATCCCTAAAGTAGCCCAGATTTTAGAGAGCAACTATGATTGGTGGATTAAGATTTCTGCTATTGACATCCTGGCAAAGCTCAAAGCCATTGAGGTAATCCCTATTTTTGAAAAATTTCAAAATGATTCTGATTTGAAACTAAGCATTGTATCTGCTTATGGAGAGTTAAAACAAAAATCCAAACTAGACTATCTTATAGCCTGTTTAGACGATAAATCCCGTTCTGTCAGGCTTGAAACAATCCGTGCTTTGAGCAAATTTGATGATCCTAAAATTTCCACTATTCTTAAAGAGATTGCAGAAACGAGCCTGGATTGGTCTTTAAGAATGGAAGCTATGAAATTATTATCTGAAAAAGGCACTCAGATAGCAGAAGAAGCTCCTAAAGAAATTGTTATCGATAAAGAAACAGTTCTGAAAGAATTAGAAGAGCTTCAAAAAACTATGGAAGAAGAAAAAGTCCAGCGGAAAGAGCTTTATAATAAAAAAGAAGAGAAAAATATAGATCCAGAAATTAAAGAAACCATAGAAGAAAAAAAGCTTGATGTTCTGTTAAAAAAAGAAAAACAAGAAATATCAGGGACATCACCAAGAGAATCTAGGGAAGAGAAAAATAGTGTGTCTTTAAAGGAAGAAGATTCCTTATATAAAGCGGAAGACATACTCCCAGACATTATCTATCCTACAGAAAAGGAATCTGCGGTTTCTAAACCTATACAACCTCTTGTTCCACCGTCTTCTCCTGTTGCCCCTGCACCAGTACAGCCAATGCAAAGTAGATTTACCCAAGCTCTTCCTTTACAAACTGCAGCAACCAGGCTTGCATCTTCTATGTCTTCTAACCAGCAGCCTGGCAAACAGCCTACAGGTGCCTTTGCTCAAGTTCCTGCAAACCCAGGACAGATGACAGGACAGCCAGGTATGCCAGGAGTTCCTGCAAACCCAGGACAGATGACAGGACAGCCAGGTATGCCAGGACAGATGCCAGTGCAGCCAGGTATGCCAGGACAGCCAGGTATGCCAGGACAGCTAGGTATGCCAGGACAGATGCCAGTGCAGCCAGGTATGCCAGGACAGATGCCAGGACAGCCAGGTATGTCAGGACAGCCAGGTATGCCAGGACAGCCAGGTATGCCAGGACAGATGCCAGGACAGCCAGGTATGCCAGGACAGCCAGGTATGCCAGGTATGCCAGGTATGCCAGGACAGATGCCAGGACAGCCAGGTATGCCAGGACAGATGCCAGTGCAGCCAGGTATGCCAGGGCAGATGAGAATGCCAGGTATGCCAGGTATGCCTGGCTTTCCTGGGCAGCCAGGTATGCAGCCTTATCCTCCTGCAAATCCGTTTGTTCCTGGAGCCAGACCAGTGACTATGACGAATATTCCTATGCAACATCCTGGAGGACATCCTCATACTTCTCCTGTAACAGGAATGCATCCAAGAATGTCACCTGCTGCTATGCCACAACAACAAACATCTATGCCACAGCAGCAAGGGAATAGTCCTATGAACCCTGATTCTGCCGAACAACAAGCAAAGGCTAGCCAGCAAACAGGGCAAACTCAAAGACAAATCAATCCTGCTGGAACGCAAAAAATGGTGAACCCTACACAACAAGGGCAATCTATACAGCCATTAAAGCCACTTACAAGGCCAGCAACGCAGCGAATTGTGCCTACAACAGATGCACAAATAAATCCCGCGCCTGAAAAGCCTTCTGCTCCAGCAGAAATACCGCAAATCAATCCAGTGATTGAAGAAACCAGAAAAACAAAGTCAGAGGACATGCTAAAAATGTTTCGGGAGCGTGTAGAGACAGGCAGGATCAAAATCATCGTTGATCCGACATTGGAAAAAAAAGAGAGTTAGCGAAAAAAATATGCGTAACCGATGTCACGCTTAAGGGATGATTTGTATGTGCTGGGAGACGAAACAAAAGTCTTTTGACAAAACAAAAAAATAACCACTACAGATGTATTTCATACAAAAATTGCCTATAAAATAATCGCTTCAAAAATCTGTGTAATCTGTGTAATCTGTGGATAAATTTTTTTGAATCCGAAGTATACTCTGGAGATAATTTCACAGCAGAGGCGCGAGAAAGAGGATAAAAAATGAAGTCAATCGATATCGTTGTTGCCACAGAGCAATCTTATATAAATCCTCCTGCTTCCCACTGGCGAGCAATCCAGGTAGTCCAGGAAGATAACGCAGTTGTGGAAGCCTTTCAAAAACTTGGCTTTCATGCAATTCGTAAAGGATGGGATGATCCTGATTTCTGTTGGGATGAGAGCAAGTGTGTTTTAATAAGAACAACATGGAATTATTCCGAAAATTTCGACAAGTTCCAATCCTGGCTAAACCAGGTAAACAAAAGCTGCCATCTTTTCAATTCTTTGCCCATCATACAATGGAACATAAATAAAAACTATTTGCACGACATGGAACAAAAAGGCGTTAATGTTGTTCCTACGGTATATGCTTCTTCGTGTATTTCTCTAAAAGAAGTAATGAAAGCCAGAAATTGGCCAGAAATTGTAATCAAGCCTGTTGTTTCTGCTGGTGCATTGGATACCTACCTGATTTCTTATCATGATGTAGAAAAATACCAACCCCTTTTTGAAAAGCTTGTCATGGAAAAAGAAATGATGGTACAGCCTTTGCAAAAAAATATATTGCAGTCAGGGGAAAAATCGTGCATTGTTTTTGAAAATCGCTTTAGCCATGCGATCCGCAAAATCCCTAAATTAGGAGATTTTCGTGTGCAAGAAGTCTATGGAGGAAAAGTAGAAGCCTATATGCCTAATGAAGAAGAAAAAAAGTTCGCAGAAAAAGCCATAGCATGCGCTCCTTACCCTGTGCAGTATGCAAGAGTAGATTTTACACAAGACCAAGACAATAACCCTGTCCTCATGGAATTAGAGCTTATCGAGCCAGAGCTTTTTTTCCGCTTCGATACGCAAGCTGCAATGAGACTAGCCAGAACAATCCAAAACTGCCTGGTAAAAAATAGTAAAATATGACTTAAAGATGGAGAAAGAAAGAATGGAAATAGAGAAAAAAGCTTCCTTTAGGGAAAAATGCAAAAAAATAGTGCAGGCATTGCGGACATTGGATCTATCTTTAAGCCAGATAGAAACTCTTTTGCTTTTCCTTTTGCTGGCTATTTTAATTTTAGCAGAAGTAGCAGGCTCTGTTTTACGAGAGATGTACCAGAGCAATCTTGCCTGGATCGAGCAACTCTTAAAATACGTGGTAATCTGGATTGGCATGGTCGGAGCAAGCCTGGCAACACAAAGCAAAGAACATATCAGCATTGAAATTGTTTCCAGGTTTAGCAGTGCTAGAGCAAAAAGGTTTTTGTCAATATTTTTACCCATGTTTTCATGCCTGGTTGCCTTTGCTTTGGCAAGAGCATCTTACGAATATATCCAGGATGATTATCGCACCTATCTTACCAAGTCCAGACAAAGCGGCTACCTGACTTTTGAAAACATTATTTTATACCAATGCCCTGATGAAAGCAACCAAAAGCGAGAGTCTTTTGATTTAATTTCAGGACAGGCTATCGGATATATCGAATGGCTGCACGAAGGGCTTTTGTTTCCTGATAAAAAGCTTCCTTATCCTGCCTCTTATATACAACAAGAAATCCACAATCACCTTTCTCGCAGAGAAAAGCTTTCCCGATGGAATTTAGAATGGCTTGATGCTCAGTGGGAAAATAAGTGGAAAAATGAGTCAAGCATTGCCTGGGAAAGCCAGGGCAAAAAAATATGGGAGGAAAAGAAGGAATCGGCTCTTTTACCAGATGACAGAATAGACTGGCAGGCTAAATGGATGTCTCAAAAATGGAACAAAGAAGGAAAACAGCAATGCGAAGAAGCCTGGAGATCTAAAGGAATCCAGGAATGGAGCGAAGTAAGCCTCGATAGCGATCTGAATGAAGAAGAATTTCAGGAAGAGTGGAAGTATAATTGGACAAAGAATGTATGGAAAAATACCTGGAGTCAGGAAATGGAGTCTGACTGGAAAGGCATAGGAGGCTCACAAGAATGCTTCCGTAAAGCCTGGCAAAAAAAATGGCTTAAGGAAAAATGGCAAGGGCAGTGGCGTACAGAATGGGAAAATATACTTCATTTGCATAGAAAAATTTATATTAAGCCAGGAAATTGCCCATGTTGTTCACAGAAGCTACTAGGAAAGCCCTGGCAAGTACCCCGATGGATATTTTTGATGATTCTTCCTGTTGGCTTTTATATCATTGCCTTTAGATTTTTTTTGCAATCCTTAGAATCTATTTTTATCCCTGAACTAGGGGAAGAAAAAAATGGGGAGGCTGGCATAGCATGAAACGCACTTTAGGAAATATTTTCGTTATTTTGCTCATTCTTTTTACGCTATTGCTTGGACTAGATATTTTTTTATTTCAACCTTCTGTTTCTCTGGAAAATGCTTCTGATCAGGAAATGATCCAAAAACTACAGGAAAAGATGGAAGATCAAGGGAAAAAAGATGGCGAACTGCCTGGAGCACTTGCGGAAGAGCTTCCCTCGAAAGAAACCAAAGACAACAGCAATAAGCCTATATCCCATAAAAGTCCGAGATCTGAAAATCGCTTCCGTATTTTTTCCGTGCTTCTTGCCTTGCTAGGTATGCCACTGTTTAGCTCTATTGCCAGCATAGCCTTGTTTCTAAGCGAAAATGCCAAAAGCATTTTTATTGATGTGGTTGACAAACTTACGGCGCATACTTTGTTTATTCCCTTGCCATTGTTTACCTTTGCGGGCTATATACTTTCACAAACAAATGCTCCTGAAAGGCTTGTAAGATTCTCACGCGCTCTTATAGGATGGTTGCCAGGAGGTACATCCCTTATTGCTGCCATTAGCTGCGCTTTTTTCACAGCTTTTACTGGTGCATCTGGTGTCACTATCATTGCTTTAGGCGGACTCCTCTATCCTATTTTGATAAAAGAGCAGCATAGCGAAAATTTTACTCTGGGTATGATTACAACAGGCGGCAGCCTTGGCCTTTTATTTCCCCCTAGCTTGCCTGTGATTTTGTACGGTGTCATAGCAAACACAAGCATGCAAGGCATGGGAAACAATACCAATCTGGAAATTAAGGATCTTTTCCTGGCAGGTTTGATACCAGGAACTCTAATGATCCTGGTTGTTGCTTTCTATGGAATGTGGATTGGAATACGCCACAACGTTCCAAGATCAACCTTTTCCTGGAAAGAACTTCTGGACTCTACCATCCATGCACTACCTGAGATTCTAACTCCCATGATCGTGATTTTAGGCTATTTTGGCGGTTATATCCAGCTTACAGAATCTGCTGCCTATACAGCACTCTATGTTTTTTTCGTAGAAATGTTCCTTTACAAAGAACTGAAAATGCGCAAGGCAATTGAGATCGCCAAAAAAAGTATGGTTTTGATTGGGGCTATCTTGATTATTCTTATGATGGCTATGTCATTAACCAACCTCCTCATTATGGCGAAAGTCCCAGACCAAATCCTTTTCTATATGAAACAGCACATTAGCAGCCCATTGACTTTCCTTATTTTGCTTAACATATTTTTGCTCGTCGTAGGATGCCTCATGGATATTTTTTCTGCTATTCTGGTCGTAGTGCCTCTGATTGTCCCTATTGCAATCGCATTTCAGATTGACCCCATACATCTTGGCATCATTTTTTTGACAAATTTAGGCATAGGATACCTTACACCTCCTGTTGGGATGAACCTTTTTATCACAAGCCTTAGATTCAAAAAATCCCTTTTCAAAGTTGCTTATACCTGTGTTCCTTTCCTGTTTTTATCTTTGGGTGTTTTGGGAATCATTACCTATATTCCTGCTATTACCCTGTATCCTGTAAAGCATCCTTGGATACTCTGGCTTTTTTTCTCAGGAATATTCCTTTTATTTATAGGGCTTTCTTTTATCAGAAGGAATAAGGAATGAACTATCTGGTGAGCCTCATAGGGGTTAAATTTTCGATGCAACTCTTTACCCTGAAAGGATTTTATATACTAGCCCATGGGTAAATTGGACTCCCATTATTAAATTTTATATATTTTTTATTTTTTTTAAATATTTTATTTTTTCTGGAGGAAAAATATGAAACTATCCATTTTTGTACTATTTTTTGCATTTTTATTTAATTTTTCCGCTTATTCTGATGATGCTATTGCTGGCTTCGTTTATTCTGGAACTCATACATATTCTTGTGGTGGGCAGACACATACTGTCAAGGAATATCGCCATATTGCCACGAACCTGGAATTTGTCTTGTTGCCAGGCAATGGACAGATCAAGGCATTCTTGATGTCTAAATACGAAGTCCCCCAGGCAGTATGGAAATCCATTATGGGAAACAATCCATCCCATTTCGAAGGCGCAAGCAGACCCGTGGAACAAGTAAGCTGGCTTGATTGTGAATCCTTTTGCGAAAAGACAGGTTTGATGTTGCCCACAAGCTCACAATGGGAATACGCTTATAGGGCTGGAACTACAACAGTATACTATTGGGGCAATGAGCCAAGCCGTGAATACATGTGGTATAGCGAGATAGAGCCTTCCTTTAACCGCGATGGCTCTAGCAGCCCTATAGGAAAAAAGAAACCAAACGCATTTGGTCTTTATGATATGAGCGGAAACGTTTGGGAATGGTGTAAAGATGAATATCGTATTCCCCAGTGGAGAGCTGAAGAAAAAAGAGAAAATCCTGGTGTCTATTATACCTACCGCGGAGGCAGTTTCTTTGATCCAGCAGAAAACTCAGGATCCGATTACATTTATGGCGACCATTTCGAATACAGCAATGCAGACCTCGGCTTCCGCGTCTGCAAACCACTCCATAAATAGACTCTCAGCTTATCTTAACAATTCTTAGCCTCAAAAAACCAAAAAGGCATGAATCACGAATGAGACGAATATACAAATTATGCGAATGAAATTTTTATAAAAACCATTCGCCCCTTCGTCTTATTCGTGATAAAAATCTTTGCTTTTTCGGCAAATATCTTACTTCTTACAACTTGTGCTAGTCATAGCTTCTCAATTTCTATTTTATTCTGATTCTTTCCATGACCGCGGCTATGCGTATTGCTTCCTCGCTATTGCTCTGCTTCATACATTCCTTTAAGTATTCCATAAGCATTTTTATTTCTGTAGATTTTGCTATACTATTGGCATAGCCCTGGTTCAAGAGATTTTCCAAAACAGGTATAATCCCGCGACTTTTTTCTTTTCTCTTGAAGTCAAGGTGCTTTATGAGCCTGGGAATATGGATATGATTCATAGAGATGATACCAGAATTCAGATTTTGTATAGGTTTTAGCTCAAAGAAATAGCCACAGCAGATAGTAAAAGTTTTGGTTTCCTGAGGTACATAGAGAGTATAGTAAAAGTATTTAACACCTTTTTCAACAAAGATTTGGTGCTTCTCTATCAAGTCATTGTCTGCCAGGAATTCATAATGGTATTCTATCCCATCCAGATCCATTTTATTTTGTGTGCTATAAATTTCATATTGCGCCAGTTTTTCTAGTGGCAAATGCACGATGTATGGCCCATCCCCAGGAGGAATCAAAACTGTTTTTTGGATAGTTTTAAATTTTTGATATTGAAAGAGAATATCAATGCTTGTCCCAGGCAGGAAAGAATGATTTTGGAAATACGATTTGCCATTAATGAGAAGAGAAAAAGGCAGCAAAGGCATTTCCTGCTCCAAGACATCAAACAAAATTTTACGCGGCCTATCCTTTGGCGTTAATTCAACTTCCCAAAGGATGGGGGCTATGTCTGTGGAAACCAAGATTTTCTCTTTCCAAGACACATATCCTGATTTTTCCACAACCAGATTATGCTCTCCTGGCTCAATCTGTATCCATTCCGATGCCATAAAAACTCTATTGTCTAACCTGATGCTATCAGGATAGACTTTTTGTTTGCTATGCACATCTTTAAAAACAAACAAAACACTCTTAGGCTGCCCCCAAACAGGCTGAGATAAAATAAAAAACAAGAGTACTTCCCAAAGAATAAAAAGAAGATATTTTTTACCTAAAAAATTTAAAAAAAACAAATTTTTATTTTTTTTCATAAAATTCTATTTTTTTCTTTTCTGGAATCGCAAATGCCTTAAAAAAACGCCATCAAGATCAGATGTTTTGATGAATATCATAAAATCTTTGATTGTTTCGAATTTTTGTTTCCCAATGTTTTGTGTAATATTGGAATATTTTTCTTCCAGTTCTTGTTCCCTCAGCGAAGCGATTTTGGCATATTGTTGGGTATTTTTGATCATGGCAAGCCATTCTTGCAAAAATTCTTTATAGGATTTTAAGTATATTTCAAAAGTTTGGCCTAGCATAAGGTTAAGAGATTGAAATTTCTCGTGTATTTCAAAATAGCTTGCCTCTTGCTTTTCGATTTCTTCTTTTATTTTCTGCTCCATTTCCTCCTGGATCTTTCCAGCAGGAGGCATGCTGTTGTCTGGCGGCATAGTCGAAGGGGAAAATGTTTTCGACCTCAAATCGGTTGCTGTTCCTTTGTAGCGGGATGCGTTCTTGGTCTGCTTTTTGCCCTCTTCTATTTGCTCATTTTTTTTCTCTTCATAGTGGAATGCAATGCTTTTGCTAAAAGAAAGATAAAGATTGTGGGATTCTAATATACCTTGTGAAAGGGTATCGTGGATTTTTGAATAGAGCATGGTATTTTTTTCCAGATTTTCGATACAGGATTGGAAAAAAGCCAGGTTATGATCTGAAAAGTTCTGGAAAAGATTGAGATTTGCCTGGTTTAGCCTTTTGTGGGACATATCTAAAAAATAGATCATTTTATCGAATTCTTCTGGGATTTTTTTGCCTGGATTTTTAGCAGTGTACTTGTCTTTATGCCATTCTAGCATATTTTTTAACGCCTGGATCTGTTTTTTGAGTTCCACTTCGGATTCGGGATTATAGGCTGTTTTATTTGTTACAACTTTTTCAGGTGTAACTTTTATCTCTGTGTTTTCTTTAAAAGAGCTTTCTGTATTTTCTTTGTTCTCAGGAGAAGGCGATTCCTGGATATTTTTTTCTATTGTTTTGGCAACAGTTTTGCTAAGATCTTTTTCCAGATCTTTTTCTTCCTGGCTATATTCTGTGTTTTCCCCTTTATGCTCTACAGGCAAAACTTCAGGTTGTTTTTGTATGGCATCAGTCTCAGGTTGTTTTTCCACGGTTTTTATATCTTTTTGGGGCGATTCTGGCTCTATTTTTTCTTCTTCTGTCTCTCTTTTTTCTTCTTTATCTGGGGTTTCTTCCACAAGAAAATCCGATATATTGCGTTTCTGGGAAAAAAAATAGGATACTGTCATAGAGCGAGAAGATAAGCTTCCAGAAGCATAGTGTTCTATTTTTAAGGTAGCTTCGCCAATTCTATCGTTGCTTTTAAGATCCTGGTCTACTGCTTTAATATAAAGCGAATCTCCTAAAGAAACCTGCAATTCAGGATTTACCATTTTTGTCAAGCGTGTATCTTCCATCACATCGCTTACATATTGTATATCCCATTCATCCTCGCCTTCGGATGTTTTTCGCAGCTTATAAATATAAACCTTGACATCAGGTTCTCCGCCTAAGATATCCCAGGATTTTCCATCAGGCTTTGTTTTGTTCACACGAACATAAAAATTAAACCATCTTTTGTGAGCATTCCCTTGCTTTTCTTTTGCTAAAAAAGAATAGGGCTGCACCTCTCCTCTGCTTCCTTTTGCCAGCTTCGCCATGACAGAAGATTCTTCAGAAGCTGTTTCTGGGCTTTCTTCTTGCACTTGAGCCAGGCATTTCAAAAGATGCTTTTGTATCTTTGCAGGAAAAATGTGGATCTTTTCCTTCCAGCCTTTCAAGATGCCTGGATTTTTCGTAATTCTGGATAATTGTATTTCTTTCATGCAATCATAATATAAACAGCAGGCTTCTGGAGAAAGGCCATCCAGGGAAACGGTTTCTTCTATAGCGCGAGATTCTTGCGCCAGTTTTTTTGCGATATCCACACTGTCCACCCATTCCTGTTTCCCACAAAGCAAAGCTGCTTCACAAAGACGCTCTAGCGTTTCCTCATCTTTTTTCATAATAGCAAGGTCAATAGCCGCTTCTACCAAACTGTCTGAACTCAATCCAGATCTATGCTTTCTTTGGGAAAGAGCTTCTACTTTGGCCCATTGCAAAGCAGCATCTGCCAGAACAGCAGCATCTCCTTCAGCAAGGGCTTTTCCCACTGCGACAACATCAACATACTTTTCAAAATCTTCATCCTGAACAAAAAGATCTTCTCTTTTTTCCTCTGGTTTTGCATCTTGCGGCTGGACAATAGAAATGATGAAAAAAAAGAAAAGAAGGAAACACAATATGCTTTTATAGGATTGTTTTATCATAAGTTTATCTCACTATAAAATAATCAGAATTAACACACCTAAACAAAATAAAAGCCACAAAAAATTTTGTGGCTCTTATCTTTACAGAGGATTATGGTCTGTTTTAGTCAATCGGAGATCCATCTGGAGCATTGATGTCGTTCCTGGTCTGTATTTTACCCCAATCAAAATTGCATCTTTCAAAAGCACCACGGTTTAGAATAGGATGCTTTACCCTACCATCAAAGAAATAGACAGTATCCCTGTTGGAATATTTGAAAAGTATGGAATTTCCATCTAAAGCATTCCCTAGAGGCAAAGAATTAGCCATGCTGTTGGACACAACACCACTAAAAGAGCGAAATAGCTTAGAATGTACGCTCTCATTCGATATATGCCGTCTTTTGTAATCGATTACCATGTAAATCGCTGTATTACCAGGTATGGATACTCTTGTTCCATTTTTATAAGCGATCCCTAGCATGCTAATAGTTCTTAGGTCAGGTTCACTGGATGAACTGAAATCTCTGGATGAACTACGCCATCTAAAAGCAACGTAAGGTTTAATGCCCCAAGTTTTAGATAAAGTGATTTTTTTTCCACCGATCTTTTGATAATTAGTTCCACTGTATTTTATTGCTCCAGCTTTAAAATCAACGGTATCGAAATTTTTGAATGCTTCCTTTGCGCCTTTGCCTTGCACGGCTGCCTTGATAATGTCTCTTGCCAATTCTTTGGCCTGGTTTTTAATATAGCCAGGCATCTTGGAGGCAGCACTATGCCCTAAAGAAGCAATGGTTCTATCAGCAAGATTTTCTATCCAGGCATAAAAAGGTCCAGGATTACCAACAGAAATTGAGCCAGCAACAGAAACGATTCCCCTGGCAACATCTGTTTCGGAAACATCATCAGCCCATGCCACACACCAGCCACCATTTTCTACTTTTGCTTTTTCGCTGTCTTTGTTGGATTCGTAAGCTCTGCTTTCTTCTCCTAATTTTTCCAAGGCTTCTTTTTCTTCTGGAGTGAGTTCTTGAACAGCGTCTTCTTCTTTTGCAGCTTCCTGATTTTCTGGCTCATCTGTTTTTTCTGTACTCTCTGCTTGTGCTTTTTCCTGGTTTTCTGCTTTTGGCTCTTCCTGTTGAGCATAGAGAGTGCTTAAAGCAAAACAAAAACTGAGAAGTAAAAGAAAAGCTATATTTTTATTACATCTTTGTAACATAATCTAATTTCCTTTCGTTTCTATTAACATTTATCACTGTAAAACTATACGCTATTTTCCTAACTCAATAACCAGAGTATCTGGTTTAATCTGATAGTTTGTTCCTCTGTCCAGTGCCTTAGTCGCTGCTGTGCTATTATCGCATTTTTTCAATTGCCATTTTGCATTTGAGCCATGCTGATTCCAGTAAACACCAACTCTCCCATTTTTTTGATTATTAATTACATGCAAATATTCCCATCCACCTGGTGTCTGTACCTGAATTGAATACAATCCATTGGACTCTTTAGAAAATTTCCATCTTGCGTTCGCTCCATGCTGATTCCAATAGACGGCAGCATGGCCGTTTTTCTGGTTGTTGGCTACGTGCAAATGCTCCCATCCGCCTGGTGTCATGACTTGTATTGAATATAGCCCATTGCTTTGCCGCTCTAACTTCCAGATGGAATTTGGCCCGTGCTGATTCCAATAGACAGCAGCATGGCCGTTTTTCTGGTTGTTGGCTACGTGCAAATACTCCCATCCACCTGGTGTTTGCACCTCAATTTTGTATAATCCATTTTCAAGAGGAGCATGCACGCTCAAAGGTCTAAACGATAATTCTAATCTTCCTTGCCCTAAACATAAATTACAACAAACTACAAACATAATAATAAATACTTTTTGAAACATTTATGATACTCCTAAAATATTGTAACAAATTTATGTAACTATTCTTTTTCAGATCGATCTATTCTTTGCAAATGTCATGCCATTATTTTTAATCCTTTTTTTGCTATGATTTTCCTGTTGTCTGGTATTTTTTGTCACACATCTTGTTACACTTTGTCACTGTTACATTGTGTCACTGTTACATCTAAAATTGTCCACTTTACACAAAACCATCTTATCTATATAAAGTTTCAACCCAGTTGAGACTTTTTACGTTTAGATTGTATAGCTTAACTAATTCATGGATAGAAACTCAGAAGCTAGATGTTTGCTGCAAAAGCAAAGATTTTTATCACGAATAAGACGAATGGTCGAATGGCACGAATAGTTTTTATAAAAATTTACGACTTGCGCCAATGGAAAAGCCTTGAATCTTTGGTCTGAAAAGGCGTATATATACCAGCCCACTGGTAATTTAGCTTTGATTACATTAAAAAAAAATTTTTAATTCATTTTAGGGAAGGCATACTATTTGCTTGGTTTTGTAGAAAAAAGGGGATACTTATGAAGTGCCATTTCTTTTGCTACTTAATGTTTTCTATAGTGTTTATTTTTTGTACTGGATGTTCTTTAGATGTAAAAAATAGATGCTATTGTGAAAGAATTATAAAAAAAATCAAGCAGCGGCCACAAGATTTCAGCATAAAAAAAATCTATTCTTCCGCGACAAAAGACATACACATACAAAACGATTCTCTATCCGAATATTGTCTTTTAAACTTTGGCGAAGAAGCAAAGGATTGTTCTCGCGTAACCTCTATCAAGATAGAAGGAATACAATACCAAAAACAAATTCTGATTGAATGCCGATTTCCCTCTTTAAAAGAAGCCCAAATATACGCAAAAAAATTCCATATCCCTTTGCAAGAAGAAGCTGAAAAATAGTTTTCCAATGCAACATAAAACTTTAAGATCTAGTAACTCAATATAATGGGTATATTATTTATGATGTTCAAAATGACATTTTATCTTTTTATTTTAGCGGTTCTTACTTTTGCTCAGGAGAAAAATGCAATCCTCCTTGGTTTAGATAAAGAACAAAGATTTTTCTTTAATGCAGATGCAGATTCTAGCATCCAGATGGATAAAGAAAGCTATGCTTTGGTTGTCTGGAGGCAGGGCGATCTGGAAGGAATACAATATTTAAAGCCATCAGAAGAATGGACAATGCCTGCATGGGATTCTCAATCTTCATCTAATCCATCCTGGAATCATCTAAGCCGCGGCCAAAGCTCTGATAAAAATACAGGAATACCTCAGCTCACGCATCCTATGACACAATTGACAAGCCTGGGAGCTTATCGCAGTATTGGCAGCTTTATTATTCCCTCGAATGCGTCCATTCTTATGAATGGAAAGCCCAATTTCTACAGGAAGCAAGAGAATGGTCAAATGCCTGCCTTCGTTGTCTTGCTAAAAGGCATCAGGATTCCGATTTCCCTTCGGATTCCCTTTCCTGAAAATCAGCATAAAGTTTTGTTTCATGAAATTCCTGACCTTCCTGATAGATTCAAGTCTGGGCTGCCCGAAGGAGAATATAGCTTACAGATAGAAGGAGATAGAAATACTATACGCTTTTTTCTACATCAGGAACAGGAAGATAGCTTTTTGCGTAAGGCCAGACTGCTGTTTGCAGAGGGAAATAATCCTCTTTATATCCAATTGGCTGTAGAGCATTTGCTTTCCCATAAGGATAAAAAGGGCAAGTTAGCTCCCTATTTTTGCGATGCTTTTGATATTTTAGATAGCCTTCCTGAGGAATCCCTTACTCCTTATCTAGGGAAAATGAAAAAAGGAATTTACCAACAGTTGACAACCTCTTCCGAGCAAGATAAGCTTTGGGTAAAGCCAACAGGAATCGCGCTAATAGATAAAATTCGCCAGGACGTTATTCTATATAAATGGAAAGACGCTATGCTCAAGCTAGAAGAAGGGAAAACACTTCTCGCGCAAGGAAGAGCAAGATACTTAGGACAAATCTATAAAGCAATTTTGCTGGCAGAATCAGCCATCGGCAAAGAAGAAGAAATCGATTCGCTCTTGGGAGAAGCGATCCAGGATATTCCAGATAGCCTTTCAGAAGACAAGTTTCTAGCTCACAACAACTATGCTAATATCCTTTTCAAACGATCCCAAGACCGCCTTTACAACCATGCCTTTCAGATGGCAACAGGGTCAAAATTGCCTCTATTCAAGGCATTTAGAGATTGGATATATGCCCACGACCATTACGAAAAGGCTCTTGGATATTGCCAGGAAATCGAAGACGAGTTCGCTCTAAAGGCAAATCTTGTCAGGTTGTATGCGCTTTTAAACGATATTGTCCGAACTTTTGGAAATCCTCAGCATCCAGGCCACCATGCCTTACTCAAGGCTAGTTACAAAAAATCTTGCGATCTTTCCGATAGTATTTTAGCCAACATAAACTATAAGCAGATACAACCTTTCTTGCATGGAACGGTTTGGGAGATAAAAGCACGTCTTGCCTTGCGCAATCAGGAAGATCAGTGCATTCAGTTTGCACAGGAAGCCCTTAAAAATTATATAACCTCTGGTTCTTTGCCTGGAGCAGAGAGCGTCCACCGCTTAATCGGGCTTTACTATGCCAACAGCAAAGATATTGATAGAAAAAAGGCATTGCACCACTGTAAAATTTCTCACCTCATTTCTGAGGTTTTGCGGGATCAGATTCCTCAGGACAACATAGGTCTTGGGTATGCAAGCTTTTTCGCCAGCCGCGCTCATGTAAACGAGAATATCATCGACTTGCTGATAGCAGAAGGACAAGATGAAGAGGCACTGCAATACGCAGAATGGGCTAAGGCACAAGCATTCCAGAATCTCATTGTAACAAGCAGCGTATCGGCTGTCTCGTCCAGCTATAAAGTCCGAAACATAAAACAAATCCTTTCTGCCTGGCCAAAAGATATAGCTTTACTGGAATATTTTATAGGCAGCCACAACGCATACGCTTTTTTCGTGGATACAAAAGGAAAAGTAACAGCCTACCCTTTGTCTTTAAAAAGCAAATCAGACTTTTCTTTGCATCTTGTTGTGGAAATAAACTCTTTCCTAAATGAAATAGACCACTCTGCCGCAAAAATTTTGCGAAGGTTGAGATCAGGAAAAGGCATGGATCATTCCTGGCAAGACAAGCTGCATAGTTTTTATCAAAAGCTGATTCCTTCTGCTATCCTAGGAGAACTGCGCAAAGCAAAGACTTTGATCCTTGTTCCCCACCACATTCTCCATTATTTCCCATTTGCTGCGCTTGTTGTGGAAAAAGACAATCGCAAATTAGGAAAATGGGAAATGGCTAAACCCCAATTTTTTTTAGAAGAGCCTTTTAGCCTGTGCAGCAGCCCCTCCATCACTGCATGGGATATTCTCAGGCAACGCACTTTAAAGCCCATTCATGATATTTCGGCATTAGCCATATCGGACTTCCCTGTAGCCCCTTTGCCAGGCGTAGAAAAAGACGTGCAAAACTTAAAAGAGGTTTTCGGTTCTCAAGTGAAGCAAATCTGTATGAATGAGCAAGGCAATAAAGACAATGCTCAAGGTCTTCTCAAGAATCCTGGGCTACTGCTGTTTGCAACTCATGGAAAAAACAATCCTGATTCTCCTCTGGACAGCCATCTTTTGCTTTATTCTACAAACGAGGAAACAATACATCTCTCTGCCAGAGAAATATTTCAACATCGGATATACACAGACATGATTGTCATGAGTGCTTGCTATTCAGGGCTCGCCGACAGATCGCCTATGCCAGGAGACGATTTATTTGGGCTTAGCCGAGCCTTTCTCCAATCAGGAACACGCAGTATTGTTTCTGGTCTTTGGGATGTATATGATGCAACAGGCCCCATTCTCATGAAAGATTTTTTTATATCCCTGTCTCATGCAAAAACAGCCCCTCATGCACTGGCAGATGCACAACGCCAATTTATAAGCAGATTAAGATCTTCCAAAGGCTTTGAGCCATGGCTACACCCTTATTTCTGGGCAGTTTACACCATCCTTGGCGATGATCGTGTTTATATCGGGGAAAAATAGCCTTTGTTATTCGAAAAAAGGAGTATCGCACTATGAATCTTTTCATCTCTATGAGTATTTTACTTTTGGCTTTTTCTATTATCTATGCACAGCCACAAGAAAAAGAAGCTTACGCTTTAATGATTGGAATAGACAAATACGAAAATCTAGCAGAATCTCTATGGCTGGATGGATGCAAAAACGACGTAGAGCTTTTAAAAAATGTCCTTGTAAAAAGATTTGCCTTCAAAGCAGAGAACATAGCCACTCTTTTCAATGAACAAGCAAAAAGACAAAATATCATAGAGCAATTCAGCAAGCTCCAAGAAAAGGTCAAAGCTTCTGGCCCAGCAACACGTGTTGTTTTTTTCTATAGTGGGCATGGTTCTCAAAAGTCAGATGAAGACGGCGATGAAGCCGATGGCGAAGACGAAACGCTTGTTTCCTATGATAGTGATATGAAGCAGGGCAAAAACGACATTACAGACGATGAACTCGATAGCCTTTTGCTAAAAAAATTATCAGAACTACAGGCTTACACTACAGTGATTTTGGATTGCTGCCATTCTGGGACAGGGACTCGTGGTGCTACCAAAACAAGAAGCCTGGATCGAAAGATCACCACAAGCCATTCTTCCCCTCAAAATACCATAATACGAGAGAAAAATGCTTTGCCAGGCATTCTCTTTGTTTCAGCATGCCAGTCTTATGAAAAAGAGCCTGAATACATGGCTAAAGAAAACAAAATTCAATATGGTATGCTTACCTACCATCTTGTAAAAGCCATAGAACAAAGCAAAGAAGAAGGAATAAAGTGGCGCACTGTTTTCCAAAAAATCAAAGAAGAATACCAAAGAATCCCCAATTCGCCTTCGCCTTCGCTAGAAGGAGACGATCTGAGCGAAGTCTTAGGAATAAAATCGCTCTCTTTGCCGAAAACCTCTAAAGTCCAGGAAATTTTTATTGAAGACGAGAGAATTATACTCAATGGCGGCAATCTACGCGATATAAACAAAGGCTCTGTTTTTTGCCTTGTTCCCGCAGCAGAGAAAATTCCAGTCAAAGGCTCTGTATTGATTCCACACCTTCTGGTTATTATTGATACAGCCGATGCCTGGCAAAGCACAGCAAGGCCACTCACCAAAGAAGAACAATCTTCTTTCCAGAATGTCATTCCTGAACGCTTTTGGGAAAAGCAGTCCAGCCTGGAAGAAATCCAGATAGACTGGGACGCTGTGGAGCTAGTCCATAGCTATGGAGACTTTCGCCTCAAGCTCTACATAGAAAAAGAATACCTGATCCAAAGCCAGGGAATGACTACAGCCCAGGGAGAAGCCTTCCCTTTTGAGAAGCTTCCCTCATGCTTTCAGAAAGCCCTATCTGGTCTGAGCCAATCTGGTGTCATTGATCTAATCGAAAAAAATCACGATGCTGATGCTGTATTGAGAATAGGAAGAAAAAAAGCGGTTTTGGTCTGGGCAGAACCCGATCAGGAGAGCCTTTCCCGAAATTTCGATACACGAAATAAGGAAGAATATGAGCCAAAAGGCTTTAGCCCTATGCCATTTGAAGACAATCAAGAATCAGCCAGAATACTATCGAATGCCTTGATCCAATTCAATAAAGTCCGAAATCTTTTAACTTTAAAGCCAACAGAACATAGCCTGAATGTCAGCTCTGAGCTTGTAAGCATAAAAAAAATGGGATTTTACTACAGAGGAGAAAGCAAAATTCCCAAACAGCCAAACGAACTTTTGCCTACACTCAAGCACAGACAGCAATTTGGAATAGAATTCAGCAACGAAGGGGAAGAACGAGTCTATGTAACGGTAGTTTATATCAATAGCCTTATGAAAGTAAGCGTATTATTCCCCAAAAAAGGCCAGACAAACAACTACGTAGAACCAGGCCAGAAAAATAAGCTTCTTTTGCCTGGTCAGATAAATTCCTCCCAATCCTTTGGCCGAGAAGCATTCAAAATCATCGTTACAACTCAACCCCAGGATTTTCATGAAATCGAACTTCCTGAACTCGCTAAAGACCGAGCTGTTACAGTAAATGAAGGCTCTGAAGCAGGCAAAATCGTATTCCAAAGTGTCTTTGGCAACAAACGCAAAGGTCTGGTAGGCAAGGCAAGCACCTACCGCGATGTATCCATCATGAACAATCCACCCCAATGGACAACCATAACTATACCTTTTAAAACAACAAGAGACTAAGAAAATATGAGAGTTTTTTATACTATATTATTTTTTATCATTTTAATTTCTTGCAATAGATATAGTAGCATCCCTATATCAGAAGCTTATGTATATAAAGATAAGCTGGTTTCTGTAGAGTTTGTTGTCCAAAGCTCCCATCCGCTTATTCCAGGAGAACACTACAGACTTTTTTCCACACCATCCTTTATGGATAAAAATGCTTTTGCTGTGCAATTTCCGCTAAAAAAAGCCTTTAAAATGCTCAAAATAAAACCAGAATCCACTCAAGATATTTTTTTTGCTATCAAAACTCACTACCATGGCAAACGCATCCGAGCAAAAGGTAGAATCGAAAGTATCATGTTTAGCAGCATCCCTGCTGAATGCCTTGCCATAGTTGTGGCTGACCCTTCTGAGATTGTGGTACTAGATTAAAACAAAACGCTTATTGACTTAGCTCCTAATTTTAATACGAATAACACATATAACACGAATAAGATGATCTATTCGTGCTATTCGTCCATTCGCAAAATTCGTGATAAAATACTTTTCTGATGTATCCAGATTGGAAGCTAAATCCATAAGCATTTAAAACAAAATTTTTTATAAATTTTATAACTATTATACTTTTGCAGATTTTTTTAACTAATTCAGAATCCAATAACTTTTGCATTTGGTAAAAATAACTCACATCAGAGAAGAAAAGATTCTGGTGGGGCATTCCGCGTTTTTAGAAAGGGGGAAGAATGCTAAGAATAAGGAAGCTAAGGCATAAAACATTGCAGGAAGGCTATATCTATGCAAGTGCTTTTGAGTGCGTGGATATAAAAAAGTTCTATTTGTGCATTTGGGATTCCTATTATAATGCAAAAAGCAGAGTGCATCTTGTTGTCCAGCCTATAGAATATGAAAATGGAATGATTGCGCAATACGCTCTTGTGCTAAAGTTTAGCCAGGAATCCTTTTATGAAAAAAATAAAAAATATCTCTTGCGCTTTAGCAAAACATCGGAAGTTTTTGACAGAGAAGGTTTTTTTTGGATTGGTGCTAAAGGCAGCAGCTTCAAGGTACAAACCAAGGAAATAGAAAAAAATCTGGGTATCTTCTTCCTTTCAAAAGCTATAAAAAATCAAAATATTTCTTTTGTCAGCTTGCTCAAGATGGCATCAGAATTCTCTAACCAGGAAGCTATTTCTTTAGAGTCTTTCCTAAAACAAAAATGGGAAGTGCATAAAAAAGGGACTTATTCTTTTGCCATCTATCTTCATACATATCTTCAGCTTGATAAGATTTGCTTTGGGGATAGCGTAGAGATGGTATATCGGTTTGACCCTGGCAAGTCGCTGCCAGAAAAAGATTTTTCTGTAGACACCATTTTATATGAATATAAGCCCAACCGACTATCTGCAAAAAAGAAACCAAGACAAAAAGAAATTCCAGAAAAGAAAAGCGTATCTTTGCCTTATGAATATCAAAACCAGGAAAGCTCTAGCGTCAAATTTTATTCTATGGATCAAGAAATTTTGCAGCAAAAAGGCTATGACCCGCGCCAGGGGAATTTTATGCTAGACATAAAGCTAATCCTCAAAGAATCTGTTCAGGGTTTTATAAAAAAATTCCAGGATAAAAATCCACAAGATGAAAACTACGATGATCTTGCAGAAGAAATCCTACAAAAGCTAGAAATCTTGTCAACATAAAATAAAGAATGGCGACTTTTGGTAAGGAAATCCAATATGTATAATCTGCTAACACCTGGTTGCTCGGATTGCAAGAAAAAAGTCCTTTTTTTTGCTGCTTCAGAAAAATGGATACCCCTGGATACTGTAGGGCAGGAAGGAGAAGTCCTTCAAAAATGCTTCTCTCATATAAAGACAAAATATAGGGACTTCTACTATCATACGCTATTTCACCTTCTGACATGCCATTTTTGTCTTGAGCAGGAGTATGAGCTTTTAGAACCCCGAAGTCATCCTGATCTGTGGAAAATTGCCTTAAAGCCAGAGGAAAATTTTTGGGAAACTTTGCGTAGCACAAAAGACCAGAAAGACGAAAAATCGTATTACTTCAGAACCCTCTATGAGCAGCTCGTGCTTTCTCTTCAAAAGGGAATTGTTTTGTGCGTTTTCTCTAAAGATAAAGCAGAAGAAAAGGTTCTGCCATTATCCAGGGCAGCAGGCATTTCCGACAAAATTCCATCGGATATTTTGCTCAGCGATTTTTCTTTATTCAAAGAAGAAGAGATTTCCCTGCATTGGGAAAGAGACAGTGTTGATAATTCGCTTTGCATTGCGCTACAAGGCGGTTCTGCTCGAATTCGTTCTGCCATTCTACTCAAAGTCTATTATTCCGATGGTTCTTGCGAAATTTATCAGGGCGAAGAACTCCGTATGGGCGGTATGTGGAGAATTGAAATGCAAAAAGCAGAAAAACTCTGTAGAATCGAACTATTAACCAAAGAAAGCAGCAAATGAGAAAAAAACTTTCTTTTTTGGTAGGTTTTCCTGTTGATGCAGGAACGCCAGAGCTATCGTATCTGGTTCTGGTAAGAGCCAGGCTGGCACGCTATCATTCTTGCAAAGGAGGCACAACATCTGCTTTGCGGCAAAATAGTGGGTCTATGTTTGTTTGGGAAAGATTGCCACAAAATATCAAAGAAAGGTATCGTTTTGAGTTTGAAACAATACCTTTTTCTCCCCCTAATGCAAGACCTGATAACCTTGTAGATAGCGGATATTCAGATAGCCTTGCATCCGCTTTAGCAATATCCTACTATGCAAGCAATCCTGACGACCAGAAAAGCATAAAGCATCTGGTGCTTTTTTCCGCAGCCTTTCAATATCAGGAAAAAAACCAGGGGCTGGATAACGCCAGGCTAGAACAGATAAGCCAGGAAGACAGCATAGAATCCAGTGCTTACTCGCTGTATAACAAATGGATGGCCTGCTGCAAAAACAATGCTCTTGCCCTGGTTCTTGCGAAACGGGATGCAGACCTCCTGGAAAGGCAATTCGGCATCCATCCCCTTTCTATCCAAAAAAACATTTTCTATGATCTGATAAAGCAAAAAAAAGAAAATCAAACAACTGTTGTTTCCTGCCATCCAGAGGAACTGCCTTTGCTGGCAGAGGCAATGGATCTGAAGTGGCCTTTTTTGCAAAAGGGATTGAGCTTAAAAAAAATCCAGGGCATTCTGGCTTTCTTTGTTGCCATGGCTTTGACCCTGGCCTTATCTTTCTCGCTGCGCATCTGGGATAAACAAGAAGATTTTGCATTTTGGCAAGAGCTGAGTATCCATAAAATATACCATGCTTTAGATAAAGTAGAATTGGGTGGCGGTGCAGTCCAGGGAGTTTCTCATGGCTCTATTTTTTTGCTTATTTCCAAACAACATCCACAAAAAGCAGCCCTTGTCATGGTAGAGGATGTGTCTTCCTTACAAAGCATAGCCTATCTGATTACAAAAAAAGAATGGGATTCGATTTCCCCAAAGCGAATTGATCTTCCTTTTACATGGCTTTCTTCTTTGTCTTTGGTGGATGAAGAAAGCTGGAAAGCCAGAGAGCTTTTTCGCAACCCAAAGCAAAAAGCATTCAAGATTTATATTGCACAAGAAAACCAGGCAAAGATCCCGTTGTACATTCAAAATACTTTACAAAACCTGGAACAAGAACAATGGATACAAATTTCCCAAGACATCTCAGCATCCCATGCTGTTATTTCTTATAGAGAAAAAGCTATCATGCTTTATCCTACAGAATCTTATCTTTCCCATAAAAAAGAAATTCCTTTTTTGTCCATAGATCTGGAAGAGGATCAAGCTTCTGCCAAAAAGCTTAGGGATACACTTCTGGAATGGAAGAGAGTCCATCTTATTTTAGACTGGCAAGCCCCAGAGACAAGCCTTTCTGTGAGCGTCAGGCTAAAAAAAATGAAAGCGATTGCTGAATCTACCGAGATGCCTCATCTGGATCATGCAGAAATTTTCGGGATAGAGGTAGAAAACCACAGCAAAGAAAAAATATATCCCCTTATTTTGCACATCAATAGCCTTTGGCACTTGCAATGCCTTTACCCTATAAATGAGCCACAAGCCATAGAAGCAGGCAAATCCAAAATCGTGATCAAACTAAAAGTCGATAGCCAAAAAATATGGGGCAAAGAAACAGCCAAAATCCTCATAACCACATTCCCTATTTCCCCCAAAGAGCTTAGGCTAGATGCTAAAGGCCAGTACAGAGAAGGGGGAAAAAAATATGGCAGGATTCCCTTTTTCTTGTCTTCTATTGCTAAAAAATGCGATAAATTACAAATGGATAGGGATATCCTTCGCATGGAAGATCCACTGGATTGGACATTCGTAACGATGTTCTGGTTTACTTTGCCGCCAGGCAATCGCAAGTAAAGAGCGAGCTTGTTTTCTGTACTTCATTTATCTATCTCGGACAAGCAGAAAGCAAAAAGGTATTCATCAAGAATGAAATTTTTATAAAAACGATTCGTACCATTCGACCATTCATCTTATTCGTGATAAAAATCTTTGCCTTTTCTGCAAACATCTACTTCTTAGTTTCTATTAAGGAGCTATAAATGGAAAAAAATTACCAAAATATGGCAGAATTGCCCACATCATACCTGGTTTGTATCTTGCAAACAGGTTCTCATAAAATGAAAAGGCTGGCGATAAAAATATTAGGGGAAAGAAAAGAAAAATCAGCCATTCCTGATCTGGTTTCAGTATTCTTAAAAGAGATAAATCTTCGCAGGTTTGCGGCGGAAGCTCTGGGAAACATAGGGACAAATGCCAGGGAAGCGATGCAGTTGCTTGTTTATGCCTTAATCGACCGCAACGCATGGGTCCGAAAAGCAGCTTATAGTGCTTTGGAAAAAATCGATTGTGTATGGAATAAAACAGAGGAAGCACAAGGTGCTATTCCTTATTTTATCAAGGCATTGAAAAAAAATCATTGGGAGGTGAGAAAAAATGCGATTCAAGCACTGGACAAAATATGCCAGGATGATGCTTCGCATTCAACTATTTATATATTAAATACTTATGGGTTAATAGGAAAAGCCAGCCAAAATCATGCTTCGTATAGAAATATTTTTATCCTAGCCTTGAAAGATAGCAGTCGTGAAGTGCGCGATGCAGCATTGCAAGCTTTAGAAAAAAGAGATACTCTGTGGCATAAAACCGAGCAGGCCAAATCCCTGATTGGCCTTTTGGCTCAAGATCTGGCAAATACAAACAGCCACATTCGAAAAGCCACAAAGGATGCTTTGGAAAAAATTGATACAGAATGGCATAAAACAGAACAGGCAAAAGAATCTCTCCTGACTCTTGCAAAAGCTCTAAAAAATGGGGAGACAATTTATAAAACAGCAACCGAATTTTTAGAAAAGATTGATCCAGCATGGAATCAGTCTATATCGTCCCCCATAGCCATTCGCTACCTGCTAAAAGGATTGGGTAGCCGCTACAATTATGCCAGTACGATTTTGGCATTGGAAAAGATTGATCCAGAGTGGCATAAAAGCCCAGAAGCAAAAACAGCCATTCCTTATCTTATTTTTCTGCTGGCAAAAAATGATTTGAGCGAGACTTACTGGCCAGAATACTATCAGGCTTTAAAGCAAACTTTGGAAAAAATCGATCCAAATTGGCATAAAAGCGGCCAGGCAAAAGCAAGCATACCTTATTTGCTGAAGCTTTTAAAAAATGGCAGACTTAGCATAGTATCTTCTATGCTAGAAAAAATCGCCCCTGATTGGTATAAAACACAAGAGGCAAAAGCAGGCATACCTCATTTGATCTGTTGCTGTATACCACGAACCAAGGAAACTATGGCTTTTGCAATGGAATCTTTAAATAAAATCGATCCTGAATGGCTGAAAAGCATACAGGCAAAAACAGCGATTCCTTTGTTAGTCCAAAACCTCCAGTGGCACAGTAGCATTAGCGAGCCGTCTTTAGAGATGTTGGAAAAAATTCATCCAGAATGGTACAAAACCAAAGAAGGAAAGGATTCAATCCTGGAGCTTATCAAAAGAATCAGGACAAGGGCCGTCTCTGGCGCAACTGCTTCTATGTTTGGAAAGATTGGCGCAGAAGCCAAAAGTATCATCCCTGTTCTGATTCGCACGATACACAGCGAAGAAGCCCACAAGGAAGCCGCCGCAGCATTGGACAAAATTGATCCACAGTGGCATAGATCAAAAGAAGCCAGGTCGCTCGTTCCCTATTTAATAATCAGCCTGGGAACAAGTTCAAAAAGTGGCTTCCAAGACATTGTGGATGCACTGGAAAAAATCCATCCAGGATGGCATAAAAGCAGAGAAGCCAGAGGTTGTTCTAGCGAGCTTGTAAAATGCTTTGGCATGATGAGTATGTTTCATGGTGGATGGAAGCCAGACAATACTGCTTTCGCAGAAAATGCCCTGGACAAAATTGACCCAGACTGGCGCAATAAATCCAAAAACAGATCGCGAGCCATTCCATGGCTTGTCCGCCACATAGGCTCTATAGGCGGTATATATGGTAACTTCCATAGCACTTCCCTTGACAGGCTAGAAAAGATAATCCCAGAATGGTATAAAACGCAAAAACCCGCAGATTTAATCCCTATTTTTTTGAGATGCCTGGGAGCTGCTGAAATAGACGAAAAAGCATCCAAAAGGATTCTTGATTATCTCAATAAAATCCACCCAGAATGGCCTAAAACCCCCGAAGCCAAATCGTGTATTCCTGATATATTAAAAAGAATGAATATCACAAAGCATAATCTTCTCTCCGTCTCAGAGATAAAAGAAAAAGAAGCCTTTTGGAAAACTACAGTAAGTGTTTTGGACATGATAGATTCTAAGTGGCATCAACTCCCAGAGGCAGAGTCAATCAAAAATTTTCTACTAAAAAACTATAAAAAAATTCTAAAACAAAAAGAATCCTTATACGAACAGATTGTGATCGTGGCTATTATTATTGCTATCTTGATAACAATAATCAGGTTGTATTGGATATGAATTATGTATGAAAAAAATTTTTTATCTATCCTTTGTTTTTTTTTATTTTTTCATCTATTTTTATATGGTGATACACAGAAAGACTTTGCAAAAGCAATATTAGATGCTGATTTAGATAAAATAAAAAAAATGTTAAAAAAAGGGGTAGATGTCAATAAGCGTTTTAGGAATTCTGATGCTATGTATACCGATTATAATAGCGAAGAAATGACGCTAGATACTCCTTTGCTATATGTCGTAAAAATATTGCTAGGCAATCATGTGAGAACATTGAATTACAAAAAGCTACCGATAGCAGGAGAGCAAAAAAAATATTTAGAAATTTTGAAGATATTTTTGGATGCTAGAGCAGACAGCAATGCAGTGGATGAAGACGGGATGACAGCTTTGATGCTTGCATCAGAATGTGGGCATCTTGATATTGTGAGAGCCTTAATAACGGCTAAAGCCAATGTAAATACAAAAAGAATAAACGATAAATTTAAGCTTTTGGGCGTTGGACAAACAGCAATAATGTATGCAGCAGACAAGGGACATGAGGATGTAGCCAAAATGTTGCTGGCGGCTAAAGCAGACATCCATATAAAAGACTCTCTAGGAAGGACAGCATTGTCTTATGCTTGTCTTGCGTCCAAAGAGCATACTTTGATGGTAAAATCTTTGTTAGAAGCAAGCCAGAGGATAGAAGATGAAAAAGATGCTTTTGGTTATGCTGCCTACCAGGGATATTCGGAAATCGTAAAGCTTTTTATAACGCGCAATGATTCAATGGCTGCCCTTTCTCATGCTTTACTATGCGCTGTGAAAGGCAACCGTCTTGAAATTCTTAATCTATTGATAGCGGCCAAAGCCGATGTCAATGTAGGTATGCAGTTTGAAGAGAAGAAGACAGCTTTGATGATCTCTTCAGAATCGGGCTTTCTTGAAATAGTAAAATCATTGATCCAGGCTAAGGCGGATGCCAATATAACAAACGAAGATGGTGTTTCTGCCCTGATTTTGGCAATAGATAAAGGACATTCAGAGGTAGCAAAAGCCTTGATCTCTGCCCAAGCTGATGTAAATAACGAATGCTTCCTAAAAGGAAGAGAGGCAACTACACCTTTATTGCTTGCTTCAGAAATAGGGAATTATGAGATAGCCAAAGCCTTGATAGAAGAGAATGCTAATCTTGATGAACAAAATGAAACCATGAAAACAGCCTTAATGATAGCATTGGAAAAAGATTATTTCCTTCTGGCAAATGCCTTGGTTTTAGCAGGTGCTAATTTGAATTTACAAAATTATCAAGGCAAAACAGCATTGATGTACGCATCAGAAAAAGGAAATCTTGATGTTGTAAAAGCTTTGATTGCTTCTCAGGCGAATCTTGATTTGCAAGACAAAGATGGAAAAACAGCATTGATGTACGCATCAGAAAAAGGGAATCTTAATGTTGCAAAAGCTTTGATTGCTTCTCAGGCGAATCTTGATTTACAAGACAAAGATGATAAATTTTCTTTGCTCTATGCACTAGAAAAAAAACATTGGGAAATAGCCAAAATTTTGATCCAGGCCAAACCAGATACTACAATCAAAGACAAAGAAGGAAGAACCGCTTTAATGCATGCTTCTGAAAAGAACTATCTAAATATCGTAAATCTTCTGCTATTTTATAAATCTAGCATAAATTTAAAAGACGATTCTGGGTTTACTGCGCTAATACACGCAGCGGAAAGAGGCCATTTGGACATTGTAAAAGCTTTGATTCACGCAAAGGCTGATATATCTATGAAAGATGATTATGGTGCAACAGCTTTAATCTATGCAGCGGAAAGAGGCCATTTGGACATTGTAAAAGCTTTAATTTTTTCTGGGGCTAATGTGAATGACAAAGAAGATTGCGGAAAAATGTCTGGGAAAACAGCTTTAATACACGCAGCAGAAAGAGGTCATTTGGAAATTGTAAAAGTTTTGGTTTCTTCTGGATCTAACCTAAAAGCAAAAGATGACATGGGAAAAACAGCCTTAGATTTAGCTGAGGAAAAAAAAGAAGATAGTATAGTTGTTTTCCTCAAAAAAATCATGACAAAATAGCCTTGAATAACCCTGGCTTACTTTATCAAGCTATTTATCTTAAAAATTAGGAAAATTTTAAAATGGAAATAAAGAAGAAAATACTATTTTCTGCACGGAATTCTCAGAAAAGAAAAGAACAAAAAAAATTTTTATTTTTACAAAACGCCCAATACAAAAAATTTTTTTTTGTAGCAGGGCTATTTCTCGTTTTTTGTATTCTGTTTTTTGCTTTGCAGGAAGGGAATATTGAGAATACTGGCGTGGAAAAAGAGGATGAAGAGAATTTTTTTGAGCAGGAATTAGAAAATCTTAGCACAGAAAACGCTCTGAATCTCGCAAAAAAAATACAAGAAAAAGGAATCCAGCTATACAAGACAGAGGAATATGATAAAAGCGAACGATTTTTAAAATTCAATATATTCCTTTATTCTAAATACCTTCCTGCTGATCATATTGATCTTGCTGTGAGCTTATATACTCTAGCCAATATTCTCGAAATAAAAGGAGATTATGCCAATGCCGAATCTTTTAGCCGCAGAGCATTGGAAATACGGGAAAAGCATCTGGGGAAAGACCACATTGATGTCGCCAATAGTCTGGATCATCTTGCTGGCAGTTGGGGAAGTAAAGGAAACTATGAAGAATGCGAAATCCTTTTGCGTAGAGCCTTGGAAATACGAGAAAAACATTTAGGGAAAGACCACATTGATGTCGCCACTAGTCTGGATCATCTTTCAGCTCTTCTTGGGGCTAAAGGCGACCGTATCGCTGCCGAGACACTTTGCCGTAAATCCTTGGAAATACGAGAAAAGCATCTTGGGAAAGACCACATTGATGTTGCCACTAGTCTGGATCATCTTGCATATCTTTTGGAAGCTAAAGGTGACCATATCGCTGCTGAAGTTTTCTGTCGTAAAGCCCGTAAAATATGGCAAAAAAATGGAAGTAACCTGGATATTGCAAAAAACCTATATATATTGGGAAGTTTAGTACTTCGCAAGAAAGATGCGCTAGGAGCAGAAATTTATTTTAACAAAGCTTTAGATTTGCTAGAAAATTCCTCGGAAAAAAAACAGCTTAGAGAAAATCAGCTTTTAATAGCAGATATTTTTTTAAGATTAGGTTCGATAAAATTTTCCTATGGAGAGAATTCGTATGATTATCTTTTCAATAGAGCGTTGGAAATAAAACAAAAAATACTGCCCAAAGATCATCCTGATATTAAAACAACTTTGTCTTGGATTGATTTCTATCGAAATATCGATACAAATGCTTCTGTCGATCTAGGGCTACTGATGGGCAAAAGCATAAAAAAAGCTCATGAGGCAAAAAATACAGATCAAAAAAAATATAACTTAACTAAGAACATTCGTAATAAAAAAGATAAAGAAGCGCAAAATCTAAATTTGCTTTCTTCCTTTACCGAAATGATTCACAGAATGTGTCTTGTTTTTCCTTCTTTAACAGAGCGACAACAAGAAAGCTATCTCCAGGCACATATTCGCTTTAGGTTAGGAATCTTTCTTTCTGGACTGCTTTCACCTTTAGATCAAAAGCAAGTTTATAGCAATCTAATGCTTTATAGAGGCATTAGTTCCCGTACTTTGAGGGATAGAGTTCTTGCCACAGAGACACCTCAAATAGCCCAACTTTATGAGCAACTCAGCAAGGCCAGAAGGGAATATGCGGCTGCCTCTATTTTGCCAAACCCTACCCAAGAGCAAAAAAAGATTGCTCAGGAAGCATTAGAACAGAAAGAAAAAGCAGAGAGGGAGCTAAGGCAGATAAGCAGAGGATTCTCCCAAAATCAAAAGAACTTTGCATCCGATATACAAGGCTTGCAAAATACGCTAGGCCAAGAAGATGTTTTGGTGGATTTTTTATTTTATAATCATACTGAGCCAAGAAGAATTGTCGGTCTATACAATAAAGAGCGACTCATAGCTTTTATAATAAAACCAAAAGGAACTGTGGTTCGCGTAGATTTAGGGGAAGCATTGCCTGTACGTCAGGCAGCAGAGAGCTTTCGCCAGGAATTAATCTCTGGAAAAAATATACTCATAGATGGGGAAACATCAGGAGAGGCTTTATATCGCTTAGTCTGGAAACCTCTACAAAAACATCTTAGAGATAAAACCAGGGCATATATCATCCCTGATGATATTTTATGTTTCATTCCTTTCGAGGCTCTTATCAGAAAGAACCAAAACAGAAGCATGTTTCTTGCAGAACGAATAGAAATTCTTTATCTTTCTTCGCCTTTAGATCTGTTAGAGTATTCTTCTGAATCGCCACAATCAAACGAAGGATTCCTCTGCTTGGGTGGTGTCTCTTATAGCGGCAAACCTAAAGTTTCACACCAAATTGCTTCTCGGTCTTCTTCGTTAGATTCCCCTGAAAAAGGGGAATCCTTTTGGGGCGATTTGCCAGGAGCAGAATGGGAAGCGAAAAATTTAGCCAAAATTTATAAAAAAACACATCCTCAAAATCCTCTTATATATCTCTCAAAACAAGAAGCCTGTGAAGAAAATCTTATAAGAAAAGCACCAGGCATAAAATATTGCCACCTTGCTACTCATGGCTTTTTTAAAAGTATTTTACAAGAGGAACAAAACACTCGCAGTAAAAAAAACAGGGACATTGATATGCTTTTTAATCCTGAAGAAGAGTCTCAGCTTACCTTAAACTTTTTTAAATCAAAAGACGGAATAAATCCTTACCTTTATTCTGGAATCGTTTTAGCTGGTGCGAATCTAAAACAAAATTCAGCGAACTTTAACGATGGCATCCTTACTGCAGAAGAATTGGCAGCCATCAATCTAAGAGGCATGTCCCTTCTTACGCTATCTGCTTGCGAGACAGGGATAGGGGTAGGCATCTCAGGACAGGGTATATCTGGCCTGCGCATGGCGGCTCAGGTCGCTGGTGTCAGGTCGATGCTGATTAGTCTTTGGAAAGTGGATGATGTTGGAACACAAGCTTTTATGGAAGCTTTTTATAAAAGGCTATGGCATCATAAAAAAGGTAAGCTCCAGTCATTGAGAGAAACCAGGTTGGAATGGATAAAAAAAAATCGTCTTGGCATGCGTGGAGCAAAAGGCGAAGATATTTACAGCCTTCGTGTCTGGGCTGCTTTTATTTTGTCTGGAGAAAAATAGCATGAAACCACAGGTTTTAAAAAAAAGAATGCCAGATATAAAAAAAACATTTGCCAAAGAACCGCCCCAGCTAATCTGTAAAAAATGCCGAAACATATTAGCCATTCCTGATACGCCCGATAAAAGATTCATTCGATGCCCCGAATGCAATACTTTAGTAAAAGTTAAATCCAGAAAAAAACAAGCAAAAGGATTATCCAAAGTTTTCTATATTTTGCTTTTTACCTCGTTATGTTTTATCTTTTATAAATTTTTACCATATTTAAATAATAAAGAAATAGCATACCCAAAAAGGACTTTTAGACAAGAAAACAGACATGAGCTAGAATCTATACCATTAGAAATATGGGATCATTGCAAATACATGACAAAAGAAGGGAAATGGGTATTGGACATGTCTTCCGAATATTGGTGTACTCTTTCTGTAGAGGAACAAATCCAATATGCAAAAGCCTACCAAAAAGAATATGCAAAAAAAAATGGCTTAGAGTTAGATAAAACAATCGATACAATCGAAATGCGATTGATACCTCCTGGCAGATTTTGGATGGGATCACCAGAAGAAGAAAAAATAAGAGATAAGGATGAAATAAGGCATAGAGTGTTGATTACAAAACCATACTATATAGGAAAATATGAAATAACCCAAAAACAATGGGCTTCTATGGGAAAATCTTTTTGGGATTCTGTATGCTTTAAACAAGCAGGCACAGACGCTCCTGTTGAAAAAATTTCCTGGCTTGCAGCTAAGTTTTTTCATCCTGAATTAGACTTGCCAACAGAGGCGCAATGGGAATATGCTTGCAGAGCAGGAGTATACGGCATGAGCTATAAAGGCGATTTCGCAATTTTGGGCAAAAAAAATTCTCCTGGGCTAGATCAAATAGCATGGTATGGAGGCAATAGTGGAGTATCTTATCCAGAAGCAGCGGGCAGCTCACAATGGAATGAAAAACAATATCCCCATGATCGTGCAGGAACTCATCCTGTAGGGAAAAAGCAGCCTAATGCCTTTGGGTTATATGATATGCTAGGAAATGTATGGGAATGGTGTTTGGATTACAAAGGAATTTCATCCTATCGCGAAGACAATGCCTTTGATCCTGTTTGTCAACACGGATTCTACCGCGTCATTCGAGGAGGTAGCTGGAGCGACGATGCAGAAGATTGCAGATCAGCAAGACGTTTTGCCAACTATCCCCAATTTAGTGAAGATTATATTGGGTTTCGCGTTGTAAAAAATATCCAATAAAGGGAAGAAAATGAAAAAAGGCTTTGCTTTAATTGAATTGTTTGTATTGATTGTTGTATTGATTTTATTGCTTGCAATGTTTTCTCCAATCTTGATTTCAATCAAAGAAAAATCGAATAGAATGCAATGTAAAATCAATTTGCTTCATATTTCCCAATGTATGAATCTATATAAAAAAGACTATGGCAAAGATATACTCTATCCTCAAACCAACGGTGCTGGATTTATCTCTAGTCTTTATAAAGTAAAGCTTCTGTTAGAACCACAATCCTATCTTTGCCCCTCTACAGCAGATCATTATGGCGATGATCCTGATATTATAGAAACAATTTTTGAAGGCGATAAAAAAAATCATATAAGCTATGCTGGAAGAAAAAACTTAAACCAAGATAAATACCCAGGAATTTTTAAAAATTGGGCAGGTAAAAATCAATGCCTGACTCCGATTGCCTCGGATGATTGGCAAGATACGCCAAACCACGAAAATGGGCAATTGGTTCATTTCCTTTTCATAGACGGGCATGTAGAGTCTCTTCGAGACTCACAGGCAAAAGGCAATGATTATGAACTCTTTAAATCGAAAAAAAATGATTGCCTGGCAGACCCATTAACAAACTGATGTCCACAAAGACATTGCAAAGGCGTGGCTCTATGTTCCCACCAAAAAAGGAGATACCTAATCAAAATCTGATGATTTCCAAGATTTCGACAACCATGAAAATGGTCAGTTCGTAAACTTCTTGTTCCTGGATGGACATGTAGAAGGCAGAAGAGACACCCAGGCAAAAGATCAGACTGATTTTGGATATGGTGCTTTCAAGTCTGCTAAAAATGATTTCCTGGCAGATCCTTTAACCAACTAATTTGACAATGTTCATTTCAAGAAATTAAGCACAACCTATATTCCACAAGCTTGTAAGTGAACTTTGGATAGCGTTGCAATATAACCCTGATTGCTAGTTGATCAGGGACGTGACACCGATATGGGTAATGGTACCTTGTTTACGTTGCATACAGATTTAACTCAATGGAGTAAGAATATGAAAAAAAATAAAAAGGAAATTGTTTGTAATCATTGTTTACAAAAACAAAGTGCTATGGCTACTATTTGTAAAAATTGTGGAAATCCTTTAGGGATTATTGCTGATACCTATAGCAAACATTGGCTGTCGAATAAAGCACTATCTAGCTCTTCTGGGATTGTAGTGATAGGGATCTGGCTTATGTTTGGGCCTTTTTTAGGAGGTCTTTCCTGGATAATGTGGGTAATCATACAAGAAAATAAAAATGTATTTTCATCTCTTATGATGATAGGAATCCCCTGGATTCTATGCTTTTTGTTGCTATACATAACCACAAAAAATTATATCATGATGAAATATTTTTCTGGTCGATCAGCAGGGAAATCCCTTGGGAAAAAATAATAGCAATTTATTGCATTATAAAATGTTTATTTCCAGATTTTTCCTTGATTTGATAAAACTATGATATTCTCAAATTATTTATGGGGCTTTTATGATAAAATCACCTGTTATTTTCGTTTCTTGTGGCAAAGTACAAAAAGAATATATTCCACTTCTTATCCTTTTAGTGCTATCTTTAAGTGCTGGTGCAGTTGTTTATTTTTATCCAATTTTTCCCAAGAAGCCTGGTTTGCCTCTTGCTTGTCTTGTTTCTTTGTCTTGCTTTATTGTATCAGGATTTCTCTGGAGCTTATTTCTTACAATAAAGACATGGATTCATAGTTTGCGAATGAAATATACTAAAAGCAAACCTACTTCTGAGAGGCTGGAGTGGAGTGCTTTTATGGAATATCTTAAAAACAATATTGCTTTTACCAATCTTGGAAATTCTACAGAAGTTGAGGTAGTGTTGCCTCCTCAATTTGCTATAGCCAACTTGCCTGCCAAAATGGAATGGAAGAGTTTTTGTGAAGCTATCCAAAACAATGCTAAATTTGTTGTTTTCCCCTATTGTATGTCTTGCATCTTTGTAACAGCAAAGCTTAAAAGCCCCGTCTATTTCATTCTGCCTGGACAAAATACTTTCATGAAGTCCATCCGCTATACTCTTATGTCTTTTTTGTTAGGATGGTGGGGGATACCCTGGGGGCCTATTTATACGGTAAGCAGCATCATGACAAACCTGAGTGGCGGCGAAGAGATCACAAAAACTATGCTAAAGGAATTGCAGCTTCCAGAATTCAATAAATAAGCGGAGGCTGGATCTCAAATAATTGTCTTATAGCAATTTGCACCTTAGTTTTCCTTTTACGTATCTAAGATTTTTTTAAAGAAAGTGCTAAGTATGATAATGAAAGCCTTTTTTTTCCTTTTTTTTGCTATTCTATATGCTTACTCTCAGGAAAAAACGAATGTAGAAAATCTGGTAGATTTGTTGAAAACAGGTACAGATTCCGAGAAGCTGGAAGCTGTGCATCAATTAGAAAAACTAGGAAAAAAAGCAGAGCATGCTGTAAACGTATTGACTTCATCTCTTGCCATAGAGAAAAATACAAAGCTTCAAGCGGCTATTATCTCTGCGATTATGCAAATAGACAATAGTAGCATTGCATCGCTTATAAGTGCTTTAAGGAGAAGACAGAACTTTGTTAGACATGCTCCTGATATATCGGGAAATGCATCTCTTTCGCAAACTTCTGAAACATTTCAGGTCTTAGGATACAGTGCTGATTTTCCAGAATCGCCGCTTGCCTATCAAAAACGGCACGCTCTGCTTATTGGAATCAATAAATACGACAATGCACCTCTCTTAAGCGGCCCCAATTTCGATGCTGCTGAAGTTGCTTATGTTTTGGCAAACCGATATGGATTTGAAGAAGTGACCCTTGTTGTAGATACAATTCCCGATATGCTTTTTCCCAAGAATGTACATATTGAGCATTGGGAAAAAGTACAACATAGCGTTATCTTACAAAAGCTGGAAGAATTGATGAAAAAAACAGGAAAAAAAGACGCTCTCTTCTTTTTTTATGCTGGTCATGGCATAAAAAACTATCTTTTCCCTGCGGATGCAGACCCAAAAGATCAGAGTACATGTCTGCCACTTCTGGAACTTGTGCAAAGAATTCGGAATTGCGATGCCCACCATAGTTTAATAATCCTGGATTGTTGTTTTAGCGGATCTTTATTGGATCAGATCCATGAGGCACACAGAATTGTAGGCATTCTAGGCGAACCAGAAGAGATAGGACACGAAGGAGACAATCTGAGCAGAGTCTTCAGGCAAAGGGCTTTTCAGGTTATTACATCAGGTACTGGAAAAGAAACCGTTGCCGACCAGCTTCTTGAATCTCAAAGATATTCCACTCCTGTGGCTCAAGGCCATTCTCCTTTTACTACTGTTTTGCTCCAGGCACTTCAAGGTTTGACAGGCAGACCCGATGGCCGACAGCTTGCCTCCGATCTTGGCTATTACTTGAATTTCTCGCTTGTTAATGAAATGAAAGATGCAAGGCAAGTCCCACGGTACACCAGCCTGGGGCTAGGCGATGGGGATTTCGTTTTCTTTCCAGCCTACAAAGTCCTCAATCCCAAACTCATAGCACCACTTTATTTATCAGGGAAGACCTATTCCGAACTGAGAGAGTCTGCTTGCTACGCCCTGCAAAAATTCATCACAGAACAACCCCAGGAAGTCCAGGCAGACCTGACTAGAAGCTCTATTGCCCATATTTTACAATTGCTTTATGATTCTGACAAAGAATAATAAACGCATTTTCATTCTTTGTATGGATGAGGATTGCCATCGTTTTTGTGGCTTTTGCCGCTTTTGTGCCGTAGCTACTCTGAGGACAATTTTGTCACTTTCGACGAAGCTATCCGAGATGCATCGAAATTTGCAGCCAAAAGGATTTTTCGGATAGGCTCTTAGGAAAGTTCATATAGTTGGGAGAAGCAGCATGATTGCAAAGAAGTTTTTTATTTTTATTGTGTGTCTATCATCCGTGTTTCAAATTTTTCTTTCCAGCCAAGAAGACGCTGGAATTGATGCCTTGGCTGCGGATTTGCAGAGCAGTAGTCAGGAAAAAATTCTCCAGGCTGCCAACACTCTAGGAGAAATGGGAGAAAAAGCCAAACATGCCTTGCCCGCATTGCGTGAGGCATTGAAAAAAGCTAAAGACAAGAAGACAAGGGCTGCGCTTGGGGCAGCCCTTGCTTTGATTGATACAGAGCCTTTGGAAACAAAGCCTATCGAAGAAAAAAATAAAGTCGTAGAGATTGCCCGACTTATCCAGAATGACCGAGATCAACTTGCCGCGATTAAAGTACTCGCTGAAATGGCCGATCTTTATGGCTCTCAGGTATCTGAATTTCATACCATTGTCGAACCTGTGGCAAAGATTCTGGCTGATACCAACAAGAGCAACGAAATTCGACACGAAGCAGCCCGATGCCTGGGGATTTTGCCGATGCATGCTTCCCAAAATGCTATAGATGCAATGAAAATATATGTGGCAGAGCAAGAAAAAAAATGGAAAGCAGAACTCGCAAGCCATAGCGATGTTCCCGAAGATGTCCAAAAGCGGATAGACACATTGCAATCAAAACCAACCCAGGATGCCACTGCATTGACTGAGCAGATGAAAAAGCTCTCCCAGCTTTATCGGGAATATGCCTGGCTGCAAAGCGAAGGCTTGCAAAAAATCAAAGCATACGAAACCTTGGTCGCCAAAAACCACGAACAAGGTAAAGCATTTCTGGAAAAGGCAAAGTCATTGATCGCAGAAAAGCGATTCTTCGAGGCTAAGATGACAGCATGCAGAGCAATTGGGTTTGAAGGATATGGCGGGCCAGTGGCAGACTATCCAAGGCTTTTAAAAAAGGATAGTGCAGAATGGTGGAAAACTGTCCATTTAATTAATAGTGAACCAGACTTACTTCCAATTTGGAAAAATTGTAGGCACAATGCTGCTGTGACAAGTGTTGCATTCAGCCCTGATGGAAAAATTTTGGCTTCTGGAAGCCTTGATAAAACCATTCGATTATGCGACATAAGCTTTAAAAAGGATACGCTGCTTCAAGGCCACACTGCTGCTGTGACAAGTATTGCATTCAGCCCTGATGGAACAACTTTGGCTTCTGGAAGCCTTGATAAAACCATTCGATTGTGGAATGTGAATTCTGGCCAGAGTATTAAAATTTTTGCTTGTAATCCTGTTGAAGATATCGAACGTGAGCATGCTTTGGTAAGTGTATTGAAATTGGGGAATCCTGTAATTTTGCACGTAGCATTCAGTCCTGATGGAAAACTTCTTGCTTCTCTAAGTAAAGAAAGTAAAATCCGCTTGATAGAAATGGCTTCTGGAAAAATCATCAAAATTTTCTATGGATGCTCCCATTCTGTTGTTTTTAGCCCAGATGGAAAATTGCTTGCATCGGGAGGGATGAATGGAATTATAAAAATAATGGAAGTATATTCAGAAAAAGAAGTTGCTACCTTTCCTGGTTTTGGGAATATCAGATTTAGCCCAGATGGAAAACTTGTTGCGTTTCAAACTTTAAGTAATGCTATTCGTTTGTATGATATAAATTCCAAAGAAGTTATAACTGACTTGGCAGGGCATTCTGACTTTTTGTCAAATATAGCTTTTAGCCTGGATGGAAAATGGATTATTTCTGGAAGTTTGGACAAAAAAGTAAAAATATGGGATGTGAATTCTCATAAACTCCTTGCCACTCATGAAAACTATTTCGCTCCTGTTCATAGTGTTGCATTTAGCTCTGATGCCATATTTTTTGCTTTGGCAGATAAAAATGGAAATGTAGAAATGTGGAAATTCCTTCCTGACAGAACTGAGAGTACAATCCCAGTGCGTGGGCAAAGTTTTGCGCTCAGTCGAAATGGAAAAACATTGGCTTCTAATTCTTGGAAAGATATACTTTTGTACGATATAGAGTCTAGAAATTATTTCTTGAAACTTGAAGGTTATATAAAATGTGATGTGCAAGGTTTAGCCTTCAGCCCAGATGGAAAAATTCTAGCTTCTGGAGGATCTAAAGCAATTCAGATATGGGATGTAAACTTAGGAAAAAGGCTCTATGAACTAGAAGGTCATTCTGGCAATGTTTTTGCATTGGCTTATAACAACAACGGCGATATTCTGGCTTCTGGAGGAGACGATAACAGCGTTCGCTTGTGGGATTCTCAATCATACAAGCATCTGAAAACATTAGAAGGTCATTCGGACTACATATCCAGTGTTGCATTTAGTTCGGATGGAAAAATTCTAGCTTCTGGCAGTAAAGACAGTAGCATTCGGCTTTGGGAGATAGATTCTGGCAAAACCTGTGCAATATTACAACAACACCGTGGGTACGTAAATAGTGTGGCATTCAAAAACAACAGTGATCTTTTGGCATCTGGCAGCTCTGATGAAGGTATTTTGATATGGGATATAAATTCTAAGAATACCTTTGCTAAACTTCCTGCCCATTCCAAATATGTGAATAGTGTTGCTTTTAATATAGATGGAAACCTCCTGGCCTCTGCAGGATTCGATGGAATTATTCAAATATGGGATGTCAAATCTTTGCAGAATGTTATTTCATTCCAGTCCAACACAAAATGGGGAACGCAGTGGGTATCATTCACTCCAAATGGAAAGCTCCTAGTGTCCGGCGATTTGGATAAAGGCATTCATTTTTGGGAATTGCGTTTGGGATTTTCTTATGTCGAATATATGGATTTTCTAAATAAAAAAGAGTAGGAAACAGTCAGATAATTGAAATTTTTTTCCAACTAGGCCATGTTTGTAAACCCATAAAACCTCTTCAAATTCGAGGCATACAAGAAACTGCAAAGGCTTTAAACCAACTTTGCAAACACGGCAGATAGATTAGAAAAAATTGGATAGAATTTTTAAGTTTTAGAGGCTAGGAAAGGCCACCGAAAAGCCGGATACTCTGACCGGCTTGCCTCATTTTATTTATTACAGAGTAACCTTACAGAGGAGGTGTTTTATGTTGACTGCTGATTATTATGGAAAAATTCAAATTTTAGGATTAGATGTAGATGGCTAGGCAAATGTTCAAAAGTTTATGTCCTAAAATTTTTAACACGAAGAACGCGAAGTAAAAAACACGAAGATCATGAAAAGAAATATACAAAACCATT
>JABWCH010000082.1 GCA_013359215.1 Candidatus Brocadiia bacterium | reverse complement strand
CCTTTGGGACAACTCCGCTGACCTCTTCTAGAGGTCAGCGTTTCAGCCCCCTTCCAGGGGGCAAAGCAAAGCCCCGTCCTCTGGACGGGGATCTTTACTCCATTCGTTAATGGAATAACGCTTCATTTCATAGGTAAGATATAGTTCAAAAACGCTTAGATTTCATAGCGAAATGTGGAAAACGAAATACTTTCCATCAACGCTAAATTTTTATTTTACGATTCTCTCTTTGAAAATCAAACAAATTTCTGCATATCCATCAGCCTTCTATAGTACAATAAAACGTTCTTTTTTAGTGATCAAAAAATAATCATTTTGTAGGTGTTTAATATTTGAAAATTTTACGGATTAGTAATATAGTACAATAAAACGTTCTTTTTTAGTGATCAAAAAATAATCATTTTGTAGGTGTTTAATATTTGAAAATTTTACGGATTAGTAATATAGTACATAGTACAAAAATTCAGTATTTCTTGTTAAAAATAATTTCGCAACAGCCCCCACGAAAAAAGGACAACAAGTGACAATTATATCAAGCATAGAAAACATATTCAATCCCAAAAGTTAAGGTTTGCCTAAAGAAGCGATAGATGGTTTAGCCGATTCATTGTCTATGGTGAATATCAGAGAACTACTCAAAAGCTGTTTTACCTTTGAAACAATTGTGAATTAAAGAGAAAATTATTCATTTGTGCCATTCGGGCATTCGTGAAATTCGTGATAAAATACTTTTTCTGTTTAGGAAACTTATGAAAGAAAACCATATTTTTTTTATATCTTTTGCTTTTTTTACTTTGTTTTTTTTCTCTATTTTTATCTTTTGGATGCAGTCCAATCCTACTTCTCATTTTACGCCAGAAATTCCTATACCAGATATTCCTTCTGTTTCTTCGGAAAAATCGTCTGGTGTAAAAATAGGAGAATATAGCAAAAAATTCTTTCAGTCCCATTCGCTTCTCCCAGGATCATGGCCATGCTTTCGGGGAAAAGAAAGAGACAATATAAGCAAGGAGAATATACCTTTATTTACATCCTGGAGTGAAGAAAATCCTGAGATACTGTGGAAAATCTCTCTAGGGGAAGGACACAGCGCACCTGCTATACATAGAGGAAAGGTTTATCTTCTGGATTATGATGAGAAAGAAAAAGCAGATTCTTTACGGTGTTTTACGCTAAAAGAGGGTCAGGAGCTTTGGAGACGGTGGTATCGTGTGCAAGTGAAAAGAAACCATGGTATGTCTCGCACTATACCTGCTGTTAACGAGAAATTTGTGGTTACAATAGGCCCTAAATGCCATGTTATGTGTGTAGATCGAGAAACAGGAGAGTTTCTGTGGGGTATGGATCTGGAAAAAGATTTTAAAACGCAAATCCCGTTATGGTACACAGGGCAATGCCCTATCATAGAGGAAAATACTGTTGTTTTAGCCCCTTGCGGTGAGCAAGTTTTCATCATGGGAGTGGATTGTGCCACAGGAAAAATCCTTTGGCAAACCCCCAATCACAAAAAATGGAATATGTCTCATTCGTCTCTTGTACCCATTGTTTGGAAAAATAAAAAGATGTTTCTTTATGCTGCACTTGGCGGGATTGTTGGCATTTCTAACCAGGAAGGCGAAAAAGGAAAAATTTTGTTTGAAAGCGAGCTTTGGAATCCTCAGGTGATCGCACCATCTCCTTTGTTTATGGCAAATGGGCTTATTTTTCTTACAGCAGGCTATGGAGCAGGCAGCATTCTTTTGAAGCTTACGGAAGAGGGGCAGTTGCAGAAAGTACAGCAGGTTAAGCCAGAAGAAGGCTTGGCTTCAGAGCAACAAACTCCTATTTTTTATAAAGGCCATATCTTTGGTATACTACCCAAAGACGCTGGATCTCTCCGCAACCAGTTCGCTTGCTATAGCCCTGATGATATAAGCAAACCGATCTGGAGCAGCGGAAAGACCAATCGTTTTGGCCTTGGCCCCTATTTCATCGCACAGGAAAAATGTTTTATTTTGAACGATGATGGAACTTTGACCGTGATCCAGGCATCTCTTGATGGCTATAAAGAAATTGCTAGAAAAAAAATCTTCCAGGGAAAGGATGCCTGGGGCCCCATGGCTTTGTCGGATGGTTTTTTGCTTTTAAGGGATGAAAAGCAAATGTTTTGTCTGGATATCAGGGAAAAATAGAGAGTATAGAGCCTTTTTATAAAAAATAGAAAAAAAAGAAAAAAATTTTCTTGATTTTAAAAAAAAAATTGCTAGAATATAGTCTGTTCAATAAATGAGTGCCTATAGCTCAGCTGGATAGAGCATCAGACTTCTAATCTGAGGGTCGCAGGTTCGAATCCTGCCAGGCACGCGAAGAAAAAAACCTGGAAAATTGTATTCCAGGTTTTTTTTTGTTTTTTTGAAAGGCAATCGCATGAGTTTGAAAACTGTGATTGTTATACCTGCCCGCTATGCTTCTCAACGGCTTCCTGCCAAACCCTTGCTTCGAGAAACTGGAAAATATTTAATCCAGCATGTGTATGAATCGGCCTCTAAGTCTAAAAAAGCACAAGAGATTATTGTCGCTACGGATGACAAAAGGATTTATGATGCTGTTCTTAGTTTTGGTGGTCGAGTGGAAATGACCAGCGAACATCATAAAAGCGGAACAGATCGTATGGCTGAAGTAGCCAAAAAAGTAAAAGCAGACATCTATGTAAACGTGCAAGGCGATGAACCAGAAATCAATCCCATAGCCATAGATGATCTGATAGATAAGCTGGCAAGCCAAAAAGAAGCTCGCGTTGCTACCCTTGTATATTCCCTGGATTCAGAATTAGCCCACAATCCCAATATCGTCAAGGTAGTTTGTGACAAAAACGGCTATGCCCTTTATTTTTCCAGAGCCAGGATTCCCTACCCTAGAGAAGGAAACGCTGAAAGTTTTCTGGGACACATTGGTATGTATGCTTACTATCAGGATTTTTTGCTGGCATACACAGAGTTACCTTTTTCCCAATTGGAAAGAATCGAAAAGCTAGAGCAACTCCGCGTACTAGAAAGCGGTTATAAAATCATCACTGCCCTCACTAGCTACCGATCTCAGGGAATCGATACACGAGAAGACTACGATGCTTTTATAAAAAGATACACCTTGTGTCAACGAAAAACTCTTTAATCTTTGGACTGAAAGGGAAAAGCATGCAGAAAAATCTTTACTGGATGCAATGCGGAGGATGTGGTGGCGATAGCATGTCGCTTTTAAACCATGATTCTCCTGATATTTTAGAAGCTCTGTCCATTCTGAATATAGAAATGCTATGGCATCCCTCCATGTCTAATGCAAGTCCAAGGAATCATCGGGAATTAATAGAAAAAATAACATCTGGAGAACAGCCACTAGATATATTGTGCGTTGAAGGATCTATTATTCGTGGGCCTGGTGGTACAGGGATGTATGATCTTTTTGATGGTAAACCTAAAAAAGATCTTGTATCCCAGATGGCCAGGCAGGCTCAATTTGTAATTGCAATTGGAACATGCGCTGCTTTTGGTGGTATCGGAGCAGATGGGGAAGTAGAATCTACAGGGCTTCAATTTCACAAAAGCAAAAAGGGAGGTTTTTTAGGGGAAAATTTTAAAACCAAAAGTGGGTTTCCTGTTATTAATATTCCTGGCTGTCCTTGTCATTGTAATACTATAATCGGTTCATTACAAGCAATGATTTATAAAGTGCCACTTGCCTTAAATGAATACAACGCTCCTTTAGAATGGTATGGAATTATGGTTCATCAAGGATGTGTGCGCAATGAATATCATGAATACAGAGTAGAAGAAAATAAATTTGGTGAAAGAGGATGCCTTTTTTTCCACCTGGGATGTCGTGGCCCATTGACATCAGGCCCATGCAACAAAAAACTTTGGAATGGCCTCAATTCTAAAACCAGGGTTGGAGTTCCTTGCTTTGGATGCACTAATCCTGATTTCCCACAATCCCAACCTTTTTTTCAAACTCCGAACATTGTTGATATTCCTATTGAATTGCCTGCTGGAATAGACCGAGCGCATTACCTTGCTTACAAAGGCATGGCTGCAGCAGCAGCACCAGACAGACTAAAAAGGAGAGACACAAGAATATAGAAATATTCTAGGTATGTGTTCAAAAGTTTTTGTGCATATTACGACTTGTTCCAATTTAAAAGCCTTTAATCTTTGGGCTGAAAGGCGTATATATACCACACCATAACGCTGTCAGCTATTAAAAATTAGGAAGCAAATATGTCAGAAAAAAAGCTTGTCAATATTCCTTTCAATCGTGTTGAAGGAGATCTGGAAATTCGTGTTGAGATGGATGGTGGAGTTGTTTCTGATGCGTGGTGTTCAGGTACTATGTACCGCGGCTTTGAAAAGATTCTTATTGGGAGAGGCGCGTTAGATGGGCTTGTTATCACTCCAAGGATTTGTGGAATATGCAGCACTGCTCACCTTACTGCTGCTGCACTGGCATTGGATATGGTCGCAGGAATAAATCCACCACCTGATGCGACAAGAATCCGCAACATTGTTCTTATGACAGAGCATATCCAAAGTGATATACGACATGCCTTTCTTATGTTTGCTCCTGATTTTCTTAATACTATCCATAAAGATTGCGTACTTTATGATGAAGCTGGCTATCGATATGAGCCTTTCAAAGGGAAAACATCGGTTGAAGTGATTAAGGAAACCAAAAATGTTTTGGAAATCATTGCTATTATTGGAGGACAATGGCCTCATTCTTCTTATATGGTGCCAGGAGGAATTGTTTCAGTCCCTAGTGTAAGTGATCTGATGCAATGTCAGCTTATATTAAGAAAATATAGACAATGGTATGAACGCAAGATACTAGGATGCACAATAGAAAGATGGGAAAGCATAAAAAATGCCGCTGATTTGCAAACATGGCTAGAAGAAAGTAAAGAACACTGGAAAAGCGATCTTGGCTTTTTTATTCGTTTTGCCAGAGCTGTAGGTTTAGATAAAATAGGAAGAGGGCATGGATCTTTCATTGCTTATGGCTATCCAGGCTCAAAAGAAATAGAACAAAGCCAAAGCATACCATCTGCAGGATTTGCCACTATAAAAGAAAAATATATATTTGATCAGTCAAAGATAGCGGAAGAAGTGGATTATTCATGGTTTCAGGATTACAAAGATGGTAAGCATCCTTTTGAGGGCGAAACACACCCTTATGCTAGTGGTAAAGAAGGAAAAAAATATTCCTGGGGCAAAGCACCTCGCTATGATGGATTCCCTGTTGAAACAGGGCCAATGGCAGAGATGATAATAAACCAGTCTCCTCTCTTTACTGATATAATGACGAGAAATGGCCCAAGTGCTTTTCTAAGAGAGATGGCAAGATTGGTAAGGCCGACAATTCTCATACCGATTATGGAAAAATATTTGGAAGAAACTGTAGGTGACGGGAAATTCTATATCGCACCAGAAAGCATCATAGAGGGAAGAGGCTTTGGGCTTACTCAAGCAGGGCGAGGTTGCTTAGGCCACTGGGTGGAAATCACAAATGGTTCTATTTCACATTACCAGATTATTACGCCTACAGCATGGAATGCATCCCCTAGAGATTCTAAAGGAATTCGAGGCCCTATAGAAGAAGCACTTACAGGTACAGAAGTCAAGGATATAGAAAATCCTGTGGAATTAGGTCATATCATCCGATCCTTTGATCCTTGCCTTGTTTGCACAGTCCATGCAGTAAAAAAAGGGCAAACTTCAGAACCCTTCCGATGGAGACTGACGCTATGAAAAGGATTATCTGTATTGGGAATCCTTATATCATACAAGATTCAGGCGGGAGTAAGGTATATGAGCGTCTCAAACAAAACATATTGCCCGATGGCATTGAGTTGATCCATGGCGGTCTGGCAGGGCTTGGTCTTCTAAAGTTTATAGAAGATGCAGACCGTGTCATTTTTATAGATCAGGTTTGTGGATTTTCTGATGCAAAGGAAGTTATACTTATCAATGCATCAGAAATCGCTAGCATGTCAGAAGACAGATATGGTCATTCCTCAGGCTTGCCCTATCTTCTAAAAACATTACCATATATTTGCGAAGGAAAGATCCCTGATATTTTTGTAGTAGGAATTCAAAATGCTTTATCTGTTCAGGCAATAGATGAAGCAGCCTTTCTTGCCTTAAAAATTCTTACACAAGAAACTTGCGACAAGGATTCTATTGTATGAAAATGACAAAAAAGCTGAGTACTACGGAGCTAAGCCAGAAACAGAATAAAAGAAAAATATTCAGCGAAGCAGATCTAATACTAGAAAATGAAAGACTTCGCGAAGAAGTTCATGTGGCAAGACGTGCTTCAGAAATTACAGCAAAACTGGTTGTAGATCAATTTGTAAAAATGGATACAGTTCTACGCCAGCTTGAAAAAGCTGTATCAGACCAAAAACGAGTTAATCAATATCTGGATGCATTGCATGAAACAACTCTAGGTCTTATGAGCCGTTTAAATTTAAAAGATTTACTTGAAGACCTTATCAATCGGGCTGGACAATTGCTTGGAACGCAACATGGATTTGTTTACCTTCTTGATTCTAAAGAAACCATGGAATGTAAGGTAGGAATAGGTTTTTTCACACAGATCGTTGGTTGTACTGTGGAAGTTGGAAAAGGAATAGGCGGGAAAGTATGGCAGACTGGAAAAGAAGTTGTTATAACAGATTATGATACATGGCCTGATCGATTGCAAAATCTGGACTTTCGTCTTATTGGCCCAGTCATGGGCATTCCTCTGAAATCTGGCAATAAAACCGTAGGCGCAATCGGGCTGGCACGCAGCTTTACATCAGAGAAAAACTTTTCAGCCGAAGAGATAAAGCTTCTGACTCGTTTTGCACAGCTTGCATCTATAGCATTGGACAATGCATTCATGTATAGCACAACCCAAACGGCAAGAATTATTGCAGAATCAGCAGATAAAGCCAAAAGCGCATTCCTGGCAACCATGAGCCATGAAATTCGCACTCCTATGAATGCTGTAATCGGAATGACAGGATTGCTTCTCGATACGCCTTTGAATGCAGAGCAAAAAGAATTTGTTACAACCATTCGAAACAGTGGAGATGCTTTACTCACCATAATCAATGATATTTTGGACTTCTCTAAAATTGAAGCGGGTCGGATGGAGCTGGAAAGACAGCCATTTGATTTACGAGAATGTATAGAAGGCGCTTTGGATCTTTTAGCATCCAAGGTAGAAGCTAAAAACCTCAATCTCGCCTATCTTATGAGTAATCAAATTCCTACAAACATTTTTGGTGATATTACTCGCCTTAGACAGATTTTAATCAATCTTTTAAATAACGCTATTAAATTTACAGAAAAAGGCGAAATTTTGCTTTCAGTAAATGCTTGTCCATGCGAACCTATTCCTTCTGAAGGAAATACAGCATCATTTGCCTGGTATGAATTCCATTTTGCAGTCAAAGATACAGGAATAGGCATTCCACAAGATCGAATGGACAGATTGTTTCGCTCTTTTAGTCAGGTTGATGCATCCACAAGCCGCAAATATGGAGGAACTGGCTTAGGGCTTGCTATCAGCAAGCGGCTCTGTGAATTAATGGGTGGAAAAATGTGGGCAGAAAGCGAAGCAAAAAAAGGCTCTACTTTCCATTTTACAATTCGGACACAGCTATCACCTACAGTAGAAAGAGCCTACCAACAGCTTGTTCAACCTATCTTGACCAATTTGCGTGTCATGATAGTGGACGACAATGAAACAAACAGGCGCATTCTTAGTTTACAAACACAATCCTGGGGCATGATTTCCCAAGAAACAGGGTCTCCTTTCGAAGCCTTGAACTGGATTCAAAATGGAAAATGTTTTGATCTTGGCATTTTAGATATGCACATGCCAGAAATGGACGGTGTCACACTGGCATCAGAAATCCAAAGAATTCGCCCTCCCCATGAATTCCCCCTTGTGATGTTGACTTCCATGACTCGAAGAAAAGTGGATTTAGAAGGAGTAGAATTTTCTGCTTTTCTTACAAAGCCCATTAAAGCTTCTCAATTGTATAATGCTTTGCTTGAAGTAGTAGCAAAAGAATCCAAGGTCAGTCAGATTAAAATAAGCGATGAAAAACAATTTGATCGTACTATGGGGCAGAGACATCCATTGCAAATTTTGCTTGCAGAAGACAACACAACCAACCAAAAGGTCGCCACGCTTCAGTTAGCCCGACTAGGTTATCGTGCTGATCTTGCAGGAAATGGAATAGAAGCTATTGACTCTTTACGAAGACAATTGTACGATGTAATACTTATGGATATGCAAATGCCAGAAATGGATGGTCTGGAAGCAACTCGCATAATTTGCAAAGAATGGCCTGAAAAAAGACGGCCAAGAATTATTGCAATGACTGCAAATGCGATGAAAGAAGACAAACAAGCATGTCTTGCTGCAGGAATGGATGACTATATAAGCAAACCTATCCAGATGGAACAGATGGTTCATGCTTTAAATAAATGCCATCATATATCTGATTTTACAGAGACAATATTACTTCATAAAAAATCCATAGAAGAAAGAATGGAAATTGCAAAAGAGCAAAGCGAAGCCGATTTGATTTTTCAGGAAGAAAAAGAAAAATCAGAGCCTTTAGAGCCATTGTCACAACAAGAAAATCAGAAAAATGAAATTTCAGAATCTATTTATACAAAAATATCAGAAAATAATATATCTGAGGCTATAATGGTGCAACCCGAAGAAGTATTGCTTGATCCGAATGCTTTAAAAAGATTAAAAGATATGGTAGGAGGAGATGCTGCCACCTTAGAACAATTGATCGATGTTTTCCTCGAAGACGCACCTCATCTCCTAAAAGATATGCGTGGCTCTTATGAGAAAAAAAACGCTGCTGAAGTAAGACGTGCGGCACACAGTATGAAATCGAATTGTGCTGATTTTGGAGCTACCAAATTGATGGAAATATGCCGTAATCTCGAAGAAATAGCAAAAACAGGGACAATAGACTGTGCTATGGAGCAAATACTCGAAATAGAGTTAGAATATCCAAAGGTTGAAGCCGCACTTAAAATTTTGAAACAAAGATAATAAATTGCATAATATGCTTATGCAAGATCAAATTTTGCTATGAAAAAGAACTCTTAGCTTAGTAAAACAATAAAATTTAGGAGGCGATACTGTTTCCTGAAGAAACAACGCAAAATTTTTATGAATCAATCGGGTAATATATTGGTAGTAGATGATAACAGAATGAACCGCATTAAGCTTTCTTTAAGCTTGCAACAACAAGGTTATGTGGTTAGTGTAGCAGAAAATGGGAAAGAAGCCCTGTCAATTGCACAAAAAGAACCATTTGATCTTATTTTGCTGGACATCGTTATGCCTGAAATGGATGGCTATCAAGTATTAGAGGTTTTAAAAGCGGATAAAATACTTCGCAACATTCCTGTCATTGTTATTTCTGCTATTGAGGAAATGGAAGCCGCTATCAGGTGCATCAGCATGGGAGCAGAAGATTTTTTACCTAAGCCATTTGATCCTGTTCTTCTCAAAGCTAGAATCGGAGCTTCTTTAAAGAAGAAATGGTTTTATGATCAGGAGCAAGCTTATTTAAAGCAAATCCAGCTAGAAAGAGAAAAATCCGATATGCTCTTGCTGAATATCCTCCCCCAGACGATAGCAGAGCAATTGAAAGAAAATCAAATTAAGCAAGATAAAAGCATTATTGCCCAATACTTCCACGAAGTTACTGTTCTTTTTGCAGATATTGTACATTTTACAGAACTCTCGAATTCTAAATCACCGACAGAATTAGTTATTTTGCTGAATCAAATATTTTCTTTATTTGATAAACTAGCAGAACAGCATAAGCTGGAAAAAATCAAAACAATAGGGGATGCCTATATGATTGTCGGCGGGCTTCCTGTGCCAAGGCAAGACCATTCTGAATCCGTTGCCCAAATGGCAATCAATATGCAAAAAGAAATTGCCAAGATCAACCAAGAAAGAATCCAGCCTCTTAGCATAAGAATTGGGATTCATACTGGGCCAGTAGTTGCAGGTGTAATTGGGACTCGCAAATTTAGCTACGATCTTTGGGGCGATACAGTCAACACTGCCAGCCGCATGGAATCTCATGGTATTAGCGGTAGTATTCAGGTAAGCAGTGCTACATACGAAAAATTGAAAGAAAAATATATTCTTGAACAACGAGGAAATATTTCTATAAAAGGCAAAGGCGAAATGATGACCTACCTACTTATAGCAGAGAAATCTTAACAACTTATGCCAGGAAGCATTTGAAAACCACTGGGAACATAGCAACGCAGTGAAGGGAAAAAATTATGTTAAAAAAAATAAGCTTTTTTTTTTGTTGTAGTATTTTTTGTCCTCCTTTTGTCGTATTTTCTATATCCTAAGAAACAGCCCTACCACCTTGTTCTTATCACCATAGACACCTTGCGTTCCGACAGACTAGGATGCTATGGTTGGGAAAGTGCATCGACTCCACATATAGACGCTTTAGCCAAAGAGGGAATCCTGATGGAGCGTACTTATAGCCATAGCCCTCTTACTTTGCCATCGCATGCTTCTTTGCTTACAGGCACAAGTCCATCCTTTCATGGTATCAAAGACAATAGCTTTTTCCGACTTCCTAATACTATCCCTACGCTGGCAACAATTTTGCAAAAGCAAGGCTATCAGACAGGCGCGGTTGTTAGTGGGGCTACACTTGCCAGAAGCAAGGGATTGGATCAGGGGTTTTCGGAATACGATGATGTTCCTGAAAATACAGAAAATTATATGCAAGAGCATCAGCATATTAGCGAAAGATTAGGAGAAAAAAGCATAGAAGCTGCACAAAAGCAGCTTTTACGCTTTTGGGATAAGCCAGAACGTCCCTTTTTTCTCTGGGTTCATCTTTTTGATCCCCATGCAGAATACAATCCTCCATCGCCTTTTCGGGAGAAATTTGCCCATTCTTTTTATGATGGAGAAATTGCCTATACAGACTATTGTATTGGGAAGCTACTGGATTTTTTGAAAAAGCAGGGAAAAGAACAAAACACTCTTGTTGTCTTAACAGCGGATCACGGAGAAGGTTTAGGAGAACATGGAGAAGCAAGCCATGGCTATTTTTTGTACAATACCACTTTGCAGATTCCTCTTCTCTTTAAAGCACCTGGCCTTTTAGGCCAAAATCTGAGAATTTCTCAACCTGTGCGCAGCATGGATGTTTTCCCCACAGTGCTTTCTTTGTTAGGCGTTTCAGAAAAAGGGCTTTCTCAGGGAAAGGACATGACTCCTTTACTTTTTTCATCAGAGTGGAAGGAAGAACCCTCTTCTTACGCAGAAACCTATTTCCCTCATCATAGTTTTGGCTGGCGGGTTTTGAAGAGCCTGACAAAGGGAAAATACAAATATATCGACACAAGGGCAGGAGAATTGTACGATTTAGAAAAAGACCCTAAAGAGGCCAGGAATCTCTTGCAAGAAGATAGCGTATCCGCTAGTGTTTTATCTTTGGCAGCAGATCTCAAGCAAGAACTAAAAATGCATAAAAAATCCTTTTCTCATAGCAGCCAAAGCCAGGAAACCCAGGAACAGCTACAGCGCCTGGAATCTTTGTCTTACATAAGCTATCCTACTTCGGACGCTTCCGAAGCCTTGGAAAAAAAAGGGCCTGATCCTTCAGAAATGAAGGAAGTGATGGGACTTTTTTTCCAAGCCCAATCTTTGATGGCTGCTAAAAACGCCCAGGGTGCTTTGGCTCTTTTGGAAGAAATTCTGAAAAAAGACCCAGGAAATATTACCTCTTGGGCTTTGTGTGGAAAGCTTTATGCGCAGGAAGAAAATCTGGATAAAGCCTTAACTTGTTACCAGCGATTTCACGCGCTTCGTCCTGAGCTTTTATCTGCGCAAAAGGCCATTCTCGATATTCTGATCCAGCAAAAAAAGTACGATGAAGCAGAAAAAGGCATTGAAAGGCTTTTTGCAAGCCATATTTCAGAAGATGCAACTCTTCTTTCTCAAATGGCGTACCTCAAACTACGAAAGCAAGAATGGGTGCAGGCAGAATCCTGGGCGAAAAAAGCAATTCTTTATGACAGTAAGCTTCCTGGTGCGTGGTTTTATCTGGCTATGGCACGCAAATCTAACAATAAAACAAGCCAGGCTATCCGCGACTTAGAATATGCCATAAGACTCAAGCCTTCCTGGCCTGAAGCCTACTACCATTATGGATTATGCCTGATGCAAGAAAATTTTAAAGAGCAGGCCAGGGAAGCCTTTCTGCAAGCTCTCAAGCTCCTGTCTCCCGAAGATCCCTTGAAAGAAAAAATCAGGGAAGCTTTAGAGAAAATGTAGGCGGATTCAAAAAAGAAATTTTTTAAGGAAAAATGATTGAATATGACAGAAAATTACCAAGAAAAGAATATCATTTCTTTAGACTGGAGGGAACACATTCGGTTTCGTCCAGGCATGTATATTGGGAAGCTAGGGGATGGAGCTTCTCCTGATGATGGTATTTATATGATGTTTAAGGAAATCATGGACAATAGCATAGACGAACATATTATGGGATTTGGCAAAACTATTGATGTCGTGGTTTCAGACTATAGGGTAAGCGTGAGAGACTACGGAAGAGGCATTCCCCTGGGAAAGGTTTTTGATTGTGTTGCCAAAATAAACACAGGGGGAAAGTACGATTCTTCTGCTTTTAAAAAATCCGTAGGCTTGAATGGAGTCGGGACAAAAGTGGTCAATGCTCTTTCTGGCTATTTCATGATCCAGGCTACAAGAGAGTGCAAAACCAAGGTTTTGGAGTTTGAAAAAGGTGTCTTGAAAAGAGACCATAGCCTGAAGGATACTCAAGAGGCTGATGGAACTATGGTGGACTTTATTCCTGACAGAGAAATCTTTAAAAATTTTAACTTTATTGCAGAACATCTGGAAAAGCAAATCTGGAACTATGCGTTTTTAAATACGGGCTTGAGCATTCTGTTCAATGGTAAGAAATACTATTCCCGTCATGGCCTTCTGGATTTGCTTTCGAAAAAGACAGATGAAGAAAGTCTTAGCTATCCCATAATACATCTAAAAGCCCAGGATATAGAAATTGCTCTAAGCCATTCTAAAAACTATGGAGAACAATACTATACATTCGTAAATGGACAATATACACCCCAGGGCGGCACACACCAGTCTGCCTTTCGGGAGGCTTTGGTAAAGACAGTGCGGGATTTTTTCAAAAAAGAATTCGATTCTATGGATGTGCGCTCTTCTATTGTCGTTGCCTTGAGCATACGAGTGGAAGAACCTGTTTTTGAATCCCAGACAAAGACTCGTCTAGGCTCTCAAAATATGTCTCCTGATGGAACTAGTATCAGAACTTATGTCATGGATTTCCTCAAAAAACACCTGGATGACTATTTGCATAAAAACCCAGACACAGCAAACGCACTTTTGCAAAGAATACTTCAATCTGAAAAAGAAAGAAAAGAAATCGCAGGCATACGAAAGCTCGCCAACCAAAGAGATAAAAAAGCTACCTTTTATAATAAAAAATTGCGCGACTGCCGCTACCATCTGGACGATACAAACCAGGCAAAACGCAATGAAAGCATGATTTTCATTACAGAAGGCGATTCTGCGAGTGGGTCTTTGACACAGGCAAGAGACGTGGATACTCAGGCTATTTTTAGCTTGCGCGGCAAGCCTCTCAATAGCTATGGGCTTACGAAAAAAATTGTATATGCCAATGAAGAATTTCATTGTTTGCATCATGCTCTCAACATAGAAGAAGGCATAGAAAATCTCCGCTACAATTATGTGGTAATCGCAACAGATGCTGATGTCGATGGAATGCATATCCGTTTGCTTTTGCTTACGTTTTTTTTGCAGTTTTTCCCTGACCTTGTGAGAAACGGGCATCTTTATCTTTTGGAAACGCCGCTTTTTCGCGTTAGAAACAAACAGGAAACAATCTATTGCTATAATGAATCCAAAAAAGCGCAGGCATTGTCGAAGCTAGGCAAGAACGCAGAAATCACAAGATTCAAAGGATTGGGGGAAATTTCACCCCAGGAATTCAGAAGATTTATTCAGGAAGATATACGCCTGACACCAGTTATTGTTACAGAAGGCTGCTCTCTGGAAAAAATTTTACAGTATTATATGGGAAAAAACACTCCAGAGCGGCAACAGTTTATCATTGAAAATCTTAAAGTAGAGAAAGACTTAGTCCATGATAGAGCATGATTCTTCTAAGGAAAATCAAAAAGCTGAAGAAATTCAGAGCAAACAGCATATAGAGCATCTTTATCAAAATTGGTTTTTAGACTATGCGTCTTATGTGATTTTAGAGCGTGCTATACCATCTCTTATAGACGGCCTTAAGCCTGTGCAAAGACGCATTTTGCATGCCATGAAAAAAATGGATGATGGACGTTTCCACAAGGTAGCCAACATCATCGGCCAGACCATGCAATACCATCCTCATGGCGATGCTTCGATCAATGAAGCCTTGGTGAATCTAGGGCAAAAGAATCTTTTGGTGGAGACTCAGGGGAACTGGGGTGATGTAAGAACAGGAGACAGTGCTGCTGCGCCTCGCTATATAGAAGGAAAACTCTCTAAATTCGCTTTAGAAATTTTATTTCATGAAGAAAACACTGCGTGGCAGCTATCCTACGATGGGAGAAACCTTGAGCCTGAAGCTTTGCCAGTGAAGTTTCCTTTATTGTTGGCACAAGGCGCGGAAGGCATTGCAGTAGGTCTTTCCACTAAAATTTTGCCTCACAACTTTCTGGAACTGCTGGATTCATCAATTGCTATTCTGGAGGGAAAAGAGGTAGAAATTTTTCCTGATTTTCCCCAGGGTGGGCTTGCTGATGTTAGAGATTACAACCAGGGGCAGAAGGGCGGAAAAGTTAGAGTTCGTGCCAGAATGGAAATTTTAGATACAAAGACTCTGCGAATATATGAAATTCCTTATAGTACAACAACAAGCAGTGTTATTGAATCCATTATAAAAGCAAATGATGACGGAAAAATTAAAATCAAGAAAATCATGGATAGAACTGCCCAGAAGATCGATATTTATGTGGAATTGCTTCCTGGCACTTCGCCTGATGTAACGATGGATGCGCTATATGCTTTTACGGATTGCGAGGTATCCTTGAATCCTATTTGCTGCGTCATACGAGAAAACAAGCCAGAATTCTTAAAGATAAACGATGTTCTCAGACTATGCACTTTGCAGACAAAAAGCCTTTTAGAAAAAGAGCTTAAGCTGGAAATGGGTGCTTTGCAAAAGAAAAGATATGCCCTTAAAATCGAGAGAATCTTTATCTCTAAGCGAATATACCAGTGCCTGGAAGAATGCAAAGATTGGGAAGCTGTTTTGGATTCAGTATATTCCCGATTGATTCCTTTTGAAAAGGAAGTGGGTAGAACCATAACCAAAGAAGATGCTGCGAGCCTTACAGAGCTTAAGTTCAGGCAAATTGCTCGCTACAATTTAGAACAGTCCAGCCGCCAGATACAAAGCCTTGATCTGGAAATCGAGCGCGTTCAGTATCATTTAGAACATATTATAGAATACAGCATAGACTATTTCAGGAAACTCAGAGAAAAGTATGGCAAAGGGTATGAACGTAAAACATCTCTTGTGTCTTTTGAAACTATCCATGCCACGCAGGTGGCTGCTGCCAACCAAAAGCTTTACGTAAACCGCAAAGAAGGCTTTATTGGATATGGTCTAAAAAAAGATGAATTTTTGGAAGAATGTTCGGATTTAGACGATATTATTGTTTTTCTCAAAAATGGAATATGTAAGGTAGTCAAAATTTCAGAAAAGGTTTTTGTGGGCAAAGATATTCTTCATGCTTCTGTTTGGGTGAAAAACAACATCCGTATGGTTTATAACATGGTTTACCAGGACACCAGGTCAGACATTGCGCGAGTCAAGCGTTTTTGCGTTACAGGGGTTATCAGGGATAAGGAATACAATCTCGCGCCTGGAAGCGAATCCCCTAAAGTATTGTATTTAACAGCAAATCCTAGAGGAGAAACAGAAGTTGTTTCTGTTCACCTGAACCCTCTATGCCGAGCCAAAAACAAGACAATGGAATTCGACTTTGCCCAAATCGAGATCAAGGGTAAAGATTCCCAGGGCAATATTCTGTGTCGATATCCTGTTTCCAAAGTAAACCAAAAAGCAGCAGGAGCAGTCACCTTTGCCAGCATGGATATATGGTATGACAAAACCATAGGCCGTTTGAATACAGAAGGAAGAGGAGAATTCCTTGGGCATTTTGCTCCAGAAGACAATATTCTCGTGCTGGATGATCGAGGCTACTATCAATTGACAAGCTGGGAACTTTCTAACCATTATGATATAGAACACGTTGTGACTTTAGAAAAATTTTCTCCAGATACTGTAATTTCGGCTGTTCATTATGACGGAGAAAAGCAGCAATATTTTGTCAAACGATTCCAGATAGCCACAAAAACCTTGGGAAACCGTTTTTTGTTTATTGGCGAGCATCCACAATCAAGGCTTGTCTATGTTTCTACAGCCAAAAATCCTTGGATTACGCTTACTATTCTAAAAAAGCGGCCCCAGGAAAAAGTACACTCCCAGATCAATCTCGCGGAGTTCATAGATATAAAAGGCTGGAAATCCACAGGCAACAGGCTTTCTATGCTTGAGGTTGTTTCTGTTGTACACTGCGAAAAACGAGAGGAAGAAACAGAGCCAAAAATCGAAGAGGCGGCTTCTCCCCAAGAGATCCCAGAGGAAATTCCCCAAGAGATTCCCAAGAATCAAGAGCCAATTGAAAAGGAAAAAAAAGTTGTATATATCCAGGAAGATTTCTTTTAGTCACCTACGAGTGAAATCTCGTGTAAAAGTGTAAAGATTTTTCACGGACGAAAAAAAATATTGAAATCACGAATGATACGAATGATACGAATAAGACTAATAAAGAAATAAAGATAAAATTATTCATTCGTACCATTCGCTCATTCGTGAAATTCGTGATAAATCACGAATGATACGAATGATACGAATAAGACTAATAAAGAAATAAAGATAATCACGAATGATACGAATGATACGAATAAGACTAATAAAGAAATAAAGATAAAATTATTCATTCGTAGCATTCGCTCATTCGTGAAATTCGTGATAAAATACTTTTCCTGTTTATCCAGGTTAGGAATCAAAGCTTTTATGGGTTCTCTTCGATGCTTACGAAAGATGTGCTTGCATTTTTTTTTATAAAACGTAAAATGATGCAAAATGCGTGAGCGTAGATGTCATACGTGTTAAGTTTTAATAGCTTGTTTTATAATATATTACATCGTCCCTGATGACTTAAATTTTTGAGGAGAAAAAAGTGGAAGAGCAATCCAAAGATATGAATAAATCAGAAGCAGAGTTTGCAGGTTTTGTCGATAGAGGAACCCAGATAGTTCTAAAAGAAGCCATCAAACAAGTGGTAGAATCTTTTAGCCAAACAGAGGCATTGGAAGATATGCTTGGACATCTGGAAGAGATTAGAGAAAATTTGCAAAACAACGAAGAAAGAATTAAGGAATTACAGCAGAAAAGCAAGCAATCCAACGACCGCCTGGTCGCGATGGAAACGTCCATTCGCAATCTATTGCAAAGGATTCAGACGATGGAAGTGCATGTCAATGAAACAGCAGAAAGAATTGAAGGCTTTGAGACATCGATTGCCCGTCTTACCGAATTTTTTGAAAAACCTCCTCTATCCAGGCTTATTTCCAAGCTAGAGCCACCTAAGGTCGTTGTTGAGACTTCAGAGTAGAAAAAGGGTTGAATAGAAAGGCATAGTTCATGCAAGAAGAAAAAATCAAACTATTGACAGAAAAGATTATCATAGAACTAGCACCGCAAGGAGAGGTTTGGGAAAGCAAAAAAATTTTGGATCTTCTAAAAAAGCCCAAGGGCGAAGAAAGAATTAATTTCTGGCGGGATAGCTTGCAAATTGATATGCAAGCCTTAGAAGGAAAAACATCCTTGCAAAAGGAAAAAAGTCTATTAAAGTCCATTGAATCTTCTCTTTTGCCTTGTTTTGAAAATCTTGTAGACCAGAAAAAAATCTATGTTCTTTATGAAATCAATGCTAAAAAGCAAAAAACCACAAAATATACACTTGCCTTTCCTTGGGAAACCTACCAATGCGATACGCAAAAATTTTTAGAAGGACTGCAAGAGGAGCAAAAAAAGCATCTTGCCGAACTCGCTCTTGAGCAGGAAAAAATCAAAGAACAGCAAAGGCAAAATCTCGAACGGCTCGCTCTTGAGCAAGAGAAAATCAAAGAACAGCAAAGGCAAAAT
>JABWCH010000081.1 GCA_013359215.1 Candidatus Brocadiia bacterium | reverse complement strand
GCCGTAGCTACTCTGAGGACAATTTTGTCACTTTCGACGAAGCTATCCGAGATGCATCGAAATTTGCAGCCAAAAGGATTTTTCGGATAGGCTCTAAGAGCCTATCCAAAAAAAATTTTATCAGTAAAAAAGTAAGTCCTTAAGTCAACATTGTTATGGAACTGCAAGCCGTAGTTTTTTATCTTTTTCCAGCCTCATTGCGGTAGGCTTGAACAATTTTCAACGCTTTTTTTACACTGTTTGTTATAGCATTGGAAGTAATCGTAGATCCTGAAATCACCCGAATACCCTCTTTTGCTTTTAAATCCAGTTGTTTTTCCTCTTTTCCTGAAAATTGGCTTTGAAACCAGGGGCGTTTGGCAGCTTCTTTTTCCGATGACCACAGAGAAGAAAGTTTTTTAACCCCTGTAGAAACACATTCTGCGCCAAGTCCAGGAGTTTCTTGCTGAAAAACAATTTCTATTGCTATGACTTTATCCTGATCATCAAATCCTATCATGGTTTGCACAACACTAGAATACCCTTGTTCCCCAGACTGCAAGCCCCATCCTTTGATTTCGTTTGTTTTAGGATCGCGCCCCAGATAAATCAGATATTCTTCTTTGCCTTGATAAGGGTAAACAACAGGACTTTTATCCACCACCAAGCCTGCCAAAATAACAGCTAAAGCAGACTGTTTTTTTTCTTCTTCTTTTTTATTGATTGATTCAAAAGTAGTGCTATAAACAAGGCTTACGCCAAAGATAGCAATTGAGCATATTATTCCCAGGACAAAGCTAAAATGTAGCATTTTTTTTAGCATCAGGATCTTCCTCCAAAAACTTTAGGCTTTGTATAACGGTCAATCAGAGGAACTGCTGTATTCATAAGTAAAATAGAATAGCAAACACCTTCTGGGTAACCACCATATAGGCGAATGATTACAGTGAGTACTCCAATCCCTATGCCAAAGATAACCTGTCCTTTTGCTGTTATAGGAGAAGTTACCATATCTGTTGCCATAAAAAAAGCCCCTAGCATGCATCCACCAGCCAAAATATGAAAAAGTGGATCTCCAGAAAACCACATTACATCCATTCCGCTTGCGCCAGTAGCAGGATTATACCAACCTACTTTCACGGGAAGCATCCATGCTAAAAAAGCTGTAGTTGCAAGGATCGTAAAAGGCAAATACCACTTTACAATCCCTAAACAAACTAAAACAATACCACCTAAAAGAAGCATGGCAGCACTGGTTTCGCCTAAACTTCCTGAAATCGTTCCTGCAAACAAATCCATCCAATGCGTGGCTTCTTGCTTTTTTATTTTTGCCCAGGTTTCTTTTCCTGTTTCGCCTAATATATCTGTATACTTTGCTGCCTCTTTAGAGGTAGCCAGGCTGATACTTTTTTCTGCACTGCTCTTGAGGCAGCGGAGAGGAGTTGCGCCGCTTGTAGGTAAGGGATTCCCGCTCATGGTTTCTATGTTGGCAGATATAGGCCATACTGCTGTCATGATATATCCAAAAGAAGCAAGAGCAAAGGCTCTTCCTGCAAGAGCAGGATTCCATATATTCATCCCTAAACCGCCGAAGGCATGCTTTGCAATAGCAATGGCAAAAAAAGACCCTGCTACCACGACATACCAATAGTTTTCCGCAGATATACAATAAGCAAACAGAAGTCCTGTAACAGCAGCACTACCATCAGACAAAGTTACTTTGACTCCTCGCATTTTCTGGCATGTATACTCTGCGATCATGGCACTGGCAATGCTAATCAAAATTACCCACAATGCTTTTGCGCCATGAACATAAACTCCTACTGCTCCAGCAGGAAGAAGGCATATAAAAACCATCCACATAATCCATGGAATGCTAATCTTTTTATGGATATGGGGCGAAGAGGTAACTGTATAAAGTTTTTCCACTTGCGTTGTATTTTCTTCTGGCATTCTTAATCAATACCTTTCTCAACAAGGGGCAGGATGATTATCATCGCTGCTATTTTGCCCCTTTTGCTTTTCTTTGTTTCATAATTTGGGCTTTGCCCAATTTTACAAAATGAACAATAGGGCGTTTTGCAGGACAAACATAAGAACATACTCCACATTCCATACAATCCATAAGATGGTATTGTTCTGCGAGGTCTACCCTGCCTCTTTGTAATGTAATCGAAAGCTCGCTAGGAACAAGCTTCATCGGGCAATGGTCTACGCATGCACCACAGCGTATGCAGTTTTCAAATTCCATATCGGCCACGTCTTGCAGAACCAAAATTCCGCTTGTGCCTTTTGTTACAGGAACATCTGTAGAATACTGGGCTATCCCCATCATTGGGCCACCAAGGATGATTTTTTTGCTCCCAGGTTTTAGCCTGGCGTATTCTAAAATCTTGGAAATGGGTGTGCCAATTCTGACACATAAATTTTGGGGATTTTCCACGCCATCGCCTGTTATGGTAAGGTAGCGTTCTGTCATTGGCTCTTGGAAGTAAACAGCGCGGTAAATATAGTATGTTGTCATAACATTGTGAACTACAACGCCAATATCCATTGGCAAACCGCCTGCTGGAACGTCTCGGTTTAAAACAGCTTTAATCAACTGCTTTTCTGCGCCCTGGGGATATTTCACTTTTAGCAAATGGACATGGATGTCTTTTGTTTCTTCCTTAGAGGCAGCTTCTTGGAGTTTGGCAAAAGCGTCTGGTTTGTTGCCTTCAATACCAATATGGATTTCTTTGACACCCAAAATTGCCTGAATCAGTCTTGTACCTTTGATAATTTCCTCGGCAAAGTCTAACATCAGGCGATGGTCGCAAGTAAGATATGGTTCGCATTCTACTCCATTGATTACTAATGTATCAATGACTTTATCTTTAGGTGGCGACAGTTTGACATGAGAAGGGAAGGTCGCTCCGCCCATACCTGCAATGCCAGCTTCCTGGATGATCTTGAGTATTTCTTGGGCTGTCAGCTTTTTTATTTTTCCCCTGCTTTTGCCGAGATCTTCTAGCCAAGCATCTTCGCCATCAGGCTGTATAATAACAGCATCCATCTTTCGTCCAAGCGGATGAACTACAGGCTCTACGGCGACTACTGTTCCAGAGGTTGGAGCATGGATAGCGCAGGAAACAATTCCTGGTGCTTCTCCTATCAACTGTCCCCTTTTTACTTTGTCGTCTTTTTTTACTATCGGCTTGGCCGGAATTCCAATATGCTGAGACATAAGACAAACCAGTCTCTCAGAAATAGGAAAATGGATAAAAGGTTTATCTTCTGTCTGTTTTTTACATTCCGGAGGGTGAATTCCTCCAGAAAAAGTTTTCGCCATACTGTATTTTCCTTTGTAAAAAGCAAACTGGGAAAGTATAGAATTTAAAATTTTTGCATAATGCTATATTTTTTTCCCATTTTTTCAAGCCATCGCTTTAGACTTCGGTCGCTTACGGGATTTTTTTCGAGGGAATCTAAAATTTCTATTCTATCTTGTGTCCAGCTTGCATCTGGCTTGGAGGGATAAACTCGAATCACCTGTAGGATATGATATCCCCAGGGCGATTGAACTACATCGCTTATTTTCATGGGTTTCAAAGAAAAAAGAACCTTTTCTAAAGATGGATCAATGTCCCCTTGGAAAAGTTTTGGAAACATTCCCCCTTGGTTTTTAGTAGCAGAAAGAGATTCTTTTTGTACCAGGGCTTCAAAATCTGCATTTGATCTGAGTTTTGTAAGAATTTCCTGTGCCTTTTCTTTGCTGGCAAGCATGATGTGGCGTGCATCGATTTGGACTTCTTTCATCTCTGAAAGGCGTATCAAACTTTGTAATGCTATTTTATATCTTAGTTTCCGTACAGTATCAGAAAAAAATTTTTCTTCTGATACTCCTGCTTGTATCAGGTAGTCCTGCCAGCTTTGTTTTCTATTTTTTTCTATATCTTTTTTTATTTTTTCTATTTCTTCGGAAGCTTTTTTTTCTAAAAAGTGGGAAGAAAAAGAAATTTTTTCTTGTTTTGCTTCCAGCTTTACGATCTGGTATAAAATCAGCTCTGTTATGATTTCTTGTGCTTGCGCGGGATAACGCTCCATCAAAAGATCAAACACCTGGTCTTTTGTAACAGGGTTTCCCGCCACGATTGCCACGATGTTGTTTGATGCAGAGGTTTCTTCCTCTCCCTGGATGCATAAATCAGGAAAAATCAAAAAAAGGTAAAAAATGACAGAAAATATGTAGTTTTTAAAGAATTTATACATGATCTCTATTCTCAACATTTTGCTTTCTATTCCAGGAAATACAACATCGCAAATGCACTTGAGTTATTATAACAATTTCCTATGCTTTGTCAATCCTGATTGTCATTTACCCAGGGCTTTTACCCAGGGATTTGCCCTGGGCTATTATATAAAGCCCTTTCAGGGTAAAGAGTTAAAGCGAAAAGTTAATCAATAATCTCTTAGTTGCGGAATGACCTGGATGCTATTGTGCGAATTTGATTTCTTTGAGAAGATTTTCAATACTGTCTCTATTGTCAATAATGCAATCTGGCCCTTGTTCTTTGCTGATAGGCTCTTCTACTATATCTTTACCATCCTGGATCATCTTACCTGTACGGATTGTAAATTCATATTTACCATAAGCTCTTCTTGCTTCAGCACTCACAACAACTCGGCCTAACAATTTTTCCATGTCAAAATCCTGGGCGGCGATTTCCTGGTGTGGCTTGTCTTTTAGCCATTTTTCCTTGAGGGCTTTTAAAATATCTTCTCTTTCTTGTGGTTCAATCAATTCATTGGTTTTAAAAACCAATATCCATCGAGTATCGCCTGCGACTAATGGGGAAGATTCCTTGACAACAGAGGGAACATCGACTTTGGCAGGGACATCTAAAACAGGAGAAGGGATTTTGGTTTCAACAGTGTTTTCTTTCGTTTCTGGAACAACAATCGTTTTTTCTTCTGATATGGAAAAAGGCTTTCCTGCCGTGACCTTAGCTTCAGAAACTTCAGAATTGGCTTTGGCTTTTAGTTCATGGGCTGCTTTTTCTACTTTTGGGTTTTCTTGAGAAATTTGTTGTTTGCTAGAGCCACATCCAGAAATAAAGATTACTAATAAAACCAACATAAAAAATTTATAAAAAATACTCATCAATATCACTCCCAATTGCTAATAAATTGTTTTTTTTTCATATCAAATTCAACAGGGTTATTGTTCACAAGTCGATTGATAACGTACAAACCTTTCTCAGAGAGCTTATAATCCATCATGGCTGCTCTTTTTTGTGTATTCTCATCCATAGGCGGCCATCGCAAAGCATCCATAAGCTCTAAGAAATTTTTAGGTGCTAAAGACAGGAGATGTTTTGGTAACTCACGAGAAGATTGTACAACCAAAATGATACGGAACAAGGCAAGATCAGCATAGTATTTTGCCAGCAATTTCTGCTGTATCAAAAAAAGTTCAATATGATGAAGAAGAGCATCATCAATAGAAAGAAACGAGAATCTTTTTTGGCTAAATTCCTGAACTACAATATCTTGCATGGAAGAAAGTAGCTTTTCTTTTTCCTTAAGCAAAAAAACAATGCTTTCTATAAGGATACGATTGTCTTTTTTGCTCCAATAGTCGGCTAACATTCCTCCTATATTCATAGCATTATAGTTTCCATTGGTTGTATTACCGAGAAAGCAAGAACCATGTTCCTGAATAAAGCTATGTTCAGGATTATCTGTAATTGCAGATACAAAATTTTTTAATTCCTGATCAAAACCAAGATCATCTAAAACGGATTGTATCTCTTTTGAGTTGAAAGAGTTTTTAGTGGATTTCGCCATAGCCACAAAGCATCTCCTTCCTGTTGGATAATTGCACGAAGAGATTTATATTTGGGGGAAAATTTTTGTAAAAATTTTCCCCCAAACCCCCTTTAAAAACTTTTATATATTTTTATTAAATTGAAATCCCATTATTAATTTTTTAAACTTTTTCTCATGTTATAAAGTTGGAGAAGATGCTGTTTTTCTTCATCGATCAATTTTTTAATAGTGGGCTTATGCTCTGCATCTACAAAATTGAAAAGCTCAGTAAAAAAGATAATGGCATCTTTTTCAAAATGCATTGCCATAGTCAAAGCATCATCCGCAAGCTTTACTTTTTCATGGAACTTTTCGGAATCTATTTCATAATAAAGCTTATTGTCAAGATAGGCTTCGATATAATTCATCAGCTCTCCATCATAGGATTCTTTTGATTCTTGCATTTCGCCTAAAGAATTTTTGATATGAGTAAATCTTTCAACGTGTTCTTCTTCCCAACGAGCAAGATCACCGAAAAGCTTTGTTAGCCTGGTATCTTCATAAATTTGCGAAAGTTTTGTGTAGAAATCTCTTCTTTTTCTTTCTTTTTCGATTCCCATTTCCATGATATCTGCAATTTGAAATACTGACATTTTGATCTCCTAAGTATTTTTAAAATAAATATTTATAAAAAAATTCATAATTTAGTCATCATGTATTTGTACAAGCTATCATTATAGCGATTCTTAAAAGATCTGCAAGGTTTTACATAAAAATTTTTAAAAATTGTCCTTCTATTAGCAGGTTTCTTTTTCTGGTAAAGAAATATAAAGCAACAATCAAATTTTATAAAGAATAGCTTCCGTATTGTTTTTATTTGATTTTTTTGGATAGTAAGATAGAATATATTTTAAGGTATAGGCATTTTGAAGTTTTGTCATTACCACAATATAAAAAAAATTTTTGTTCTTTGCCAAGTTGTTTCGAATCTGAAACTGGAGAAGGTTCTATGGAATCTTTAGAAGAAAAAGCATTGCAGTTTTTTATTGAAAAAGGATATATTTCGAAAAACCAGTTGGAGAATATCAAGAAAAAAAAAGATCTAAAGGGTGACGCGCCTAAAGGTATACTATCTTTACTAAGAGAAGAGCTTTCCTGGAGTCAGGAATACTTCCAAAAAATTTGCAATTCTGCCGTGGAAGATTCTGTAGTTATACCAGATGCAGAAACCAAAGTCACAAAAACACTAGAGCCACAAAATACAGAAGATTGTTTAGTATCGTCTTCTGCTAAAACTGTAATACCTGGACAAATAGAGTCTGCAAATGACCTTCCTACTATTATAGGTTCTAATACTAGTGCAGGAAAAGAATCCCATTCTTTTCCTACGCTTTGCGACCCATCCTTTTCTAAGGATTCTGTTTCTGAAAGCGTCAAAGAACTCTTTGAAGACACATCCGCCAACTCTCTAGGAAGATATAAGATTAAGAAAACAATCGGCCAGGGCGGGATGGGAAAAGTGTATCTTGCTTATGATCCCATGCTAGAAAGAGAAGTCGCGCTTAAAGTTCTATTGCCAGCATCAGGGATTGATCTTGCTAACCAGATAGAACGCTTTATGCGAGAAGCTAAAGCTATGGCTAAACTCAGCCATCCCAATATAATACCTGTCTTTGATGTTGGTTTGGCAGGCCAAAAAAGTTTTTTTACTATGGCGTACATAAAAGGGAAATCCTTTAAAGACCTTTTGGACAGCAAAGCCCTATCCATTGCAAAACGCTTAAAAATTTTTAAAAAGGTTATGCTGGCTGTCATGTATGCCCATAATTCTGGAATCGTTCATAGAGATTTAAAGCCTGCTAATATTCTTGTGGATGAAGCCGATGAGCCTTTTGTCATGGACTTTGGACTTGCAAAGATTGTGCATGGAGAAGAAAAAAATGTTTCTTTGACCAGGGAAGGTGTTATTCTGGGATCTCCTCATTATATGTCGCCAGAACAAGCGGGTGGCAAAATTGAAGAAATAGATCATAGAAGTGATATTTATTCTTTGGGCATCATTCTTTATGAAATTCTTACTGGTACTGTACCTTTTGTTTCTACAAAGGTAATGGAAATTATTATCCAGATCATCACAACAGAGCCTACTCCTCCTAAGGCTTTTTGGCCTGATATTCCTCGCGATTTAGAAAATATATGCCTTAAGGCTATCAAAAAAGACAAGAACATGCGCTACCAAAGGGTCGAAGAGTTTCTTTCTGATTTGGATTTTTTCTTGCAAGGAAAAACCAAAGAAATCCCTCATCCCCCTAAAATCAAAGAAGCCGTGCCTAAAACGCCTAACATTCCAACGCCTTTGGCTGTTGGCCCTGTAATAAAAGGCGATAACCCTTACGATAGAACATCCATCAAAGTCCCTTCTAAAGAAATAGGGAAATCCTCTTTGTCTTTGCAAAAATTGGCCGACCCTATTAAACCTACGACAAAAAAAAACAAAACAGCCTCTTTTCATATAACAAAAAAAATCAAAAAGAAAAACACCTTATTCCAAAAATTTCTTTATCTGCTTTTTTTACTGGTTCTAACAGCAGGAATTTTTTTCGCATCTCCCCAGATTATTCCTTATTTAGAAGGACATATAGAGAGCATTTTTTATCCTATACCAGGTTTTAAATTTATCTCTAAAAATTTATATCTTTGTGGAGGAATATCTTACAAAGTAAAAGAATATGTCCATGAACAGACTGGCATTGTTTTTGTTTTACTCCCTGGTGGAAAGTTCTGGATGGGAAGCAATGAAGACAGTGGAGATGAAAAGCCTTTACATCTTGTCGATGTCAAGCCATTTCTTATGAGCAAATACGAAATCACGCAAGGTATATGGCACAAAATCATGGGAAAAAACATATCGGCTTTCCAAAACCCTGATTACCCAGTAGAAAATGTGAGCTGGCTAGATTGTACAGAGTTTTGTCAAAAAACAGGGCTATTTCTACCAAGCGAAGCCCAATGGGAGTATGCCTGCCGATCAGGCACAAGAAGCAAATACTATTGGGGCGATAAAATGGAAGACCAATATTCCTGGTATGGTATCAAATTCGATGGAAAGCCTCAGCCTGTAGGTCTAAAAAGACCCAATGCTTTTGGACTCTATGATATGATAGGCAATGTATCTGAATGGTGTCAGGATACATGGCACAATAACTATGAAGGCGCGCCTTCTGATGGAAGTGCCTGGGAAGGGCCAGGTAATGAAAGAGTATATAGAGGAGGAAGCTTTTCCTCTTCTGATTGGGAATGCCGATCTCACTATCGCTATCGATTTCCCAAAGAAACTCGTGTCAAAAATTTGGGCTTTCGAGTTATGCACCCACTTCCTATGCAATAGGAATCAAAGAAATTTTTATATGGGGGAAAATTTTTGTAAAAATTTTCCCCCAAACCCCCTTTAAAAACTTTTATATTTATATTATGCAACAAGTTATGAGTATCTGTATAACTTTTATTATCCTATCTCGGACAAGCCGAAACCCAAAAGGTATTAATCGCGAATGAGACGAATATACAAATTACGCGAATGAAATTTTTATAAAAACTATTCGTGCCATTCGACCATTCGTTTTATTTGTGATAAAAATCTTTGCTTTTTCTGCAAACATCTAACTTCTTAGATTCTAACTTCTTAGCTTCTATTATCGAATGACCTTACGGCTGAAAGTTACGACAAGTACGGTCATAACAAAGAAGCCAAGAAAAGACTCTAGCATCATGATGTAGTTGATCCAGCTAGTTCCTCTGGCTTCCCATCCGCCTATAGAAGAGTTGGTAAAGGTTCGGAAGGATACCTGGATTGCATCCATGAGAGGGATAGAGCTTGTTGATACGCCTTCTTGTAACAGAACAAACTGCGAGCCAAAGGCGTAGTAGAATATGCCAAAAGATAAAAGCACGACAAGGGAAGTCAGGAAAATATGCAAAGGTTTTGTTCCATATCCGCATGCTAAATCCAGGGCCAGCCAGTCAAAGAACCTCCAGAGAGAAGAACGTAATCCTTGCGGCTTGATGCTGAGTCTTTCCATGCGTTTTTCCCATAGATAGGCCCAGTCTTCTTGCTCATATTCATTGATTTCTCGGTAGTTGTTTTTGAGGATTCCATACTCTTGCCTTGCTGTCTTGAAGTCTTGTTCTATGTGGCTTTCTAAGTGATTTTCTACCTGTGCTGTGGAGATAAAGAGCCGCCCAAAATAGGCATCCAGAAAGCGGAAACGTGCGTCTTCCTGAATTTGGGCATTTTTGAAATTTACGTTGCGTTCTGCGCAGAGTGTAGATAGGTTGATCAGCCCATGAAATTTAGCCCATCCAAAAGAAATATCGCCAACAACGTTCGCCCCATTAAAATGGCATTCATCTTCAAACTTTACATATTGGAATGTTACCCATTTGCCAAAATTTGTTCCTTTGAACTTAACCACTTTTTGAAAAGTGCTTTGGGAAAAATCAGCAATATCAGAAAAATGGGAGTTGCTAAAGGTGGTTTCCTCTAAAAATTTGCAGTTGTCCATGTAATAACGATGGTCACAATAAAGATCGTTAAAGCTTGCCGCGCCTCCAAACTCCACTTCATTGAATTTAACGCCTTTAGCAAAAGAAGAGCGGGAGAAAATGGCCTTTTGTGCAAATTGTGAGCGATTGAAGCTTACAAATCGCTTGAAAGAAGTGGTATTGAATCTTGTATCGCCTTTGAAATCGCTTTTGGTGAAATCTGCCCCATCCACAAAAATAGCTTTTTTGAATTGGGCTTCTTTATGGAATACGGCGTTTTTGAAGCAAGCCTTTCCCAAAAAACAAGACTCTTCAAAATCCACTTCGTGCAAGAATTCGCTATCGCTTAGATCCAGATTTTCGATGGCACAGCCTAGCAGGCGTAAAGGAAATTCTAGCTTAATACCCGTAAGAGAAAGATCTTTGATATAGCATCCTTCTAGCTTGCTTCCTTTTTGGATTGCTTTGATTACTTTATCTGCAGGAAGGATGGCTTTGCCTTTTGTGAAGATGCTTGTGTCTTCTTTTTCTCCTGATTCGTCTTCACTGCTTTGCTGTCCTTTGTTCGTCTGAGGCAGAGCTTCTGAAAACACATCAGGGTTAATGCCTGATGGATTTTGCTGCAAGGTTTGCATAAGAACCTGTAGTGAGCTAACCAAAGCATTAAAATTCACATTCATAGCCATGGACGCTTCCTTTTCTTCTGATAGAGTTTGATTCTCTTTTGCGTATTGTTCCCAATCTTCGAGATCCTGGTCGATTTCGGTTTCTATGTCTCTTTCTGATGGAGTTTTTTTGACGGCTTTTTTCTTTCCTGTCTTGCCTTTTTTCTTTTGTGCCTTGCTCTCCACCATATCTTTCAACTGTTCCATGATCTTTTCCTGTCCCTCTTTTGGCTTGCTTTGTTTTTTCTTTTCTTTTCTCAGGAGGGGCAAAGCATTTTCGCAAAAAGGAACACTTTCTTCTATTAAGGCAACAGCGGTATTTCCTTCGGAAATAGCAAGATACATTTCCTTAATTTGGGAGGGAGTGAGATTGCCTGTACCACAGAAAAGAGCAGAGAGCTGCACAGCATACCCCATGGCTGCAAGGCGTTTTCTTTCTTTTTGGCAAAAAGCAAGGCTCTCCTCTGAAAGCAAATTTTTTTCTTTGATATAGGCTAGTATTTTTTCTTCTTCCTCTTCTTCTTTGCTTTTTTGTATTTGAGGTTCTGTTATACATATAGAACGAGGACTCTCCTGCTTTTCTTGCGGAATAAGAGAATGGATGTAAGCCACTTGTTCTTCCATCTCTAATCCCCCCATCTGCTTTAAAATTTTTTTCTCTTTTTGGTCTTGCGGGATAAGAGAATGGATGTGAGCCACTTGTTCTTCAGTCATGAACTTTTCTCTGACTGCAACAACATCAGGAGTTTCTCCTAATTCCATCCTTTCCTGGCAAAAAACTGCTGCCTGGGGGCTGAGTTTGCCAGTTTCGCAAGCGACTGTAATAAATTGTTTATATTCTTCTTGCATCATAAAATTCTCTTTTAAAAGTTAACATTTATTTTAATTTTTTTAAAAACTTTTTAAAGAAAGTTAAATAGCCTTTTTCTAGTCTTGAGGGAGAAATTTCCACCATCACTTCCATAGTCCCTGAAGCTATGCTTTTATCCCATTGCTTTTGGAGTTTGAGCATTTCTTCTAAAAGTTCTTTGGGCGTTTGATAGCGCATTCTAGCATTTTTTTCCATCATCTTATGGATGATTTTTGCTAAATCTCCCTTTTCTTTTGTCATGCTTTGCCCTGGAAAACGAAGCTTTTCGCTTAGATGCTTTGACATAATATCCCTTGTGCTTCCTGAAAAAGGCAAAGATCCAAAGACCATTCTATATAAGGTTACCCCCAAAGAATAAATATCGCTTCTGATATCTATGTTAGGCTCAGAGCGTATTTGTTCAGGACTCATATACGCTGGAGTCCCAAAATCTTCTTTCGGTGCTGTCTGGTTTTCTCCTGTTTTTTGGGCAAGACCTAAATCGCAAAGCTTTATAATATTCTTGTTTGTTAAAAGAATGTTTTCTGGCTTGATGTCCCTATGAACAAGCCCCTGCTCCCATGCGTGATCCAAAGCTTTTGCAACTTGTATTGAAATTTCTAAAGAATCTTTGGCTTGCAAACGCCCCTGGCATTTTTTGAGTTTTTGAGAGAGAGAGATGCCATCTACATATTCCATAACAAAATACGATATTCCATGCTTTTCTCCAAAGTCATAGCCAGCAATGATGTTTTCGTGGTTTAGTTTGGCTACAGCCCTGGCTTCGCTTAAAAAAAGATCATTGATGTATTGGTTGTTTCTATAGCCTTCCAGAAGGATTTTAATCGCCACCATCCTGTCCATGGAAATTTGTCTTGCCTTATATATATAGGCCATTCCTCCTACGCCAATCAAAGAAATCAATTCATATCCTTCAATATGATAGGGAATATGGCCTTTTTGCAGGTTTTGGATTTCTTGTGCTTGTTCTGAAGTTAAATACTGTTCGTTTAAAAGAATCTCCAAAAGAGTCACAGAATTTTTTGCTTCTTTATGCTTTCTATGCAGCAAACAAGCAGAATGGATTTGCTCTATATTCAAAAAACCTTTCGCTCGTGCCAACTTTAAAAAAAGGCTTTGCTCTGCCAGGTTTTCTTTTTGAGAGGAATCTTCCAGAATAAGGCTTTGCTCGCTCTTTTCATGCTTTAAAATATTTTCTATAGCATTTTGAATCGTTTGTAATTCTTTTGTCTGTATATACTTTTTTTCTAATAGAATTTTCTTTAAAGAAGATGCTGGATTTGTTTTTTGGTATCGCCTGCACTCTTCAATCCTTTCGCGACTGACAGTAGGGTTTGGCATAGAAAGGACAACGTGGGCAAATAGATCGTCTTCGAGAAGGTGTTTATCTTCCTGGGGTTTTAAAACAATCTTTTTCAAGGAAGGGTTTATAGAATCCAGCATGAGAGAGGCTGTTTGTTCTTTTCGAGAAACCAATTTAAATAAAATCGTGCTGCGGCCTAATTTTATAATATCAGAATCTTTCAAACGTTCTTTGCCTGCAAGCTGCTTATCGTTAATGTATGTAAAATTGCGGCTTTGCAAGTCTTGCAATTGGAATTCTCCCTCTTCGTAGAAAATTTTGCAATGCGCCTTGGATACAGCAGAATCATTCAGAATAACATCGCTTTCCGCCCCCCGTCCAATCACTAAGAATTCTCCAGGGGCAATAGAATGTTTTGGCCTTTTCAGTTCGCTGATAATCTGTATCTGGCCGATCAGCATCAAGTGCCTCCAGTAAATAAAAGAGTTGCAAAAATTTTAGGCCACAAGTAGTGCCTATTTGTAGGAATCCGAGTACAAAGAAATTTTTATTTTTGGGAAAATTTTTGTAACATTTTTCCCCAAACACTTTAAAAACTTTTACAATATCAATTTCTAGTTCATTATTGTAGCAAAGTTATAAAATGCAAGCAAGCTTTCTTTTCTATCTTGGACAAGCCGAAACCAAAAAGATATGAATCACGAATAAGAGCCTATCCGAAAAATAATTTTAGGCGAAAATTTTGAGGCACTTGGAGAGCAAGGAGAAAGTGACAAAATTGCCGCAAGTGTAGCCCTAGCTACTCTGAGGACAATTTTGTCACTTTCGACGAAGCTATCCGAGATGCATCGAAATTTGTAGCCAAAAGGATTTTCGGATAGGCTCTAAGACGAATATACAAATTACGCGAATGAAATTTTTACGACTTGTGCTATTTTCTTTTTTTGCAAACATCTAACTTCTATAGTGTTGCAGTTTTTTTTTAACTAATTATAATCCAATAAATTATATCATTAAATTTTAACACAAAAAACACAAAATATCTCAAAAAGAACAAAAATATAACTATATATCAGATAATAGCTTATATTTTTTATGTTTTTTATGTTCTTTTTTTGTGTTTTTTGTGCAAAAATCTGCAAAAGTATAGTAACTTCTTAGTTTCTATCTATCTCATAGCGATTTTTTTTTGGCTTTTTGGAATATTTCGTATGCTTCCTGGGCATCTTTGGCTTTTTGGTCGCCAAAAACATGAGGATGGCGGTGGATCATCTTATGATAGATTCCATCCACAACGTCTGTTAGAGTGAAAAGTTTTTTTTCTTCAGCAAGGTTAATCAGAAAAACCAAGTTGAAAAGAGTGTCTCCTAGCTCTTCCTTCAGATTTTCCCAATCTTTAAGGTCAATGGCCTGGATGACTTCATTGGCTTCTTCTACAAGACAATGCTTGAAGCTGTCAAAATCTTGTTCTTTATCCCAGGGGCATCCTTTTTCAGGATCTCGAAGTTTTTTCGCTAGTTTAAGCAATTGTACTACTGTCATTTTTTTCCTTGTCTTTAAGAAAGACCTATCAATGATTCTATTCTATCGTATTCAATACCATTTTGATGCAAAATTTGTATGATTTTTTCTTTATCCTGGTTTTGTATCATAACGCAATATCCACACTCTGAACTAAGATGTCGTGGGACAGAGGCCATTTTATGTTCTATGTGCAATTTTTGCAGTACATTTTTTGTCCATATTGCATAGTTCGTGGAATAAAATAGAATGACAGAGGGATTTTCCATACTATTTTTTCCCTTTTTTTTGTGTTATTTCTTGGAGTGACTCTATTGCTAGATCGCATTCCTCTTTTGTGTTAAAAATGCTAAATCCAAATCGAACTGTGCCATGGGGAAAAGTCCCCATGCTTTTGTGTGCAAGGGGAGAGCAGTGTAGCCCTTGTCTACTCATAATGTTGTATTCTTCTGAAAGAGCATTGGCAATCTCTGAACAGAGAAAGCCCTGGATATTGAAAGAAATAATGCCCGTTTTTATGGAAGAGTCTGGGATATATGTGAGAAATCCTGGTACAGCAGCTCTTGCTTTTTTAAGAAAATACGCGACCAGATCCTCTTTATGCTTTCTGATGCAGGCAAGCCCTTTTTCTTTGATAAAAAGTATGCCTGCCCTTAAGCCTGCGACACCAGGCACATTTAAAGTTCCACTTTCAAAACAATCGGGTAAAAAATCGGGCTGCTCTATTTTATCGGACAAACTTCCTGTTCCTCCAAATTTTAGAGGGCGAATCTTTTTATGGTTGAAATCGTCTGCTATGATTAGACCGCCTGTTCCCATTGGCCCATATAGGCCCTTGTGACCCGAAAAAGCAAGGATGCTTATGTTGTCTTTTGCCATATTCAAGGGCAGAATGCCTGCGGATTGTGCTGAATCTACAATAAATGCTATTCCCCGATTCTTACAGATCTCTCCTATTTTTTGTATAGGCTGCTCTGTCCCAAAAGCGTTGGAAGAATGGTTTATCACCACCATAGATGTTTGTTTTGTGATAGCATTCTCTAGGTGTCCGCAGGATAAAAGACCTTCAGAAGAACAAGGGATAATGCTCAAGCGTATTTTTCCTTGTTTTTCTAGTTCATAAAGAGGGCGGATGGTACTATTGTGTTCCATAGAGGAAGTTATTGCATGCCCGCCCTGGTAAGCAAGACCTTGTATTGCAAGATTCAGTGCATCTGTAGCATTGGAGCAAAAAATAACCTTCATGGGATTTTGTACACCAAAGAAATCCGACAAAACTTCGCGGGTGAAAAAGATCTGCTCTCCTGCTTCCATGGACATACGGTGTCCAGATCTACCAGGATTTCCCCCTATCTCTTTCATGCATTGTGCTATAGCATCAACCACGATTTCTGGCTTAGGAAAGCTGGTAGCAGGATTGTCGAAATAGACTACTTTAGCTTTTGGTGATAACAAGAACAAATTCCTCACTATCTTGGCTTTGCTTTACTTCTATCTCTGCTTTTGCCTTGCTGGCAGTGCGCATGATATTTTCTTTAGCAACCACTGTATCGACCATGATTTCTAATTTTTTAGCACCTTCTTTTAGGGCTTTTTGGACTAAAATAACGGGTTGTGGGCAAGAAAGCCCTCGTGCATCAATTGTCTTTTTCTCTTCCATGATATATCCCTTGAAAAACTTTTAAGGAATCAAAATTAAATCAGTTCCCTTATTTTGAAAAAAAATTTACCGCAGAGCCGCAGAGAGTCAGAGAAAAGCAACTCTGCATGAAATTTTAACGCCATTGGATAAAATAGTATGTTCTGTCTTCTATTGCATCGTAGTAAGCATCGCGTCTCTCGTCTCGCTCAAAGTTTTCTTCATCGGCTGGCACTAAATCGATTTTCCTTTGGCTTGCCAAAGTTTTGATTGCCTGATCAAAGGTTTCGCGAGGAAAATTTAGTTCTCTTCTTAGCAGATGGATTTTTATGGCATGGTGCTTTTCTAAAATCCTCAATTCAGAATACACGCTATGGAGTTTCTGGCATACATCTTCTAAAGAAATTTCAGGGAATAGCTCTTTCTGTACAGGAAAAGGGATTTCAAGTTTCTTTTCAGGAGCTGAATTTTTAAGCGGTTTTTTTTCTTCTTCTTTTTTAAAAAAATTAGCCTGTTTTTTTTCTGGTTTTGGGAAAAGCTTCTGTATTTGTTTGAGGAATTCCTGAGAATCGCCTAAAGGACTTTTCATGAGAGAAGGAATTTTTTCCGATATTTCCTTCATTTCTTTTAAGATTTGGATATGAGCTTTTTCCTTTTCTTCTGCTTGTTGCAAAAAAAACAGGCGTTCTCTTTGTTCTTGCTCTTGTCTGGCAATTTCTTTTTCTCTTTCTTGCCTTATTTTTTCCTGCTCAAGAGCGAGCTGTTCGAGATTTTGCCTTTGCTGTTCTTTGATTTTCTCTTGCTCAAGAGCGAGCCGTTCGAGATTTTGCCTTTGC
>JABWCH010000464.1 GCA_013359215.1 Candidatus Brocadiia bacterium | reverse complement strand
TACCCTCCTGCTCGGCAGGAGCCTCGCCCTCCAAATAAATACCCAAAATTCACGCTAACCCTTGCAATACAAGGAACCGAATTTAACATTGTCAAATTACAGATTATATTACAAATTTATAAATAGTCATTTTCCATCTACTAAATAGAAAACAAAAAAAAATTTTCTGGATGTATCCTCGGAGATTGCCGAACGAGTAGACCCTATTTTTTGCAGCGATCCTATCACTGATGCCATGAAGACTTTGAGAATCAAATGAGGAAGGAAGCTTGGATACAGAAGAAATCTTAGGTATGCTGGAAAAGCGAGTCGATGAAATTGAAATAGAACAAATCTTATGCATGCTGGAAGACCAAGTTGAAAAAATAGAAGATGGGGAAGAAAAGAAAGAAGCCATCTCAGAAATTCAAGCTCACTTAAAGAAATGGAAGGAATAATCTCATGTTACTCACGCAGATTCGGAGACCAGATCATCCAGAAAATTCTGTGCGTTATCGATGATTTCAATATCCACCGCAACATCTACTTCCACTTTGCAAAAATGGAAATCGAAGCGTGGTTCCTGGCCGTGCCCCAATTATTCATCTCACTTCATCCCGCTTTGACCTTGGAAAATCTAGAGCAGGCGACAGGAAAGAATTGGGAGAAAATGAACCCTGAAACTAAGGTTCAAAACTTTGCCAATGAAATCAAGAGAATCTTGAGTCAGCTTGCCAAACGTACACAAAGAGCAAGGCCGACGCTTACAGGATAGTCTCATGGATAGATTGGGAGAACTTTGCCTCAATGCAAGACAGAAAGGAAAAATCTCGTTTTTCTTTCGTTTCCTGGACGATCTGGAAAAAGTGCTCTCCTAAATGCCCCATGTTGTACAATCATCTATTCAGGAACGCCTGTCTGTATTTCTCTTTCAACACCGTAAATAGGGTAAGACATGTTAGCGAATGGTTATCATCTCGGTATCGTCCTGGAGTCGGAATTTTGGAATGGAAATCGCTTAGACAAGCCAGAATGCTTGTGTTGTAATTGATTCCATCACTTTTCGTTCATTATGTTCGACAGCCAAAGAAAGAAGGCTATCTCAACTCTATCAGAAATTTTTGCAGATTTGCCAATTCCTCGGAATGAAAATCCCAATAGTTTGATTCTGCGGCACGCCCGACGGATTCAATCAATTTGGGCATGGCCGATAGAAATGCGTGCGCCCTGGCTTTGGCCATCACTTTGGGGGGATCAGGCAAGTGTTCCATGCAATTGCTAAACTGATCCACGCATTTCATCGCTGGATGTTTGGCGACAGTCTTCAGACAAAGGTCTTCCAGCATGCCTTGCTCTGAAGACCCAGGCATGATAAAGATGCCGACCGATGGCCTTGCTTGAATAAATTGCTCTGGGTTCTCTGGTGCAGGCAAATCATATTTTTTGAGACTATAGACAATGCTCTGGAATGCTGCCTGGGCATCTTGGTCTGCATCCCGAATCACTGCTAAAAATTCCACTTGGGAGAAACCTGGCACTTTGAGTATTCTGGGAAACCTGTTTGCAAACTGATCTTTACCGCCTACGGATTCGATTTGTACATAAGATATTTGTAAATGCTTCAAAAATGCCTGGAAAAAATTCTTTTCATCCAATCCTTCTACTAGCAACAGCCTTTTTTCTCGAATTATATTGAGTCCCCAATTTTCAGCCATTACCGAACCTCCCAACCATCTTCTAATGAACCTTTCAGGGTAGGGTAGTCATAGTCCACAGCCCTGAATTTTTCTTCTTCTCTTTCAATACGATAGACACGGATGGCATCTTCAGTTTCTTGGAATATTTCAGGATAACTCAAAGCTAAAGCTTTGACACACTCCATTGAGTGGGTAGTGGTAAATATCTGGACATCGAATTGTTGTGCAAATTTCAAAACAGCATTCCATAATATTTTTAGGGAAGAGTGGTATAGCCCGTTTTCGATTTCATCAATCATAATAACACCACCTTTCATATCCCAAATGGCTAAAATAATTGCCAAAAGTCTTGATATACCATCACCCAAGCATTGTAAAGGGATCAGCCTGTCCAGCCCTATGTCACAATATATCACGCCTTGATGCCCCAAAGATAGATTGACGAGAGATGGCTCTACCTGCTGGAGTACTTTCACCAACAAAGGAGTTTCTTTTTGTATCTGAAGATTGTTGAGCCTTACAGCAGCATCTGAAAAAAGCGTCCGAGAATTGATAAAAACAGCCCTAAATGGATTCTCCCGCTTTTCCTGAATATCTAAAGCTATGCCATCCTCTACCTGCTGTGCCATTGCTACCACTTTCTCTGGCTCGCTTTCTTCTCTTTGAAACATAGCTTGCAGGAGTATTCCCGTGGTTCTTGATGACATATTAGAATAGCTTTCCTCAACTTTCAAGAAAGTTTCCGTTGGCTCAAGCTTTAAAGAATGAGATTTCAGATTTTGGGGTTTGCCTATGGGTATTTTGTTCCCTGCGATCTTCTCGATTTTTAGACTTCGCTTCTCTTCTGGCTGTTGCAATTCCACTGCAATTTCAATTTTATGATTGTCGCCAAATTTGTTAAACAACAGGTGCCAAAATTGCTCCTCTATGATCCCTAACCCTCGAAACTTGTTGATGCGTAAAGGAAGCTCAGGATTGGTAGGTGCGCTCGCTAAAAATAAAGCTTCCAAAGCAGAAGTCTTTCCACAATTGTTTTTCCCTATCAATAGATTAACCTTACGAAAGCCTCCTACAGCCAGATTTGTGATGCCTCGAAAATTTTTGATGCTAATATTCTTAAACATGGTTTTGCCCCAATTCAATAATTTTCAAATCCAATAATATCCTTGAGCTTCTTTATTTTTTCTCTAAGCACTGCTATTGCAGCAGTAGTCACTTACGATTGAAATAAGGAAAATAGCCAGCTTTTTCATACATTCTATAGCGTTTCCCACTCTTCTGAGAATATGATTCAATTCCTTGATTTATAAACCTCATGGTTTTAATCAGGCAGAACATGGTGAATGCTAATTTGTACTCCCAAATGACACTTTATATCTCGCTTTGAATCCTCCTAGCAAAGATCATCCTGAAAACAATAAAGATGGCGTAGTTTCTTGCTCCTGGAATAGGCTGCTTCAAAATATTTCTCTGGACAAAAGAATCGCAAAGCTTTATAATAGGCTTTGCCTATAAAAAAAGCATGTTTTTCCCAAAAGGAAAACATGCACAAATTAAAAACGTAAACGGATTCTATAGCTCGATGAAAATAAAATCAAGAAGAAAATCTATCTTGTCCAGCTTTTTTGTATGCTTTTATAGTGTTTTTTTATGATAAATCCAAAAATTCAAACAAAAGG
>JABWCH010000463.1 GCA_013359215.1 Candidatus Brocadiia bacterium | reverse complement strand
CTGGATCACCATGAAGCAACAATATTCGTAGGAAAAAGTGTTTCCTACGCTGATACCAAAATTCAGAATGGTGAGGCAGGCCAAAGTACAGTAGAAGTCCAGGAAGCTGGAAAATCTCCTGCTAAGGAAGGCTTCCAGGTTCTTGTTGTTCCTCATGTTATTCCAGGAACAAATAAAGTCCAGCTTACAGTAATTCCCTCCAATGACCAATTGACTGGTTCAACCTCTCCCCTGATAGGATTTAACCGATTTCAGGCATCAGGTGGTACAAACCAGATCACAATCGATCTCCCCGAATTAACACAACAGGCAGTTGTTACCCACATGATTCTGGAGAGTGGTCAGACAGCAGTGCTAGGCGGTTTATTGAAAATAAGCCAGAGAGAAACCGTACGGAAAGTCCCATTCTTTGGGGATATTCCTCTATTTGGCTATTTCTTCAAACAAAAATCTGTGAGTAAGGAAAAAGAAGATATGTACATATTCATTACTCCAAGAATCGTCCAATCTGCTGAAGATACACAAGAAAAAATCAAAGCCACGTTGCAAAGCAAAGGCACAAAAAATAAATCTAAATACCAGGCAATATGGCAGCAGGATACAAAGGCAAAAGATACAAAATAAACTTACCCAGGGCGTTGCCCTGGGCTAGTATATAAAACCATTTCAGGGTAAAGAGTTGCATCTAAAAGTTAATACAAGTTAATACGCATGACGCTCAGGTACTCGCCTACATGCATAGAATCTAACAAATAAAATGCTTACCCAAAAAGCAAAGATTTTTATCACGAATAAGACGAATGCTCGAATGACACAATAGCTTTTATAAAAATTTTATTCGCGTAATTTGTATATTCGTGTCATTCGTGATTAATATCTGTTTGGTTTCGGCTTGGCCGAGATAGATTACCCTTGCTTAAGTTGACAGTGTTATGGCTAATGGAATGACCATTATATCACCCTGAAAATGTGTTACATATCAGCCTAGGTAATGACCTGAGAAGGCTTAAAAAGAATAGAAAATCTTGAAAAATCAAAATAATTCTGAAACAACAAAAGAAATTGTCAAATATAGAATCTGGCTTAGTAAAAAAGAAGATGCCAAGTACCTTTCCCATCACGATATAGCATTACTATTACAGCAGGCCATAAGAAAAGCAGACTTACCTGTTGCTTTATATGGAGACTTTAATCCAAGAATGAAAGTATCCTTTCATACGTCTGTTGCTGTTGGCATTGCTTGTGAAGGTGAGCCAGTAGATATAGTTTTGTTCAAAGATATAGGTGCAGGGCTGCTCGTTGAGAAACTTCAAAAAAAACTGCCTACAGGTATGGATATAGTCAAAGCAGACAAAATCCTTCCTTCCAAAACAAAATTTTTTTTAAAAATTGTTTATTCCGTCAATGTTTCTCGCACTATTCCACCTGAAAAAATTGTGGAATTGATGAGCAGCTCATCCCTTATTGTCACTAGATATAAAGAAAACGAGACTAAGAAAGTCGATATACGTCCCTACATTTTGGAATGCAGTATACAAAAAAGCCTGCCAGAAAGCAGCACTCTTTCTTTAGCTACAGCCATGACACCCCAAGGTAGTGTTCAGGTTTGGGAAGTTTTGGAACAATTAGGACTTCCCAAAGAAGAAAGTCTGTCTATTTCCATGACGAGGACATCCGTCGATTTTGTTCCTTTACTGGAAGCAACCCCTTCTTAAGCTCTTGTTTTCTGCTCTTCATTGTTTTGAAAGATGGAAAAAAACATTTTTCAAATTTAATTTATGTCAATGGAGCAGAGAAAAAAAAATTCCAATTTTTGAATTTAGAAAGGCTAAGTTTAAAAATAGCATCTGCTCCTGTTGGCTTGTACTAGCTGAGAACCCAAGTTCTTTACGTTGGTTAGTACATTTTCCTTTGTAAGGTAATAGGCTATGACAAAGCGCATGCTCATTAATGTAAAAGAAGCAGAAGAAAGCAGAATTGCGATTATAGATGGAGACAAACTAGAAGAAATTTATATTGAGCGAATATCATCTCTTGGACACGTAGGCAATATTTATAAAGGCAAGGTCGTAAATATCGAACCGTCCATACAGGCTGCCTTTGTAGATATTGGAGAAGGCAGAAATGGTTTTTTGCATGTTTCTGATGTTATGCCTGTCTATGGTCAAATGTCTAATGGAAATGATTTAGGACGCAACAGAAAAAGAGAAAAAAAAATCCAGGATTTGCTCTCAAGAGGAGTGGAAGTTTTAGCTCAAATCACCAAAGAAGGGATTGGCAACAAAGCTCCTACTCTAACAACCTATCTTTCTATACCAGGGAGATACGTTGTCTTGATGCCCTCGATTAAAAGATCAGGAGTATCACGAAAAATCGAAGATGAAAATCTTAGAAGGAAGCTCAAAGCTACTCTTGCTGAACTAGCTCCGCCTCCTGGAATGGGGTATATCATCCGAACAGCAGGTGCTAATAAAACCAAAAAAGAAATTTCCAGGGATTTGGACTATCTTCTGAACCTTTGGAAAGTCATCTCCAAAAGAGCTAAGACAGCAAAAAGCCCTAGCTTGATTTATCAGGAAAGCGACCTGGTAATTCGTATACTCCGAGACATCTTTACAGAAGAAGTTGAACAAATTGTTATCGACAGCCCTGCCGCTTATCAAAGGGCATTGGATTTCATGTGCATCCTTTCCTCTGAATATGAAAAGAGGGTAAAGCTATACGATGAAAATATACCTTTATTTCATAAATATGGTATAGAAAGTGAAATCGAAAAGATTTACCAGAAGCGAGTCCCCCTAAGTTCGGGCGGTCACCTGTTCATCGAACAAACAGAAGCTCTTGTTGCCATTGATGTAAACTCAGGCAAATATACAGACGAAGAAGACATCGAAGAAACAGCACTGAAAATCAATCTGGAAGCAGCAGAAGAAATTGCAAGACAGCTCAGGCTAAGAGATTTAGGCGGGGTCATCATCAACGATTTTATCGATATGAAAGAGCCTAAAAACAAAAGAGCAGTTGAAAGAGCCTTTAGAGAAGCCATTCGTAAAGATAGAGCCAGAAGCCGAGTAGGAAGAATCAGCCAGTTTGGTATTATTGAACTTACACGACAACGCTTAGGCCCATCCATTAAATCTTACACCCATAATGTTTGCAGCTATTGCAATGGTCAGGGATGGATTAAAAGCATTGAAAGTATGTGCCTGATCATTATGCGCAAAATCAAACTAGGTGCTTTATCAGGCAAAATCAAAAAGATTTTAGTCGCTGCTAATCCTGAAGTTTCCTTAGAGCTTGCAAATAGAAAACGAAAACTTTTGCATACACTAGAAGAACAAACAGGAACAGAAAT
>JABWCH010000462.1 GCA_013359215.1 Candidatus Brocadiia bacterium | reverse complement strand
GATCGTTTTGCCTTTGCTGAATTTTTCTTCTAAAGAAATACCATCAAAAAAATGAGGCTTTATTTGCCATATAATATCAGAATTTTGCATATATTTTTTCGCCCAGAGCTTTGCCCTTGGCTAGGTGATGAGACAAAAGTCTTTTGACAAAATAAAAAAACCACGGATCAGCTTTGCTCTAGGGAAATGAACCTAGAGCGAGACAGCATACGTGTTAACTTTTCGATGCAACCCTTTACCCTGAAAGGGTTTTATATACTAGCCCAGGGCAACGCCCTGGGTCGTAAGATTATTTTAAATAAGTGCCATCTGTGCCGATTTTTCCAGGGCCATTGAGTACCCAAATGCCTGCTGAATTGGCTTTAACCTGGAAAGAGATGCTGCCGCTGTTTACTGCTATTGTAGCACCTGTAACAGCATCTTTGTATGTACCATTGCGTACACCGCCTACAGTAATACTTTGTCCGCTACCGATAGCAAGGCCAACAACAGCGTAGCTCTGTCCGTTATTATAATCTCTGACAAAGCTCATGCCACTTCCCCATTCGTTGACTTTGCTCATAGGTGCTTTTTGTAAAGCAGGAATGGCTTTTCTGATTTGGTTCAGCCTTTTGATATGCTGGTATAAAGGATGCTGTTGAATTCCTGGATTTTCTAGCAAATCGCCAAAGTACGCTCTTCCTGTTGTGTCCAATGTATCGACATTTCCGCAAATATCTTGTGGCGCACCCTTCATAAACTCGACTTCTTCGCCATAATACAGGCAAGGTATTCCGCGGATCGTCCAGAGCAAATTATAGGCAGCGGCTGCCATCCATTGGTCGCCTTGAAAACGATATTTAAAATCATTGTCAGGCCCAACATCGTGATTTTGTAAGAAAGTTACAAGGGTTGTAGGATCGCCATAAACCCAGTCCATACCAAGAACGCCGCCAATTCCATTGAAGCTTCCTCGGCTTACATTGTCTCGGAATGTTGAAAATAGAGAGAAATCCAAGACAGAAAAGCCAGAATCGCCTCCAGAGTTGGGATTATATTGGTCATTTCCGAGCCTTGTGTACCACCAGGGGCGAATTTCAGAAGGGCCATTGTCTCCGCCGAGATTACCCCATCCTAAGCCTTTTACAAGGTTTTCGCCAAAAACAAAAAGACCTGGCTTATGGGCTTTCCAGGCATTTACATAGGTTAAAAGTTCATTGCGCTCTACGTGCTTTACTGTATCCAGGCGGATAGCATCCACGCCCATATCGAGATATAAATTAATGGCTTGGTTGATATAGTCTTTTACATTTTGCCTTCCTGTGGCAAGATCAATGCAATCGCCAGCCATATGCTTTTTTTGCAAAGATTTAGGGCTTTCCCAATCTCCACCAGACATAAATCCATCCTGGTGATACCAATCTACAGAAAGAGTGTTGGCATCTATGCCAAAGAAACGATTTGGATTGTAATCGTTTTTGGGTATTGTAACGCCTGTCTTGGGATCTACCAAGGGCTTTGTGCCCATGGGATCAGAATTTTGTCTTTCTCTGAACCATTGGGGGGCTACGGGATTATCGTTGTCTTCACGGTTGGGGAAAAGATAATTGCCTAGATTGTGTTCATAAGGCCAGGTAAACTCAACTCCAGACTTGCGGAAATATTTGATAGGAAGACGGTCTATCCATACTTTGCCGCGAATACCGTAGTTACAAGAATGGTTGATGACCACATCCTGTACAATTTTGAGACCTTTGGCATGGGCAGCTTTAATCAAATCCTGGTATGTAGCTTCAGGAGACTCTAATCTTGGATCGACCTTTGTCCAATCGTAAGCATGATAGCCATGATAGTCTAAACCACTTCTGTTTTCTACAGGAGGAGTGATCCAGATAGCTGTAAAACCAAGATCTTTGATGTAATCCAGCTTTTCTATCAAACCTTTAAAATCGCCTCTCCAGTGAGGATCGCCTATTTTAACCCTGTCTCTGCAATAAAAGTTATTGGAAGGGTCGCCATCGTAAAATCGGGTTGTAATCAAAAAATAGATGGTTTCGGATCGGAAATCAGCAATGGCTTCTTTGGTTACCATTACAGTGATGCTGTCTGTAGAAACAGCACCTTCGTTGTCTGTTACGGTCAAGATAACTTCATATACTCCTGGCTGATCGTATACTTTAGATGCTGTTACACCGTTCAATCCATTGTTCCAAGAGTAGCTTACAATAGAGCCATCTGGATCGTGAGAAGCACTGGCATCAAATACTACTTTAGTTCCTTTGACAACAGCAACATCTGCTCCAGCATTGGCTACAGGAGGTATATTTCCGCCAACATAGCTTAAAGTAAATTCCCGCGTGCTATCATTGAAGGTAATTTTATAATTTCCATTAGCTGGAATATTGACTTTTATGTTGCCTGCCTGCAATACAGCAACCCCTTTTTGAGGAAGAGCAGCAGAAATACTCTGGCATCCCCAGTTTGTAGCCCATGAATTATTTGCAGTAAACTTGTATTCTATAGTACCTTGGGATAAATAAACAACAGCTTCCCAATGGCTGCCAGAGACAAGAGACATTTTTCCTGTTTCTGAGGCTGGATTCCACTGGTTGAAGCTGCCAGCAACAGAAATATTCTGATAGGGAGATGCAAAAAGCATAAAGCAAAAGAGAAACAAACAAACAATGTTTTTTTGAAACATACTCATACCCATAATTTCTAATAGAGTTACTAAAAAAAATTTTTTTTGACGCAGAGTTATGGGAATTCTATTGTAAAATTTCCAAAATTTTTTCAGGCAGCAAAGGAATAGAATTCACCTCATCTTGTTTATCCAAAGCAAAGGCAATAGCATTGCTGATAGCTCCTGCGGGCCCATCCATAGGTAATTCGCCAATGCCTTTAGCCCCAAAGGGGCCTCTTTCGTAAGGATTCTCGAAAAAAAAGACGCGAATAGAGGGTGCATCGGATGCTGTAGGAATAATGTAATTCGTAAGCTGGCTGTTAGCCATTACACCTCTTTTCATCTGAACGTTTTCTAAAAGTGTCCAGCCGATTCCTTGGGCAACGCCGCCTTCTATCTGGCCTTCTGCAATGATGGGATGGATGGCTTTGCCGATTTCCTGAACTGCAACAAAATCTTTAATTTCAGGCTGATATGTAACCATATCTATTTCTAAATCAGCAAGATAGCAAGCCCAAGCATAGCTTGCATAGGCTGAACCTTTATAAGTTTTGTCATCCCATTGGATTTCTGGCGGATGCTGGTATTGCCTGATAACAGTAAGCTCGCCCTTTTCAAGCAAATACCTTTTGGCTGCAAGAGAAAATTCCTCTGCTGTATAGTCTGATTTCAAAGAAACGGTATTTTTGAGGATCTCTTT
>JABWCH010000080.1 GCA_013359215.1 Candidatus Brocadiia bacterium | reverse complement strand
TAGCTACGGCTACACTTGCGGCAATTTTGTCACTTTCTCCTCGCTCTCCGAGTGCCTCAAAATTTTCGCCTAAAATTATTTTTCGGATAGGCTCTTAGGAAAAAATCAAGACAAAAGCGGAGTGTAAGCCTTCTGTAAGGAATCAAAAATAGTACCGTTCGGCGCATCAAAAAATTTTATTCCACGCCAAAGATTGGCACAAAGAAAAGATTGATACCTGTTTTTTTGATTCCTGAAAGAAGGCTTACACGGAGCGGCTGCTTCAGTTTGACCTTCTTGAGTTGACAGTGTTATGGTCTAGTATATAGTCCCTTAAGGCTAAAAAATTAAGGTCTTTTCAACTGGCACAAGCCGTAAAAAAACTACGTTAGACACTCTTTACTTTATTTTTTTTATGCGCGGTTCGAGAATGGAAATGAGTTTAATTAAAAGGAACGAACAGCGCACCATTAATTAGAGGGATAGTTTGAATGTTTACTCAAATGCAAAAATATCATAAGATGTTCCTGATTTTTGTAACAGTTTTGATTGCTGCTTCTTTTGGAATGGGAAGCATTTTCATGAATCTTAGCAACCCAGCAGACAATGAAATAGTAGGCACATTTGCGGATAAAAAAGCAAATGTTACAAGAATGGAATTTGGCAGTGCTATGGAACGCTGGAGAAGTTTTTTTAAACTTGCCGATTTTTTAAGTGTCAAAGCCCAGAAAATCCAGAAAGTATTGCCAGGAGAAGATCCTAAAAATTTCCGTCATCTGTTTTATATGGACAATCCTGTCTGGGATTCGATTTATTCTTTGAAAGAAACCGTAGTGCTTTTAGACCAGTCCCTGGATGAGCGTCTAAACAATTCCATGAAATGGAAAGCATTGATCGATGGCAGCATGGACTATCTTTTACCAGGAGCAACCGTATATCCTCCTAAAATGGAAGAATTTGAATTCTATTATAGTCTTCCTACTGGCGAAAGAGAAAAAGCTGCACAAAGCATTAGCAAAAATGATGTCTGGAATTTTTTGATGCTGCTCCATCAGGCTAAAGAATGGGGTATAGAAGTAAGCGATGGCGAGATCAAGCAATTCATCGCGGAAACACAAAAAGGTTTCCAAAGTGCTTATGATTATTTTGAAAGAATTAAAAATTTGCATCTGACTCCCAGTGCTATGGCTCAATGTGCTAAAGAAATTCTGACAATACAGAAATATTTAAGAGCCAGAAACACAGGCAGCAAAATTTCCACACAAGCTGTCTATGAAACCTACAGCAAATACCATACAAAAAATCGTTTGCAATGGCTCAAGGCTTCCCATAAATCCTTAGGATTGGAAGAAGAGAAAAATTATGTTCAGGAAAGAGTAGCGTTCTTCCTGGAACAAGCCAAAAACAATCCTGAGTATTTCCGTTTACCTGCTGTTGCAGAGTTTGATTATGTCGCAGTTAAGGGATCTTCTTTCCTAAGCCAGGTGAGTGTATCCAAAGATGAAGTAGAGGCTGCTTACAAAGAAGAACGAAAAAATAAAAAGACAGCACAAGAAGAAGACGATGATACAAAAGTAACGGAGAAAAAGATCAAGGAAGACGAAGCAAGGATTGAAAGAGAGCTGAAAGATAAAAAAGCGAACCAAAAAGCCGCTGATTTCTTAAAAACCATACAGGAAAAGGTGGCATCTTTAGGAAACGCAGCACCTTTGGAAGAGATTGCTAAAGAACACAATTTGCAATACCAACACCAAAAGGGCATAGCCGAAAATCGTTTCTTTGAAAAAGAAGAAGCTCCTTTGGAAGGCAAGGAATACATCTATAAAAACCTAAAAACAGGAGAACTTTCTCCTGTTTTGTCTTCTAACAACCAGGGAAGCAGAGTTTACTATTGTTTGCGTCTCCTGAACAAAGAAGATGCCAAATATCTAACAAGAGAAGAAATCGAAAAAGACGATACTCTCTTCTTGCAGTGTTATTATGAAAACAACAAATCCCAGTTCCTAGCTCCCGAACGCTATCGATTGGCTTATGTTTTTGTCAACCAGAAGGATCTGGATAATAACTTACTGGTTACAACCAATGAAATGAAAGCCTTCTATGATGAATATAAGGATTCTTTGTATAAAATAGCAGGAGAAACTCAAGACAAATCTTCCTATAAACCTTTTGAAGAAGTCAGGGAAGATCTGGAAAAACGCGTTGCCAATTTTGTCAAGATCAAAGAAATCCAAAAGGTTCAGGTTGCTCATAAGCTTTGCAAAGACCGAGGAAAAGATCTGGTTCTTGATGTTATGATACCTGAAATTGCACGCCAGATTATGATAGTTCCTGATGCACTGAAATATGCGGAAGATTCCCAGTTCCTGACCAAAGAAGAGATCAAGGAAAAGAATCCAGTCGGTGCCAGAGATCTTGTTGATAGCCTGGACAAAAAAGGCGAAATTTCCGATGTGAAGGATTCAGAAAAAGGAAAGTATTTCTATAAGGTTCTTGCTCATGAAGAAGAACAAGAAAGCTCCTTTGAAAAAGCTCAGCCCAAGGTAAAAGAAGAATTCTTAAAAGCCAGAGCTTTAGGAAAGCTTCGCGATGATATGGCTCTCTGGAAAAGCCAATACGAAATCCAATATCAGGAATCCAAGAAAGCCATCGAAGAAAGCTATGACAAAAGAATCGTAGACCTTTGGAAAAAGCGAGATGATGCCAAAGCCGAAGAAAAGCAAAAATGGGAATCCCAGGGAAATGCCTTGTCCTTAGAAAAACAACAAAGATTGCAAACTCTGGCAACCGATATTTTTAAAGCATTGGCAATGGAAAAAGGGCTTTCTGTTGGAGAAACTCCTGTGTTTGAAAATGTACAGGAACTCAAAGACCTCAACCATCTTCCTGGCCTGGAATTAGTGCTCGCTTTAAATTCTGGAGACGTAAGTGCTCAGATCGCTGACAACAAAAAAGGCGAAGCCTATCTATTCCAGATGGCAGAAAAAGTTGCCCCTGCTTTATCTCAGATTCCTATGGACTTGCAAGATCGTATCCGCAAAATCCTATGGACTCGCGCCTATCGCTCCCGATTGCTCATGTTCCTGGTACATAACAAAATCAGACAAGAGATGGGCCTTGAAGTAAAAGACGAAGACGCATTAGACGAAGAGCCTGTTTCTGAATCAAGATAGTAGGATAAAATAGATCTTCGATACTATTCGTTTTCCAGAAAACACGTCCATAAAACCCATGGACGTGTTTTTTTTTGGGAAAAAGATTTTCGTCTGCTATTATTTATGCGCGTTACCAAAAGTAACGTGTATGGAAAAATTACCCGCTAAACACAAAGTGCTACTTTTTAACAATGTATTCCCCAAAAAAATTGTTCGCCCAAAGTGCAATAAAAGTGGCTTTTAAAAAATATTTTTTTATAGAAAAAATTATAACTATTTTTTATGAAACGACTTAAATTCGATATACAAAATGTAACATAAGAAAAACTAAAAAATAAAAAAAATGGCATTGCATTTGCTTTAATATTCTCAACAGAAGATTTTTTATATTTTTCTTATTTTCTAAAATTTAGGAGGTTCTCTATGTTTCGTTTATCTTTATCTTTGTTGATCGTTCTTGGTTTGGTTTTAAGCACAGCTTTTGCTCAAGACAGAGAGAGTTTAGAAGCAAATCATATTAAAGTGATTCTAAAACAAAAGAACAACACTCTTCTTAATGGACAAATGAACTATGCTGTTGCTGCTGCTGAAATGATGGTCAATGGAGAAAAAGTAACCAAGCTGGTGAAATACTCAGTATGTGAAACAAAAGAAGGCTTAAGCTCTTTTTATACAGAAAAAGACGATCATGCTCTTTATATTTTCTCCCGCACAAAAAAAGAAGGCGAAGATATTTCTGTGATGAATGCCTGCCATATTATCAAAAACCAAGAAATGGTTGGGCAAATCGACCTGGTAGTTTCCTTTTCCGAAAACAGAGGCTATTCTCTGAAAAGCAAACAGAATGTTCCTTCCAAAGAAACTGCCATGATTGCTATGTGCGCCAATGAATATGAAGCCAAAGTTTTGCCTACATTGCTGAATAAAAACGATATTGCTGGTAATATGCTCCAAATTGCAAACTATATTCTTACACGTGTTTATGGCAAAATAAGCGATTATCATCTGGAAAGCATGACAAGCGATACTATTCTGAAAGACATAGATCCATCCAATGATCCATCCGCAAGATATAGCACACGTTGCCTTGGAAGACATTCTACTTATGGACTTATCTGCATCATCGGATCTTTTAGCGGACTTCAGGATTGTGCTAAAAGAGCAGGCCAATGCGGTTGCTATGAAGCTATCTGGTACTACACAACAGTCTATATGTGTACAACGATTTGCAAATAGCTTGGGGATAAAAAGCTGCACGAACAGGCTGCTGTATCCTTAAAAGACAAAGCAGGTTTTATGGGAACAGTCCAGATATTAGGCAGTAAAGCCCAGGCAACTTTTCTAGCAGCCTTTAGCGTAGAAAAAAAAGCTTCCATCTCTTTAAAAGAAAACCGAAGCGAAACCTTTGGAAAACCATCGTTGGAAAGCCTTTTGTTTAAAAGCTGCGTCCAGGTATTTCCCATGGTGAAAGCCAACATGGGAACAGAAAACTACAAGCCCATTATCCTTCTTTTCGTAGAAGCCCAGCGCAGTCTGTTTTATACTATTCTAAAGTCCGAAACAGAAACAGCAACAGTCGAGTTTGTTAAGACAAAAGATGGCGAACCTTTGCATACCAAAGAAGGTTCACGCTGGTTATGCCCTAACTGTGGAAAAGATACAGGATTAGGCTCAGGGGTAAAATATTGCAGATCTTGTCTTGCATGCTATGCTTTTGGCATCCAAAAATGCCCTACTTGCGGCTCATGGCAAAATGGCCCTGCAAACTATTGCAAATGGTGTAACTATTGTTGGAAATAAGGAATCAAATTACTGCTCTCCTAAATATAGATAAAAGTAGACATTATATTCTATTAATTTGAAAACTATTGAAATCACGAATGATGCGAATGATACGAATAAGACGAATAAAGAAATAAAGATAAAATTATCCATTCGGACTGCTTACACACTATCACAGAATTTACGCTAACCCATTGTTAGAGTAAGATCAAAAATTACGCATTTTGAAAAACACCACGAAGTGTACGAAGATACACGAAGGTGGGAAAAAAAATTTTTTTATATTTTTTTTTCTTCTTCGTGTTTTTCGTGTTTTCTCTTCGTGTTTTTCGTGTTTTCTCTTCGTGTTTTTCGTGTTAAGATTTTATGAAATGCGTACTTATTTTTAAGTGTGTAAAGAGTGCGCCATTCGTGCCATTCGGTCATTCGTGAAATTCGTGATAAAATGCTTTTCCTGTATAACCTCTTGAGAGACAACACCTCTAATTTAACATTGTCAGCGGTAGTTACCCCCAGTAAGATTCACATCTTATAAACTAGTGGATTAGGCATTTGTCCTTATTTGTCTATGAAACTGGAAACTATGATATCCACTTCTGCGGTTTAGTGATGTTACAATTTGTAACCTAAAAAAAATACTGTAACATTTTTTCATAATATATATATTTTTTTTTTTTAGAAGATACTGCAATAAGCTAATAGAATGCCTTTGGATAAAGAAAAAAAAATAACTGTATTTTTTTTTATATAATTGGACTAATTTTTGCAATATTTATAAAAAAATTGAGACAATGGATGCAGGTAGCACCTTAAAACAAAGGTCTTTTTAAATACAGTTTAAATCATTCAAGCACGACAAAAAGGAGTCTTTTATGAGATACCTAGTAATTTTATTAGCTTTAGTATCTTTGGTAGGGCAGGGATTTAGCCAGGAACAAGCAACATACTATACTATCACCAACCACGAAACTGGTGAAATCCGTATGGTATCAGAAACAGATTTGACACAAGAAATCGAAACTTTCAACCAGTCTGCTGTTAACAATGGTGCCTATTATGATGAAGAAGGATATCTGGTTATCCCTTGGGATAGCGAAGAGAGAGAACTGGCTCGCTTACAAGAAGAACTGAATAAAGAACAAGAAACAGTAAGAGAAGACGGTAATGCCAGCCACTCTTGGAGACAAAAATGGGGCAATAGCACTTTTGGTGCAGAAGCCTACATCGAAATCAACAACGTAGGAAGCAAAGACACCCTGAGCTACAGCGGAGCAGCAGGCGTAAAGGCAATGGTTTTCAGCAAAGAGTTCAAGATTGTTGAACTGACTTCTGACTGCACTGCTGATACAGGCGTAGGCGAAGGAAACAGCCCTACTGCCAATGGCAGCACCAAGGTTATCTTCCTGAACAAAGTTGTTTATGAAAAAGAAAATCCCAAACTGGAATATGAATGGAAAGAAGACGATCTTACCATCTTCCAATTCAAAAAACAATTCATGGTAGGACCAATTCCTGTAAACGTAACCGCTATTCTTAAAGGCCAATACGGTTTCAAATTCACCGCTATGGCAGCAGTTGGCGGAATCGTTGCTTCTGCAAAACCTTTTGGTGGAATTGATTTCGCTTTTGAAGCAGCAGCAGGTATTTCTGGTGTATTGAGCGTAGGAGTTGGTGGTGAACTTCGTCTGATCTATCTCGAAATTCGCGCAGCCGCTTCTATTACATTATCCAGCTTGAGTTCTTTCTTAGTTCGCGGAAGAATCAGTGCTGATCTGAAATCCCTTTCTGGTAAAGTTTACGTATATGTAGAGTTGCTTTTCAAAAAATGGAAACTTACCATTGCTGAATGGAAAGGCATCGAAAAATCCTGGACTCTCTGGGATTACAACAGAACCTTCACATTCTAAGCTTTGATTGCCATATCAACAATACCAGGGGCTTTGCCCCTGGCCGCTATATTTCGCCCCTTCGGGGCTAGGATTGGAATATAGATTAGAGTGTATTTACCACGAATACTATAATTTCCTATCCATAAATCTAGCCTGGCAACTATATCATAAACATCTTCCCTGGCCCTTCTGGGCCTGAACCCCTGGTTTTCGCCAGGGGAGAAAATAGGGAATTTTTTTTTTTATAAAGGGAAAGAATGAAAAAAAATATTGCCATAGGTCTTGGCCTGGTTTTTTTTTGCGCTGCCTTTGTTATTCTTGTTTTTCTCCCACAGGATTCTAGCTTTCTTTTCAACAAACCCCCAGACGTAAAGCATTCCCCTCAAGAAAAAGCTAGTGTAAAGATTACCCCAGTTTCTTTAAAATACGCTCACAATACTGGAGATCATTTTATTTATGATTTTTCTTATAATACCAATGGAAGCATGAGCGATACCAAGGCAGAAAAACCAGGTTATAGTCCCCTTGCTTTTAAACTTCAGGGCAAGCTGCATAAAAAAGTATATGAAGTCAAGGAAGAAGGTGCTTTTATTGGCTATTCCATCATGACATCAGGCATACTTTTAGGAGAGGCAGACAAAGAAACTGCACAGCGATATATTGAAGCACTAAAAACAGAAGTTTACGTTGTCGTAAACAACATGGGGTTCAGCAAAAGATGGTATTTCCCCCAAAGCATACCAGGAAATCTGTCGAATATTGTAAAGTCTTTATTGCTCAATGCCCAGGTCATTCTGCCAGAAACAGCCTTGGTGGAATGGACAACCGAAGAAACAGACCAAAATGGTTTTTATCGCGCTCAATATTCTTTAAAAGAGGATGGAAAAATCCATAAAAAGAAATTAGAATATGTAGAGAGCATTGAAGGGCTTAAGATTTATTCGTGCAATAGTTCTTCTACCATCGATTTTCATCAAAAAGATGGCTATATAGATAAAATTGCTTTTGAGGAACAAGTCCAATACCAGGCTATCAACATTATCACCAATGTGAACATTAAAATCGATATGTCTTTAGAGACAAAGACAAACGATGCCGCTTTGGCAGGAACACTACAAAGCAAACTCAAAAAAGAAAGCTATACCATAAGTGCCTCTTCCAGCATTGAAGGACAAGAAGAAATGGAACGAATGATGCTGCGAAAGAGAATAGGAAACATGACTTGGAAAGACTTTGCTGAGAAGATCCAGAATGCAAAAGATCGTAAAGATTGTCCTGAACTCATACTCCAGTTGAAAGCATGGATGCAGCTCAACCCAACCAAGCTATATATGGCAGCACAAAAAATTTTGGAAAGCAAGGAATTGACACCTGGAGTCTATTCCATGATACGCGCTTTAGGAAGCGTAGAGCCTCATGGACAAGATGTATTGGTGGATGTTCTGAAGAAAAAATCAGAAAACCAAGAGTATGTCTACGAATCCCTTCGCTGCCTTTCTTTGGTGAATAAGCCAACCAATGCTACTATAGAAATTTTCCAAGATTTGTCTAAAAATCATAAAGATGAAACCATTAAAAGCACAGCCCTTTTAGGTCTTGGCAGCCTGGCGAGCCGTTTTATCGAAGAAAGCCCAGAAAAAGCGGCGTTGATTGTGTATGATTTAGAGCAAAAGCTGCAAAGCAGTAGCGACAAAAGCGAAAAAATCCGTTTGATTGATTCCTTGGGAAATGCGGGAAGTGCTTCCAGCCTTCCTTATCTTGCAAACCTGATCCAGGACAAAGATATAGCAATCCGAGGAAGCGCGCTGCTTGCTTTACGATCTATCAACGATAGCAGAGCAGATGACCTGCTTACCAACACGATCAAAGAGAATAAAGACTATGCTACACTCAGAAATGCTTTAGATGCCATAGAATATAGACAACCCAATGCAACTCTCTTTTCTGCTGTTAAACAAAAAGTCACAGAAGAAAAGTCAGAAGAACTCAAAATCAGACAAATCAAAATCTTATGGAACATGCGAAAGGCTTTCCCTGAAGCAGAGATTATTGTTCGCGGCTACGCTAATAATGACCCTTCGGAAAAGGTCAAAAACAACGCAAAAGCTATGATGCTTTCAAGCGGAGTTCGCTATTAGTCTTGCCTGTTTCTTTTTTTCATTACAGCCACTATGTTGCGCTTTGAGTAACTTTTTTCATGATGAAACTTTAGGGATAAGCAGAGTGTAGTGTAAGCCTTCTGTAAGGAATCAAAAACAGTACAGCCTGGCAAATCAAAAAATTTTATTCAACTCTTGAGCGTGGCACAAAAAGAAAAATGGGATACCTGTTTTTTTGATTCCTGAAAGAGGGTTTACACGAAGCGATCTATTCAAATAGAACCCGCTTGCTGCCTGAAGTTTCCTTACAGCATGCCCTGGAGTTTGATTTTGTTTCATTCTCCAGGGCTTTAGTTTATATAGACAATTTTTACCGTTTTTTAACGGAGTTGATGTATGATCGAAAAAAAACATCCACGCAAAGCTGCTTCTCTTTTTATGTCGGTTCTTTGTTTAGCCTTACTTACTGTCATGGGCTTGCTTTTTTTTAGAATGACCCTGCTTTTCCAATCTAGCTCAAGCAGCAAAAATGCATATACTTATGCTAAGCTTATCGCTGAAGCAGCCTTACAATATGCTATAGTGGAAATACCTAATGTAGCCATGGATCGAGCCTATTCTGATCCCTTTAAACCGCACCAGTTTGGCCCTAATCATAGCAGTGCATACCAAGACCCTGTTTCTATTCCTATAGAGCATGGAAGAGAGTTCAACAAGCCTTCTTTTAAATTAGGAGAGTACAAAGTCAAGGTCAATGAAAATGAAGAACTCAACTTTTCCTATTCGCTCAAAGACCAAAACGATGCTCTTTATGAAACCTATGCAACTTTAAAAATCATCGATGCCAACGCACTTTTAAATATCAATGCACCGCTCAATATTGATCCCAAAACAACCCCTTCTATAGATACATTGAGAAAAACCACCTTTGGCAAGCTCTTGAAAAACCTTTTGGAAAATATTGTTTTTTCCTCTTCATTCGATAAAAAGAAAATTCCTGACATAACCGATTCTATCTTACAGAGAAGGCAAGTTTATGGGGCTTACAAAAAAATGCTGGATCTAAGCCATCTGAGAGAAGAAAAAGTCTTGGAAAGCAAAGAAGATCTGGATATTTTTACCAAGTATATTACTTTGCATAACTGGGCGAATAAAAAAGCCCTGATATATGGAAAAGAAGAATTTGAAGACAGAACTCCTGTCAATTTAAACCTCGCTCCTAAAGCCTTGCTCAAAGCTGTTATGCAAAATATCGTCAAAAACAATCTGGAAAATCTGGCAAAAGAGATAATCCAATACAGAGAAAACAAAAAAGGATTTAAAAACTGGAATGAAGTAGAAAAGTTTTTTCTGGATTCCAAGAATCTGACAAAAGATTTAGCCTATAAGCTCTTCGCCAATGTATATCCTGGAGTTCTTTTCAATGATCATGACCCTGATGAACTGCACTATCGGCCTTATGATAAGCTCGACCTTACCCAGACAGAAGGAACTACGGAATTTTGTTTGTATTCGCCTGGAATCTTCCATATCGAATCCCTTGGACGCTCCATACACATAAACAACAAGATGGTGTCCAGAGCCAAAATCGTATGCAATATCAAGCTTTGGGAGAAGCACATTGTCAACACACAGGAGGACTTCAATAAAGTCAGCACATCCCTCAATGCCTGGAGAGCCAATTATATCGAGCTAATAAGCGGAAAACCTAACGAATATAAAGCAGGAAAGAATCCCTATTTTGGCTATCTTTTCGAAGGCAATCCTGAATTCAATACAAAAGGTTCTCAAGACGATTCCAGAGTAGGCTGCGCTTTCTGGTTTGCTGGAACTGAGCCTAAAAACAGAAGAGTGGATGGCGAATTTATGGAATTAAAAAGCTCGGCCAGAGGCGGATATCCTGATATGAAAGCCGAACCACAAGGCAAATACGCTATAGGCGATAAATTCGAACTTTGGTTCAAGCCAGGAACAAACTACGATGGAAAAAAAATCGAAATCATGCGTAAATGCGAAGAAGGCTATGGCGGTACAATCATTACCCGATGCGCCTATGACCCTGAACTGAGTTCCTCTGGAGGCAAAAAAAGCGGATTTGTTCTGACCCGCACTCTTGTTATCACCAACACAAGCGGCGGTGGTACAAGAAGAGACAATGCCAGAGTCTTCTATGGTAAAAAGCTCAATTCAAGAGGCGAACTCCGAGGCAAACTCAAATCCACAGGGCGCAACCTGTATTTCCAAATCCTGGATGCCTTGAACGATGATTACAAAAACACCGACAGCTACTGCGTTCCCATATTCCCAGAAGAAAGATCCTTTCAGGATAAATTTTCCCGAAAAGTTTATGGTGCTTATGGTGGAGATGCCAATGAAACTGTTTCTTTTCAAACCAAATTCCTCAAAAAAACCTTCAATTGGGATACTATGGAATATGATGAGACAGAGATTGTAGTTACTGTCAAGTGCGTAACATCTAGTTCATGGAATACAGCAATCATCTTAAGCCCAGAGCCAAAAAAGAAAAATTTTAAAATACGCGAAAACAACGACACATCCTATACTTTCCATAAAGATATTTTTGGTGTACAAAATATTACAGACCATCATTTTACAAGAACCTATCCACAGCCAGAAGAAACCGAAGACATCAATAAATTCCCTGCTATGGATTCCCACAACGACAAGTATACGCAATCTCGCAGCGAAAGACGTATTTACAAAGAAGCCCCAAAACCTCGCCATTGGTATAGAATTATGGGATCATGGACACAGGAAGACATCATTGTGGAATCCTTTACTCTATACGAACGAAAGCCTGCTGATCCAGCAAAGCGCGAACCTGGTAAAGTCATAGAATACAAAGGCGAAATCTACAATCCTGGTATTGGCGGCCCTATCCATATCTGGCGGCTCAAAGATGCCAGCAAATACGAAAAAGGCCATGCCCATTTTATATGCCATGGATGCACAATCTACCAAAGCCTTAGCGATGCGGATTGGAACAATGTCCGCTATAAAGAAACTGCCTTCCAGGCTAAAATAGACTGTCTTGCCGTATTGCCCAAAGAAAAGCAGGACGATACATCGAAAATAGACGAAGGTTTCCGCCTGATGTTTGGCACAGCCAGTTGGACATCCTTTGAGCCTTTGGACAAAAAAGAAATCGTGGTAAAATGGGAAGATGAAGAATTCCAAAGAGATGGTATTGCGAAAAAAAGCACTGTGTATCTTCCTAACCCTGTCTATAAAAAGGAATTTTTCAGAAAAAAAGGGGGAGCGATCCAAAAAACACCCATTAGCCTGGAAATTTCTTTGCCAGGAGGCGATAATAAATTTGAAACATCTTTATACGATCATGCTGTGTTGTATTTGCTTATTACAGCAGAGACTCTGAGCCATACAGAGATACCAGAGGAGGGACTATGAGACTATTCTGGATACTCCTTTCCCTTTTGCTATGCATTTTTGCCCAAAGCCAGACTCCCCAGGAAATCTATAAAGGAATGCAATCCAAAGACAAAGCAGCCAGGATAGAAGCGATTCGCCTTGGGTTGCTACGTCTGGATGACCCTGTGTTGCAGCAATATGCTTTAGAAACAGCTACAAGCTTGCCATTCCAGGATCAGCAAAGGCTTGTCCCTCTTTTGATGGAAATCCATGATAAAACAAAAGAGGATGTAAGAGAACACTTGCTGTACATGCTTGCCATGGTTGCTCCCAAATCAGGGAAGGTTTTGGAAATTTTAACCAATGCCATAGAAAAAGGTTCTAACAATGAAAAGCAATATATTCTTTTAGGACTTGCCCTGGCAAGAAAAGAAGCACTCTTTGCTTTGCCCTCTTTGATAAAAATTTACCCTAAGTCAGACAATGACATCCGCGCCTTGATCCTGGATAGATTGGCAACGATTGGCAGCACAGTTCCAGGAACTTTGGAAATTCTAAAAAATGCCTTAAAGGACAAAAGCCCTATACTCATGAGCAAGGCAGCCTTTGCCTTAGGCGAAATAGGAGAAAAAGATTCCACGGTGCTTGCCTTGCTTAAAGAAAGGTTACAAGAGCCTAACGCCACTGTCCTTGCTTCTTGCGCCGAAGCTTTAGGAAAACTCTTGCAGACAGACCAGGAAAGCCTTTCCAGGACTCAGGAGGAAATTGCACAAATCCTGTGGAAATTAAAAGACCATGAAGACATCCAGGTGCGCATTTCCAGCATGCTTTCCCTGGCCCAAATCTCCAGGAAAAGAAAGGAAAATGCCATGCAAGCTTTATCCAAAGATCTATCGCAAGAGGATTCGCTGCTATGCTTGCAAGCCGCTCGTGCTGTGCTTTTGATCGATAAAAAAAATAAAGCGGCCATCCGTGTTTTTATCAAGATTGCAAAATCAGACTCTTATTCTCAGGCACTCAGCTTCATGGGAAAGCTGGCTCTGGACGATGAAGAGATTGTCCAATTTTTGCAAAGCCAGGCAACAAAACAGGAAATCCCCATAAACCAAAGATTGCAGGCACTTTTTGCTCTTCATAGCATTAGCAAAGACACAGGCAACAAGCAGACCAGTTTTTTCCAAACATTGCAAAAAGAAGAATCCAATCCCAAAATACGAGAATTTTTAGAAAAAGCTTTAAAAAAATGAAATGGTAGAATATGTCCAAAATACGCAGTGCTATAAGAAAAGGAAAAGAGATCGTTGTTTTGCTGGACTATATGCCAGACAAAGAAGGAGAGAAAGCCAATCTATACCTTGTTGGCAAAGATAAACAAAACGCATCCAAGGCATTACGCAATCCAGGAAAAAAATTGCAGTTTGTTTTTCCTTTTTTCAGCGAAGAAGAGGCGAATGTTTATACAAAGGCTTATTTACAAGCTCCAGGAACTAACCCTACATCATCGGTTTTGATTCTGGACAGAGAACCATCAGGCACATTGTTCCCTTTTATGCTAAAAGCCATGGCATTGCCTTTTCTCGCAGTCCTTTCAATCTGGTTTCTGGGAAGAGCATTTCTATACAATGAACCTGAGATTGCTGTCAGAAATATCAAAGCCTATTTTTCGACCAACAGCAGCATTTTAGTGCAAGGAGAAATCGTTTTTTCCGAAAGATTGTTAGACAAAGCCCAGGAAAAGCTGATGAGTTCTTTAAAAATCAGGCTTTATCAGGAAAACAAACAAGAGTCGGAAATGCCAGTAAAAGATACGATTTTTTATGCTAAATTCCCTTGCTCTCTTGTAAATTCTAAGGCAAACTATGCTATAGAAATTTTGCACAAGAATTCTGTTTTGCACAGAGAATCGGTTGCTTACAATCCTTCTTTTCCCATTGTGTTAATCCAAAATACCCGTTGGGAACAAGGATTTTTGGTTGTTGCTGCCGAAAGCTTAAATCCCATAGAACAAAGCCTGGACTTTCTTCTTGTCTCAAAAGCTACAGACAAAGACCCATGGATTGCGAGAGAGCTGTATGTGCCAAAAGGTAACCTGAAGATTGGCCCTATTGGGCAATATTCTCCTGTATACACCTTGATGGTAAGAACACCTTATCATATAGTCGCCCAAAAAGAAATTGCTTGCACTATCCCTTTAGGGCAGATTTCCAGGGTAGAGGCTTTGGAACTCAATAGCATTTCTGTAGAAGGAATGTGGGATGGCCCAGAGTCTTCTTCCATTTCTCTGGAAGTTTGGGATAAACTGACCCAATCTACTATACAAAAAGTTATTGTAGAAAAAAAATTCTCAAAAAAGTTTCTTTTGTCTCCTTTTCAATCAGAATATATAATAGAGCTAAAGCATGAAATGGAAACCCTGGCTTCCGCTCCTGTGGTTTCCTCGGAAGCACTGAAAGAATATTTTCTAGCTTTAGCCCAAATGCCTGCGTTTTTAAACGCATGGGATGAATCTTTGCAGATCATAAACCAGGATAGCTTTAGCAGAATAGAAAGATTAGAAAAAAACTGCCAGCATTATAAAGAGATTTTGTCTTCCCTAGCTAAAAAATGGCAAGAAGAAAAGGAAAGAAAAAACGCCCAGTCTTTGCAGGAATTCTATAGCAATCTTCAAGTCCTTTGTGAATGGATACAAGAAGAAAAAGACCTTACAAACAACAACGAAGGGTTTTTGGATCGCTTTGTGGAAAAAAAACATTGGGCTTTGGTTGGTCTTCTGGATTCTTTTTTGAAGATCTTACACCAATTCCACCCAAGGCTTAAAGAAAATGTGTTTTTTTCTGTAATCAACAAAGCCATGCAAAAAAGAGAGCAAAAGATTCAATACAATAGTTGGATGGAGAGCATCTATACTTTTAGCAAAGAAGACAAAACGTCTTTGGCAATCCATACCTGCGATAGTGCCTTAAAGGAATTCCCTGAAGAATGGATTTTCTTGCTGGCGCGATATAATCTTTACCAGAGAGAATACAACCGCTTTTACATGGATTCCTATGAGCAGAAAGCAAAAGAAGACTACGCAAGACTGCTTTCCACAGGGAAAAAAATATGGGAAGAATTCTATAAAAATAACCAAAAAGGCAAAGCATACGCTTTTGGCAGTCAACTCCTGGCACTGGAAAAAGAAAAATCTTTAGAAAACAAAATCGAATCTCTAAGAAGCACAACGACCCTTGCTGAAAAAATAGACGCTCTCTTGGAAATACAAAAGTTCCAGTTTCCTTTTATTGTTCAAAAAATTTCTTTTTCTCAAAATCAAAAGGATAGGAAAAAATGAATCCTAAAATTTTTCTCTTGATACTGTTTATTTGCTTCTTTAGCTCTTTCGCGACGGCTGTTCCCTTTACAGATAAAAACGGAGAAGAAGAAGCAGGGCCAGATCTGGCATTTATTTCCAAGCCAACAGAATTTTTATGCTATGATGCAGAATCTCGTTTTGATGACTTTCTTCCTCAAAACTATTTTCATGGAGAAAAAAGACTATGAAACACTATTATATATTTTTTGCTCTTGTCTTTGCACTTTTGGCCCAGGCTCAAACCTTTGAGCCTATAGGGCTGGAAGGTTTACAGATACTTTCTTTGGGAATCGATTCCGAAGAAAACCTTTATGCCAGCACAATGCAAGGTCTGTTCTTTTTAGAACATGGCAAGGCATGGAAAAAAGTGGATATACAGGAAACTGTTTTAGCTATAGCCTTTAGCAAAGCAGGAAAAATTATCGCTGGAACACTGCAAAAAGGGCTGGCCTATTCTATGGATAAAGGAAAAACATGGGAATATACACCTTTATCAGAAAAGCCCATCCGCGCTCTTGCTGTATACCAGGAAAGCATGTACGTGGGAACCCAAGAAGGAAAAATTTATCAGAGTCAAGGTGAAAAATGGACAGAAATCGCCAGCCTTTCAGGCTCTGTCCTGTCCTTATTTGCTGACAGCAAAAATCTTTATGCAGGTGTCATCTCAGAAAAGGACAATGGTGTAATCTATTTTTCGCAAGATGCTGGAAAAACATGGGAAAACAGAATTTTAGGAAAGATTCTCCCTAAAAGAATCGATGCCCATTCTTCCCTTATATATCTTTCTACAAACCATGGTATGCATTTTTCTACAGACGCTGGATTAAGCTGGAAATACGCTGGCCTCAAAGACAGCATACAGGATTTTATCCTTCTTTCCCAGAAGCGCGTTCTTGCTGGCACCAAAGAAGGGCTTTTTGTTCTGTCTCAGGATGGAAAGCTTTGGGTCAGAATAGGCAAACCCATAGACATCTCAGCCATGACACTGGATGCTAAAGGAAATTTGTATCTTGGAACGCACCACGGGGGAGTCTACCAAAGCCAGAAAAGCTTCTTTAGCCTGGAAGAGATTCTTTCCATAGAAGAGATCATCTCTGTGCGAGACATTGGCCGTATTCTCATCCAATCCTGGGATGTAGGAGGAGGAAACTTTTTCTATCCCAAGGCCAAAGTCCGCGTAGGCATTTCAGGAAAAACAGCCCACTGCGTCAAAATGTTTTCTGTGACTTCAGACTGGTATATGAAAGAGCTGCAAGCCTTCTATTGCTCTGATGGCTGCAACTACTATTTCAATTCCCAATACTTCAGAGCCACGACACGTTGGCTGGAATTCCGATTGTATGACAATATGGGGTATGTGATTGCAAGGGAAGTGAGAGAAGCAAAGTAAAAAATATGTCAAACTTAGAGCCTATCCGAGATGCATCGAAATTTGCAGCCAAAAGGATTTTTCGGATAGGCTCTTATATGAAACTTCAAACAGCAAGCGGGTTCTATCAAACAAAAAATAGCTTTATTTGAATCGTTCGCTTCGTGTAAGCCTTCTTTCAGGAATCAAAAAAACAGGTATCCCCA
>JABWCH010000079.1 GCA_013359215.1 Candidatus Brocadiia bacterium | reverse complement strand
TTATAGAAATTTCATTCGCGTAATTTGTATATTCGTCTTATTCGTGATTAATGCCAGCATCTCTTGAAATATGTTCAACAGCATTTTAGCCAGAACACTTTTTCGTGACTTTCGTGTTTTTCGTGGACACTTCTTCATCCTTTTCTCTTCGTGGTGAAATCGTCTCTTCTTTAGATAGGTTGCAACATGGGTAATGGAATTGTTATTGTTCTGGTTATTTTATTTTGGCAAGGAAGAAAAAAGAATGCAATTTCGTGAGCCTATAGCTATTGTTGGGATAGCTGGTATTTTTCCAGGAGCTTTAGAATTAGAGACATTTTGGAACAACATCCAAAACAGCATTTGCAGCTCCAGGGAAATCCCTTCCTCCCGATGGGCTTTGCCTGTGGGAGAAATATATTCTAAAGGAAGCGTAAAGCCTGATAAAGCCTATTCTTATAAAGGCTGCGTTATAGAAAATTTCACATTGGATTCAAAGAATCTAAAAATAGATGGCATATCTTGGGAAAAATTAGATCCTCTTTATAAGCTATGCCTTGCTGTGGGGCAAAAAGCTTTTTTAGATGTCGTGGGGGAAATGCCTTCCAGAGAAAGAGTGGGCGTGATCCTGGGCAACATTGCCTTGCCTACGGAAAAATCTTCTGCCATATCCTGGGAAATTCTAGGGCGCACTTATGCGGAAAAAGCAAAACTTCAGTTCGTTTCTGAAAATACAGACATGACAAATCGCTACGTCACAGGCTTGCCTGCCAGCCTATTAGCAAAAGCATTGCAATTAGGGGGTGGAACGTTTACCCTGGATGCAGCTTGCGCGTCTTCTCTTTACGCTATACAACTCGCTTCTCAGGAGCTTTTGCAAGGGCGCATGGATGCCGTAATTAGCGGCGGAGTTTCCCGCCCTGACTGCCTTTATACTCAAATGGGTTTTTCTCAACTGCATGCCCTTGCGCCAGAAGGGCTATGCGCTCCCTTTGACTATAAGCAAAGTGGCCTTGTCATAGGGGAAGGCGCGGGCATGTTTGTACTCAAGAGACTCAGCGATGCTATTCGGCAAAAAGACCGTATCTATGCAACCATCCAAGCCATTGGAATCTCCAATGACAGAGGCGGAGAGTTACTCGCCCCCGCAGTGGAAGGACAGTTGAGGGCTATGCAGCAAGCGTACCAGGATGCTGGCTGGAATCCTGATGCCGTGGACTTGATCGAATGCCATGCCACGGGTACTCCTGTTGGGGATGCAGTGGAATTGGAAAGTTTAAAAAGATTATGGGAAGGCCAGAATGCAAAAAACAGACCATGCGTCATAGGCTCTGTAAAATCCAACATAGGCCATGCACTGACAGCCGCAGGTGCGGCAGGTCTGCTAAAAGTCCTTTTGTCTTTCCAACACCAGACACTGCCACCAACAGCCCATTTCGAAAGAGAAGCACCTGGTGCAACGCTTACAGGAAGCCCCTTTTGTGTTTTAAACCAAAGCCGCAGGTGGGATAAAAGATCGCCTGATATGCCTAGAAGAGCGGCTGTGAGTGCTTTTGGCTTTGGGGGAATCAATGCCCATGTTCTTGTGGAAGAATGGGATGGATCGAATTCTTATGACATAAAGCCATTACCAGAGGTAAAACAGCCATGCACCATAGCTGTTGTGGGAATGGATGCCCATTTTGGCCCTTTTGTGGGAATCGAAGCATTCTCGAAAAGGATTTTCAATCATGATAAGACACAGCCCGAAAAGAAAAAAAACTGGTTTGGCGTAGAAGAAAGCAGATGGTTCAAGAACGAATACCCCCAGGCTCATTTCCAGGGCTTTGGCATAGAAGAATTCTCCATACCTCTGGGCGAATTCCGCATTCCGCCAAAAGAAATCCAGGAAATGCTTCCTCAGCAGGTTTTGATGCTGCAAATCGCCAAAGGTGCGATGAAGGATGCCAAGGCTCTTGCAATGGATCACTTGCGTTCTGGCGTTTTTATTGGGATTGCCCATGATCTAAATACAGGCAACTTTCACGTCCGATGGGTGGTTCAAAAATGGGCTGATTCTCTGGCAAAAGAGTTTGGTCTTTCCCCTGAAGAAAAGGAAAAATGGATACTTGATCTAAAAGATAGTCTTTTCCCTGCACTCAATGCCAACAGAACTATGGGAGCATTAGGCAGCATTGTTGCGAGTCGTATTGCCCGTGAGTTCAAATTCGGCGGCCCAAGCTTTACAGTATCCAATGAAGATGCCTCTTCTATGGTTGCTTTAAACATTGCCATAAGAAAGTTGCAAGAAAAAGAAATTGATCTGGCTTTGGCTGGCGGCGTTGACTTTGCAGGCGATATACGTTCTTTGGCTGGCAAAGCATCGGATGTGCCTTTTGGCGAAGGAGCTGGTGCTGTTGTTTTAAAAAGATGGGAAGACGCTCAAAGAGATAAAGATAAAATCTATTGCACTATCCAGGGAACAGGCAACGCATCCTCGACTACATTGGTCTTTCCATCGCCAGATTCCAAAGCCTATACTCTGGCTTTAGAACGTGCCTGGGAGGAATCTTTATGCTCTCGTCCAGGCTATTTCGATGCCAGCACTACAGGATACTGGCCTCAAGACAAAAATGAAATACAGGCTCTCCATAGTTTTTTGAAGCAGCAAGAAATATGCGCCTTGGGCAGCACCAGGATCGATATAGGCCATGCAGGGGCAGCCAGTGGCATTGCTTCTTTTATCAAAACTGCCCTTTGCCTTTACCATAAGGTCATGCCCGTGAACCAGGGTAAGTCTTTGTCTATGCCAAAATCCTTTTACCCGCTTTCTTCTCAAGCAAGAGCATGGCTGAGAAATCGTGTTGAGGGCGAAAGAACAGCCTCTTTGCTTTGTTCCAGTTGCGATGGGAATGTCCATTGTATGGTTTTACAAGAGAATAAAGAAAACCTGGATCATTTTGCTATTGCAAGCGATACAGGCTCAGGTCTTTTTGCCATCCAGGGCAGCGAAATCCAAGAAAGCCTGGATTCGTTTCAAGCCTGGCTGAAAGAATCCTCAGAAACCAGCATAGAAAGGCTGGCCCAAAGCTGGTATCAGAAAAATACAATAAACCAAGAGGCAAAGCATACCATTGCCTTTGTAAGCCAGAATAAAAATCACATTCTGGCGCAAGTCCAGACTGCCAGGAAATCCCTTTCCGAGTCTAGCTATTCTTCCTTGAAAGCACAGGGAATCTACTATACCCCATCACCCTTAGGGCCTGATGCGAAAATAGCCTTTGTTTTTCCAGGCGTAGGTAACCAATATCCTGGAATGGGCCGAGAGCTTGCCCTTCTGTTTCCCGAAATTCTGGAAAGGCTAGATCAGGAAAACGAATGCTTGCACGACCAGATGCTCCCTGAAGTCTTTTGGGCTGACAGCATCCCAGAAAAGCTCCCTCATAAAGCCCTTCTTCTAGGCCATGTTACTATGGGAAGCATGGTGTCTGATATTCTTTTAAAACTAGGAATCTATCCCCAGGCAGCTATTGGCTATAGTCTAGGCGAAACAACCAGCCTGTTTGCCTTACGTGCCTGGAAAGACAGAAATCTGATGCTCCAAAGACTCTATGATTCCCCTTTATTCCAAGGCGAACTGGATTTTCCCTATAATGCAGCAAAACGATTTTATCATCTTCCAGAAGATGCCCATTATGAATGGATTGTGGGCGTTTTAGGCATAGCCAAAGAAGAAGCAGAAAAAATTTTGCCTAAATACCCTCGTGCTTATATTCTAATGAAAAATACCAGAAATGAATGTGTTATAGGCGGAGAACGTTCGCAGGTCAAGGAATTGGTTCAGGAATTAGGCTGTCTCTATTTCCCCGTGGATGGCACAAGCATAGCCCATTGCAAGATTTTACAAGAAGTAAAAGACCAATATCATGATTTTCATCTATTCCCAACTTTCGCTCCCCAAGGCATTGATTTCTACAGTGGAAATTGGGGGAAACGCTATGAACTTTCTAAAGAAAATGCAGCCGATTCGATCCTTTCTCATGCACTGTATGGCGTAGATTTCCCTAAAACCATTGAATCCAGCTATGCTGACGGCATACGGATCTTTATTGAAACAGGCCCTGGTGCATCCTGTACCAGAATGATAGGCAATATTCTGGAGGGCAAAGACCATCTTGTCTGTTCTGTTTGCCCTGGAAAGCAAAGCGAAGTCTCTTCTCTGTTGAATCTGGCTGCTATACTGCTGTCAGAAAGAATTCCTGTGGATATAGGATTTTTATATGCCAGGCAAGGAAAAGAGAAAGAGAAAAAATCAACGGCAATCCTTTCTATTGCAACAGGAAAATCATCTTTTGATGTGGTTGTCCCAGAAGCCAAGAAAAAATCCGCTACTCCCATTCAGGATGTTGTAAAATCTACGATACCAAAACCTATAGTAGAAAATCTTACACTAGAAAATACCGAGAAACCCATGATCCCTATCTTGAAAAAGCCAAAAGAAACCAGAGTCCCTTCTTTCGTTGCACAATATAGCCTGGAAGATGTATTGCAACAATGGCAAAACACTCAGACATCGCGCACTCAAGCCCACGAAGCCTATTTGCAATTTCAGCAAAGCATGAACCAGATATTTTCTCAAATGAGCGCGTGGCAGATCTCTCAGATTGCATCTTTTGAAGGAAAAGGAGATAGCATTCCCTTTGCCTTAGAATCAGAAACATTACAGCCACAAGAGCCTGTGGTTGAGGATCAACCATCCCTGAATATTCCTGCCCCTTTGCTCTGGAAAGATCCTGATTCAAAGCCAATAGCCAAACAGCCTGAAAACTTGACTGAAAAGCCTGCTTTGGATAGATCCCAATGCCTTGAATTCGCTGTAGGCTCTATTGCCAGGGTTCTTGGCGAAAAATTTTCTCAGGTGGATTCCCATCCTACGAGAGTAAGGCTGCCAGCAGAGCCTTTGATGCTTGTGGACAGAATCATGAAAATCGAAGGCGAGCCATGCTCCATGACACAAGGGCGAGTTATCACTGAACACGATATTCTTCCAGGATCATGGTATCTGGATAACAACCGCATTCCTACCTGCGTTGCCGTAGAAGCAGGCCAGGCAGACTTGTTTTTGTCAGGCTATTTGGGAATTGACCTGAAAACCAAAGGGCTTGCTGTTTATCGCCTTCTGGATGCACAGGTTACTTTCCATGCACACTTGCCAGAGCCAGGCAAAATCATACACTACGATATCCAGATCTTGCGCTTTTTCTTGCATGAAGGCACATACTTTTTCTATTTTCAGTTCGACAGCACAGTCGATGGAAAGCCTCTTCTAACAATGAGAAATGGATGCGCTGGCTTTTTTACCATGGAACAGCTAGAAAAAGGCGAAGGCGTTGTCCATAGTAGACTAGACACCTGCCCCTTGCCTGGAAAAAAGCCCAAAGACTGGCAAGAGATCGTCCCTATGGTTGTAGCATCTTATTCCGATAAGCAAATCGATGCTCTGAGAAAGGGTAACCTTGAAGAATGCTTTGGCCCAGAATTCGAAGGTCTTAAGCTGCGCAAACCTTTGACCATACCAGGCGGCAAGATGAAGCTTGTGGACAGGGTTCTTTTCCTAGATCCTCAAGGCGGACGCTATGGCCTTGGGCTGATCCGAGGCCAGGCAGACATCCATCCTGACGATTGGTTTCTCACCTGCCATTTCTGCGATGACAATGTTATGCCTGGGACTCTTATGTACGAATGCTGCATGCATACGTTGCGTATCTTTTTGCTGCGAATGGGATGGGTGGCAGAGACAGAAAATGCTGTCTGGCAGCCTATACCTGAAATTTCCAGCACTCTCAAATGCCGTGGGCAAGTCATTGCCACTACGCGCAAGGCAGACTATGAAATTTCCATCAAAGAAATAGGCTATGGCCCAGAACCTTATGCCATTGCTGATGCCCTTATGTATGCTGATGGTAAGCCTATTGTTGAAATCATCAACATGACCATACGGCTTTCTGGAACAACGCAGGAGAAAATCCATGCTTTATGGCAAAAGGCACGGGAGAACAGAGGCACTGTTCCTGGCTCTAAAACCGCTCCTATTTATGATTTCAACCGCATTCTGGCATTTGCTGTCGGCAAACCTTCCGAAGCCTTTGGCGAGCCTTACCGCATTTTTGATGAAAAAAGAACCATCGCCCGTTTGCCTGGGCCACCTTACCAGTTCCTGGATCGAATTACCAGCATCCAGGCAGAACCCTGGAAAATGCAGGCAGGTGGAATCATCGAGGCACAATATGACGTTCCTCCTGATGCCTGGTATTTCAATGATAATCAGCAGCCCTATATTCCCTTTGCCGTGCTTCTGGAAATCGGATTGCAACCATGTGGGTGGCTTGCAGCCTATATTGGCTCTGCTCTTACCAGCGAAACCGATCTTTCTTTTCGTAATTTAGGCGGCAGTGCTGTGTATTTGCATCCTGTTGGCAGAAACTCTGGCACGCTCACAACGCAGGTCAAAATTACCAAAGTCGCCAGCTCTGTTGGAATGATTATCCAGCATTATGATTTCCGCATGACATGCCAGAACCAATATGTATACCAGGGCAATACATACTTTGGCTTTTTTTCTAAAGCCGCACTCTCGAATCAGGTCGGAATCACGGATGCTAAACTCTATCAGCCTACAGCAGAACAACTTCGCCATGCTATTTCCTGCGATTATCCTAAAGAGGCAGGCTTCCCTAAAGCAGATCTGCGCATGATTTCCCACATCCAGACCTATATCCCCAACGCTGGCCCCTTTGGCCTAGGATATATTCAAGGTACTTTGCCCGTAAATCCAGATAGCTGGTACTTTAAGGCACACTTCTATCAAGACCCAGTTATCCCTGGCTCTTTGGGATTGGAATCCGCACTCCAGCTCATGCGATTCATCGCATGGAAACGATGGAATGCCCTTTCCACAACCACTGTATCCCCTGGTATGCTCCACGAATGGACATACCGAGGCCAGATCATCCCCAAAGATAGCAAAGTTACCGTATCCCTCTGGATAACCTCCATAGACAACCTCCATAAAATCATGGTTGCAGAAGGATACCTCTCTATAGACGGAAGAGTCATCTACCATCTGAAAGATTTCAGCCTGAGAGCAGAAAAAATATAATACGATGCCAGAGATAAATCCAGATGACCAGGATGTCCCTAATAGAAACTAATGTTTGCTGAAAAAGCAAAGATTTTAATCACGAATAAGACGAATGGTCGAATGGCACGAATAGTTTTTATAAAAATTTCATTCGCATAATTTTTATATTCGTCTCATTCGTGATTCATATCTTTTTGGTTTTTGCTTGTTCGAGATAGTTTAAGGAAAAAGTATGGATTTAAAAGCAATTATAGAGAAATACGATGGAGAATATGCATTTGTTGCGATGCCTTTTAATCCAAGATTCAACCATATTTATAACGCCATTAAAAATGGCTGCAATGCGTGCAAGATTGTTGCATTTCGAATAGATGACTTGATAGGTAGCCATAATATCACATTCGAGATAATGGAAGGCATTCAACATGCAAAATATGTTATTGCAGACATAACACCTGATTTATCAGAATCAGATGTTAAAATTTTGACTCCAGATTATGCTAGATTGTGTCGGCGTTCTAATCCCAACGTTATGTATGAAATTGGTTATGCCGAAGGGCTAAATAAAGAGATTATTTTATTAGCGAATGAAGATGGGCGTGATTATTTACCATTTGATTTAAAATCCCGCAGATATATATCATACTCTGAAAAACAGCTAGATAAGCTTACAGAAAAATTAAGAGTATGGTTTGGCGGAATCGTAGAGAATACCATTCCCCCCATCATTGTAGGAAATGCAGCCCCTAAAGAGGAACTATGTATTCCTCTAAAGCCTGATTGTAGAAGAGAACAAATAGTCAATGCTATTATAAGTTGGGAAAATAGCCACAATGAAGTAAAAGCTGGTTCGCCAAGACTAAAATTGGATTTAGAAAAAAACTCTTATAAAAACATAGGGCTGGAAAGCTATTTATGGCTTATTGGATGGTGCTATGTTACTGGAGGACGCAAAAACGCTTCCTTGCTGGCAAGAGAAGTAGCAACAGAAATGTTTGGATTTGTACCCCAAAGATATTTAGAAAAAAACGGAGATGATTTAAAAAAATATAGATACGGCAGCCACAGATCTTCTCAAACAGATATTGTTTTGCAACACAAAAAACAGCTAGCTGAAAATCCCAGCCTTTTACTGACTCCTGAAACACTTTTAAAAAATGCGCATTTTTATAACCCATTGAAAAAGAAGAACCATGGATAAATACAGATAAACACGGATTTAGAAATTTAAAATGCGCATTTTAAAATTATCTGTGTTCATCTGCATCTATCTGGGGTTTGATGATCATGGATGTTTTTTCTCAAGTGGCTTTAAATCAATGGGTTGATTTATAATTTTTTATAGAGAAGGAATGAAACCATTACTAATGCCAGTAAAAAATTGGCAGGTTCAGGGACGCTTCCTGTGAGTTTAGCATCAGCCCAGGCCGAATGGTTTCCGCCTCTTGGCCCATAATCTTCATTGACCAGCGAAAGTGTAGTAGCATTCGTTACATCTACCGAGATATAGATGCTTGGTGCTGAAACACTTGAAACAACGACATTTTCTACCAAAACTCCATCTAAATATATTTTAAACCTGGTCCCATAGCCACCTGAAACATCAATCCCTACAATAGTTTCAAAAGTAGAAAAAGACTGAATAGCCCGTAAAGGATTCAGATAGAAGAGAATGCTACTTGCTGAATGTGCGCCAATCCCTTTGTTAAAAATTCCTCTATCTTGAAAGCTGATCTTGTTTGTTGAATAGTTACCAGGTCTGTCTGCGCCAAAAGCATAGCACTGCTGGTTGATAGTCATATAGGGGCTATAGGATACGGTTGTGTAACTGCCTGAAGCTACACCAAGATAATCGCTTAAGTATAGTGGCGTAGCTTCTAAGAAAATAACCATACTGAAAACCAATATGATTCCTGTAAAAATTTTGCCCATAAAATATCTCCTTGTCTTTAAACTCATGCTGGTATTTGCAACGCTACATAGGATGATTTATAATTGTTTTCGTATATAAAGGAATATCCCTGCAACCAGGAACAAAAGCCAGGAAGAAGTTTCTGGAACGGCTACAGATAGGGCAAACATAGTCCGTATATCTTCTACTTCATCCCCAGGCAAGTGGCTATGGCGGCTTACTATATTGCCTACAAAGCTTACATTGATCGCGGTTAGAGTAACAAGCTCACCTAATGCCGTAGTGAATGAAAGGTTTCCTGATGCAACATCTGCTGTGTTATTGAGTCTTCTTGAGGGAGAGCCTGTGGCATCTACAAAAGTGTTTGTATCTCTGTCATAAACAGCAGAAATTGCAGGGTTTATATGTTGTCCATCAAAATACAGGTTTAGTGTTCTGTATCGGCTATCTTGTAAAAAAGATTCTTTCCTGTTGTGGAAAAAATAGAGCGTATTGCTTCCAGACTGAAGAGTATAGTTGATATTCGTTGTTGCAGCAGTGTTCCCTGTATTGAAAAAATCTGTTGATGTTGGATTGAATTTGTCTGTTAAATATAAATTCCAAGAACCAATGGATTCTTCTCCAGACCCCAGAGTGTCCCACCAGGAAGTTGCGGTTGCTGCTCCTGTTGCATCTGTAGAAAAAAACAGTGCACCTGTAAGTCTTACAGCCATTGCTGATGTGCAAAATAAAAGCATTACAGCATAAAAAAGTATCGAAATTTTTTTCATGATTTTTCCTTTCTATAAAAGAAACCATCCAAGGCCAGCCAGAGCGTTATCCCTGGTTACTGCATTCCGTACTTTTCGGACAAACGAGCATGTCTTATAAAATAGTCTATTTTGGGATTATATCTAATATAAATTTAAAATCCAAGAAAAAAGTAAAAGAACTATATCGAAAATCGTCTTGTTAGGATGAAAATTCCATGAAACCCAATGAAGCAAAATTTTTAGAAATGGCTGTTCTGAGAAATATGATAAAGGGAAGCGATAGCATCCGTATAAAAGAATTGCATGAAAAATCAGGTTTGCCATTGTTTGCTATGCTTGTTAAAGAAAGGATTTTAACAATAGAGCAGGTGTCTTTTATACAGAAGTCTTTATTAGAAAAATCTATGGATGAAAAAAAGACGATACCCCAGGCAACTCAATCTTTAGAAGGCGAGTTGACTCTTGCCCAGGATCAGAGTCCAAAAAGTATAGAGGAAAAAAAAACTTTGGGGCAAGAAAATGATGTTTTAGCTCAGGAACAAAAGCAAAAGCAAAAGCCTTGTTTAGATAATAAAAAACAATTTGGGCGATATACTATTTTAGAAAATCTGGGAGAAGGTGGCATGGGCGTAGTTTATAAAGCATACGATCCTTCTTTAGACAGAATCGTTGCCTTGAAATTGATTACAGCAGCAAGGCAGCAAAGCAAAATTTCTATTGAGCGATTTTTGATCGAAGCAAAGGCGACAGCAAAGTTGAGCCATGAGCATATTATTAAAATCCATGATATGGGTGAGGAAAATGGCATTTATTTTTTTACGATGGAATTGATCCAGGGGACAACGCTGGAGAGCCTGATTAAAGAAAAAAAAATTTCCAGACAAAACTCTCTAAAATTGCTTATAAAAGTATGCAGGGCAATAGACTATGCTCATAGTAATGGAATTGTCCATAGAGATATGAAGCCAGGGAATATTATGGTGGATGCTGCCCATGAACCAAGGGTCATGGATTTTGGTCTGGCAAAATTAGACAAAGAAGATAAAAAATTGTCTCGCACTGGCGCACCTATAGGAACGCCTGCCTATATGTCGCCAGAGCAAGCTCACGGCAAAGACATTGGACATCTAAGTGATGTATATTCGCTAGGGGCTATTCTTTATACGATTTTGACAGGGATAGAGCCTTTTCGTGGGGATACATTGTTGAAAATTTTAGAGGCTGTTAAAGAAAAAGAGCCTGTTGCGCCTACTTTGATTAAGCCAGGACTTTCTCGCGATCTGGAGATTATATGCCAGAAAGCTATGTCAAAAGAGCAAGAAAGAAGATACTCGAGTGCCAGGGATTTAGCCCAGGATCTGGAAAATTTTCTGGAAGGAGATCCCATTTCAGCACGGCCAGCTTCTTTTTTGTATCGTTATTCTCGCAAACTGTTGAAAAATAAGGTGGTCAGTTTTTTGATATTTCTCTGCTTTTTGCTGGCTTTTGGCGGCTTTTTGTTCTTCTGGCAGCAGCAAAGCAAGCGATTCCAAAAGGTACAGGAAACAATACAAAAAAATTTTACCAAAGCCGAAAGTTTTTCTTTTTCTAAAGATAGGCAAGGTAGGCTTGACGAAAGAACAATAAAAAAAATGTACGAGGCAGTGCAGTTTTATTCTGTGGCATTGGATTCAGTACAAAGCTCAGAATACACTAGCCAGCTTGCCTCTATTCAAAAGGAAATGCAGCAAAAAAGAGATTCTGCTTTGGCTATTTTATATGAAAATGCTCTTTCCTGCTATAATGGACGGCTTTGCCAGAGAGCGTTAGATCTTTATCAAGGAGTACGTAACATATTATATAACGTGAAAGAGACTAAAATTTCCAAAGAAAAGATCGATGCTGAAATTTCCGATCTATACCGATGGATTTTAGCAGCAGAAAAAGCGAAAGACCAGGCCAAAAGCATTGCATACAACAACCATTCTTCCCGCGAGGACATAGAAAAGGCCATTGTTTTATTGCATGAATCCTTGGAAAAAAACCAGGAGAATGCAGATGCTTTTTATCTCAGAGGCTTGCTCTATTTTCGCATTTCCCAAAAGCAAAAAGCTATCGAAAATTTCAGCCAATGTCTTGCTTTAGAATCAGACCACTTTCCTTCAAAATACTATTCCATTAAGCTCAGTGTAAAGAAATACCTCAGATCGTCCGAATTACAAAAAGAGCTAAACGACTATATAGAGAAATTTGCCCCTGTTTTGGAAAACTATTCGAAAGAGAATAAGACATATTTTTATTTAATCCAGGCATACTATCTAAAATTGAAGCACAATCGCTACGAAGCAGAGCAAAAGATTATCCTCGCACAAAAAGAAAGCCCTCTTTTGGCGGAATCTTACTATACACAAGCCAATTTTTTAAGCTATTTTCTGACAGGGGAAGAATCCGTAGATTTCGATTGGGATTCTTTTTTAGAGACAGTGAGTGTATTTTATAATTACGAGCGAGCCAATAAGGCAATTCAGAGGGGTTTGGAATTAGATCCGAACAATCATCTTGGCCTTTTGCTGCAAGGGAAGCTGGCATGGGATGTTTTTGATACACAAAAAGCTATAGATAATTTTTCAAGGCTAATCCATGAACAGCCAGATGCCTATTTGTATTTTTTACGTGCTTGTGCTTATCTTGATTTGGGAAAAAAAGATATGGCATTGGCCGATTTTTATGCTTTAAGGGAAAAATTTCAAGTTTCTAACACTATGGTGGATTGTATTCTTTGCCTTCTTTTGGAAGAAGCAGGTAAAACGCAAGAATCGGATAAAATTTTGGAAAGATGGGAAAAAGAGCGGTTTAAAATAGACAACGAATCTTTCCAAAAAAATATAAAAATTTTTTTTAACGCACAAGAAGAATTCAAAATATTAGATCATTATTCTTCTAAAGATACCATACTTGCTTTGCAGATTCCTTTTCTTTTTTTGTGCCTTAAAATGAACAAAGAAAAGGAAATATTTTCGGATATCCCCGATAATATAGTGTCTGAAAAGCCTAATGCTCAAATTGTTCTTCTTTTCTTGAAAGACTATCGTAAATATGTGCAAATCATGATGGAAAGGGATATTTTTCAAGCTCAAAATCTAATACACGATTTTTATTTTCTGGATGAAATTAAAAAATTTAATAGATATCAGGATACGCCTGGGAACAATCCTACAGAAATGTATTTTGGCAGCGTTTTGCATTTTATATTACAATATTCTCTAAAAAAAGAAAATTTTTCAAAAAGAATAAACCATATATTCGAAAAAAAATTGAAAACTTTCCAAGCCGAAATTTTGGTTGCCTTTAGCATAAGAGCCAATATACTCCGCCAGCAATACCTTCTTTGCAGACAAGATACCTTGCAGTTTGCCGAGTCTTATTACCACCGTTCTATGTATTTTTTTCCCAAAAGAAAATGGGACAAAGCCATAGAAGATATGAAAATGGCACTGCATCTTTCCCAAAAAGAAAAAAAATACCATTATGCTTTTGCAAAAATCCTCGCGTATCAGATGCTAGAAACCCCCCAGAAAAAAGAAAATAGGGAAAGAATTCTTTATCATCTGGAACAGGCTTATTCTATGGGATTACAGCCATTGGAAATGCCTTTGGAAGATCCAGCCTTTTATAAATTTCGCGAGGCAATTTCTCTCATAATCAAAAGATATGAAAGTTATGCCAATCGTGCGCTCTGGAAAGAGCTATGGGATTGTCAAAAGGAAAAACGCTATAACACAATCTATAATTTTACGAAAGATCTTCCTATCAATACGTCGGTGATGCCTTTTATTTCTTCTATAGAATCAGAAGAAGCAAGCCAGTATCATTATACCATAAATAAGCTAATATCAGATAAAGAAAAGGGAAAAAGTATAATCAATGACAGCGAAAATGCAGAGAAAGCATTTTCGCCTTATTGGCAGGAAAAAATCCAGGAAAAAACAAAAGACATAGAATTGGGAAATTCTAAAAAAATTCGCGTTGCCTTAGACAACACAGGGCATTTCCAGGATATTCAGAAAGCAATAGACATTGCTTCCGAGGGGACTACTATAGAGCTTGCTCCTGGAATTTACGAAGGTTCTTTTGTATTAAAAAGAGGGATTACCCTTTGCGGATCTTTAGATGACAAAGGCTTGCCTTCTTCTATTTTAAGGAATCCGCTTAAAGGGATTGCGATTGCAGCCATAGAAATGAAAAATATAAAAATTTTGAATTGTGAGATACAAAGCGATATCTATTTAAGACATAGCGAAATTTCTCTTTTCCATTGTTCTTTAAAATCCACAAACAATTTACCAGGATCTAAAGTATTTGAAATATTCGTATATGGTAATTCACAGCTTAATATAGAAAAAAGCCATATCAGAGCAGCTTTAAGATGCTTTGATCAGTCGCATTTGGTTTTAAAGGATAGCCTTTTTAGCTATTGTTTTGAGCTAAGAATAAATTTCTACGATTCCTCTACTGCCTGGATTCAAGGAAACGATATGTCTAAAGATTTTTCTGGAACTGGATCTTATATTCTATTTTTGCATGACCAATCCCAGGCCGTTGTATATCAAAATAAAATCCACCATGCATCCATCGGCATTCATCTTACAGACAATGCCCAGGCCGAAATCAAAGAGAATAAAATATACCAGACCAAAACAGGAATTTTTGTAGACAAAAATGCACGCTGTTCCTTGGTTCAAAATGAAATATACCAAAATTTAGAATATGGGATTTCCATCCCTAAAAAGGCTTCTATAGCTTTGGATGGCAATATTTTTAGAGAAAATACCAAAGGTGATTTGGAAAAACGCGATTAGTTTGACAATATTACTGACTTAGAGCCTATCCGAAAAATCCTTTTGGCTGCAAATTTCGATGCATCTCGGATAGCTTCGTCAAAAGTGACAAAATTGTCCTCAGAGCAACTACGGCTACACTTGCGGCAATTTTGTCACTTTCTCCTCGCTCTCCGAGTGTCTCAAAATTTTCGCCTAAAATTATTTTTCGGATAGGTTCTTAGAGCCTATCCGAAAAATCCTTTTTCTAAGCATTAGATTTTTCTTGCATTTTATCCATCAATTCCTATATTAATAGTATTGAATAGCTCATTATAACGATGATCCTTGCATTTAAGAAATTTGATTATTTTTGAATTTTCTCCAATTTTTTATACAACTATGATTTTTTTTAGGAAAGTAGGAGCGTTAAAATTATGGAAAACATTTCTTTGATTTTATCTGTTCTAGCAACAGCTCTGGGCTTAGTTTCGATGTACTTTAGTAAGTTCAAAGTAGGCAAACTTCTTGTACTTCCTGTCAGATTATATCGGCTTATTGGATGGACTTCTGGCGATAACCGCATTATGCAGTTGACACTTCCTTTGACTTTTGTCAATACAGGCACTTCCTTTCGATCCATCCACGATTTGCGAATCAGAGTCGCTTTACCAGAGAAAAAAGAAAGCCTTATTTTGGAATGGTTGGAGGAGCGCGATCATCTTTCTTCTATGAACGAAAGAGAAGAAAAGCGTACTTTCCCTGTAGCACCTGTTCTGAATGCTTACGAAAGTAAAAACCGCATTTATACATTCCAGTCTCGCTCCCATGCAACTGAGCTTGTCAAATCCATGGAAACAACAGAAGAAGAAAGAGCTTTCCCTTGCTTCCTGGAATACAGGAATATAGGAGAAAATTGGAAACAGCTTTTGAAATTCCAGATTCATTATTGTGGTCGTCAGAAAACCGAGATGGATTTTGATAAAATTAATGGATGAAAATATCCTCTTCTAGGAAATTGTAACGTATGCAAACAAAATGTCCTGGATGCGAAAAAATTTTGCGCCTGCCTGATAATGCTGGTGGTAAGCGCATTAAATGTTCTGCTTGCAATCATGCTTTTATTATTCCTTTGGAAAAAGAAGTGGGTGAAAACAAAACTTTTCAAGAATCTTCTCCCAAGGATCATCAATCTCTCCTTCATTGTATTGCTTCTGCTAAGGCAGATATAGAAAGCTCTTTGAAAGACAGAGACGAAGCCATGGAATTGGTAGACAGCTTTTTCCAGATGTTTTTGGAACGAGCAGAAAATCAGGAAATACCAACAGAACAACAAGAAGAGTATAGAGAAATTGCACAGAAGATTTTTGAGCTGCAAAAGAGATTTCCTTTGCTTTCTGGTATTCGAGATGTACTAAACCAATGTGAGACAGCTCTTCAAAGGTAAGATTATTTTCTCTTGGAAAGGCGTATTTTATGAAAAAATGCTTTATTGTTTTTGTTCTTGCTTGCGTATTGCTTTGTTCTTGCATAAGATGCATCAAAGCATATCCCAAGCTGGAAGACTATTCTGCTTTGTCTGTACATCCCAAAATAGAAGACTATTCTCAAATTGCTTTGTATCCTAAGACAGAGGACTATTCTGGACTTGATGTATATCCTAAAGTCGAAGACTATTCTGGTATATCGATATATCCAAAAATCGAAAATTGCCCTAAAAATTAGGAATATTTTTCTCATTTCTTCCATAGTATCCGCAGTCCTTCCGCTGCGGATTTTTTTTTATTTATGAAAAAAGCATTGTAAAAGAAAAAATTTTGCGTTGCTGGCACTTTTGAGTTAGAATACTTTGAGAATGCTATATTCGAATAGTTGGAAAATCCCGCTGGCTGGAGCAGATGCTATTTTCACAGCACTGCTCATCCATCACCAGTTAAAATAAAGAAGAAAGCTTATCCTAATTGGTCGCGTAGCGGCTGAGGAATAAAGCCTAGGCTCTAAACAATGGTATTTTTCTTTATGGTGTGTGTGACTTGGTCATTGGATTATAAAGTTTATTTATATAACAGGATTTTTTATGCCAGTCTCTTTAAGCCTTGATCTGGTAAATACTTTAGATATTCATGTTTCTCAGATGACAGGTTTCTTGCAAGATGCTAGATATGATTATCTGATGGAAGAATATGAATTGGATTCTACGCAATGTTTGCTGTGGTGGGAAATTTCTCAGCTTTTGGCAGAAATTCTCCAAAGCTATGATTTTGAAGAAGTATCCTTTGATGAAGCCAATTTTGGATTAGAGATTAAAAAAATTCTTGCTATAAAAGCAAAAAAATTTACCTATGTTATTCAGCTTTTGCAACAGCATGATGTTCTTCACGATAATTTAAAGATAGGAAAAGTCATCAAAGAGGCAATGGATGATATCGAAGCGATTTACCAAAGCATTGAAAAAGATTTGAGCAAGCTCTTGACTAGCCAGAAAAAAATACAGTCAATGGTAGAAGAGGATTATGAAATTGAAGAAATAGAAGATGAAGATTAGATTTATGGAAATCCGAAGTTTATTATCTTTGGCTAAGAGCCTATCCGAAAAATCCGTAGCTACGGCTACACTTGCGGCAATTTTGTCACTTTCTCCTCGCTCTCCGAGTGCCTCAAAATTTTCGCCTAAAATTATTTTTCGGATAGGCTCTAAAGTGAATGCTATTATCATAGCACTATTTAGTCTGCACAGGCTGATTGGCTAAAAGGCAGATTTTGCAAAAAAAATATGGATTCATTATGCAGATGATTTTTTTGCTGTCTGGTCGCCAGAAAACAAAAGAGTATCTGGCAAAACTCTGACTCCCTATTACCCCGCAGATACTCTCTTCTGATTTATTTATGCAAAATTTATACCATTTTTTATTAAAAATAATATAATTTGTTTTTTTTATATAGAATACACAATCTGCGTAGATCAGAGAATATATATTGATTTCCAATTGGTTATGAAGAATTTGTGATTCTAGCAAATTGAGATTATTTTAAACATAATGATAATGATATAGATTTTTTAGTCTTTTCTCAATAAAATAATGTTACTTTATACAAAAGCTTGTTACGAATTGTAACAAGGATTCTTATTGAAATTCAAGATAGTATGAAAAATATCTACTCTCCTGTCCCAAAGGTATTGATATTTACAGGCAATTTTGGCAGTGGAAAAAGTGAAATAGCTGTAAACTATACTTTATTTTTAAATGAAAAAAATTCTAATACAACAATTATAGATCTGGATATTATCAAGCCTTATTTTCGATGCAGAGAAGCGACTGAGCTTTTGCGTAGAAAAGGTGTCAGGGTTGTTATTCCAGAGGGAGAAAGACGATACGCTGATCTTCCTATCCTTGTCCCAGAAATCAAAGGGCTAATCCAGTCGCCTTCTGGCTACACTATTTTAGACGTAGGAGGAGAAGATACAGGTGCTAGAGTTCTTTCTTACTTTCAGGAAGCTTTTCAGGTATTAGACCAATATGAGCTTTTTCTTGTAGTCAATCGGAATCGCCCTTTTACTGGCGATTTAGATGGTGTTTTGAAAATGTTAGGAATGATTGAGAAGGCATCAGGCTTAAAGGTAACCCACCTCATTTCCAACAACCATTTGCTAGAAGAGACAGATTTAGACACTGTAGTTTCTGGCTATGAGCTGACAAAGGCCGCCTCAGAAAAAACAGGAATTCCTATTTTTCTTGTAGGAGTTCCAGACCATCTGATGGAAAAAGCACAAGAGAAAATCCCAGATACACCGCTGCTTTCTATCCAAAGGATTCTGCTTCCTCCCCATTTGATGCACAAAAAGGCTCGCTGGCTAGTTTGAATCATAAGTTTTTAAAGGGGTTTTGTAGGCCCATCGTATAAATTTTTTTTGAAAGGTATGGTATTGTATGGACTATTCTTTGAGAAAATTGGATGCTTTTCCTGGTAGACCAGGCCCTGTGGTGCTGGTTGTTCTTGATGGAGTGGGGATAGGAAAGCAAGACAAAGGCGATGCTTTCCATCTTTCTAATCCTAAAAATCTTTTGCAATGGATGAAAGAAAGCCAGGAAAAAGGTTTATATATAAAATTGAAAGCTCATGGAACTGCGGTTGGACTTCCTGATGATTCTGATATGGGCAATAGCGAAGTAGGCCATAATGCGATTGGCTCAGGGCGAATCTGTAACCAAGGCGCAAAGCTGGTCAATGAATGCTTGCAGTCAGGTAAAGCTTTTGAGTCAGATACATGGAAAGCCCTGGTCGGAAAAGCTGCGAAAAACAAAAACACGGTTCATTTCCTTGGCTTACTTTCGGATGGGAATATTCATTCCCATATAAACCAATTGTTTCAATTGATCGAGGGCGCAGTAAAAGAAGGCATTCGGAGCATACGAATCCATGCTTTATTGGACGGTAGAGATGTTGGTGCTGTTTCTGGTCTTGAGTATATAGAAAAACTAGAAAACAAACTTGCTTCTTTGCAAAATGAAGTAAAAGGACTGGATGCTAAAATTGCTTCAGGCGGCGGACGTATGTATGTTACTATGGATCGCTATAATTCGAATTGGGGAATGGTGCGGCGTGGTTGGAATGCTCATGTTTATGGAATTCTGGACCTCAAAGAGTTAAAGGAAATTTCGGAGAGCTATCCTGGCTATTTCCGCTCTGCCAAAGAAGCTATTGAGACATCGAGAAGAGTTTGTCCTAAGCCTCACAATGAAGACCAGTTCAATCCGCCTTTTGTTATTGTAGACGAAAAAGGCACTCCTGTTGGTAAGATGAAAGATGGCGACCTTGTCATCAATTTTAATTATCGTGGAGACAGGGCAATACAAATTTCTCAAGCCTTTACACAAAAGGATTTTTCCTATTTTGATCGAGGACAATACCCTAAAGTCGAGTATGCTGGCCTACTAGAATACGATACAGAAGCCCATATCCCTCCGAAGTCTCTTGTTCCACCTCCAGACATCCAAAATGTATCTGCACAGTATCTTTGCGCTTCTAAAGTTCCTTCTTATGCTGTTTCAGAAACCCATAAATATGGGCATGTTACTTATTTCTGGAATGGCAATAAAAGTGGTTATATAAACAAAGAATACGAAAAATATGAAGAGGTACTCTCTGATCCGAACGATTTAATCGAGAGCCGACCTGAAATGAAGGCAAAGGAAATTACGGAAAAGTTGCTTCTTGCCTTACGTTCACAGAAATATCGTTTCCTTAGAATCAACTATGCTAATGGAGATATGGTCGGACACACAGGGAATCTGCAAGCCTGTATACAGGCTATGAAAACAGTGGATGAACTGCTTCCTCAGGTTGTTAATGAAGTTTACAAGCAAAAAGGGATTGTCATTTTCTGCGCAGACCATGGCAATGTAGAGGAAAAGCTGGATGATAAAGGCAAAAAAAAGACAAGCCATACCTTGAATCCTATTCCCTTTTTTATTCTGGATAGTTGTTACCAGGGTGAGTACAAAATAGATGCTAAAGACATCCCGACTCCAGGAATTGCTAATATTACTGCTACATTCATTGAGCTGCTTGGCTATCAGACACCTTCTAAATACGAAAAAAGCTTGATTTCATTTCAGAAATAATACCTTAACAATGTCACATTACAAAATTTTTGTCTCTGTCGCCGACTGGAGCAGAAGCTATTTCCTGTCGCCGACTGGAGCAAGTGCTATTTTCGTGAAGTTTCATAACATTTTATACCCTCTTTAACCGTAATTTAAGGTCTACGAAAAACACGAAATACGCAAAAATGCTTTAAAAAAAAATTTAGCCATTCGTTTCTTTTTCGTGTTTTTTGTGCTTTTCGTGGACCCTTCTTTACAATCTTCTCTTCGTATTCTTTAAGGAAATTCATGACATCAACTATTCTTTATTTTACTTTTTTAACAAATTATATTTATCTTATCTTGATTCTCTGGCATCAAATGAGTGCGTATAGAATATATGTACTGAATCTCGCTCTTGCCTCTATACTCAATATTTTTTGCATCGCCTACCAGAGAAATAACCTTTTTTTATTTTTTATTAATCTTTTGTTGTTTTTTTTGCTTCTTGTTTTGCCCTTATGGCTTACCAAGCTTATAAACAATTCGTTGGCTCAAGCAAAAATTGACCATAAAACTCTTTTCTGGGCAAAGCTAAGATACTCTCTCACGCAATCTTCTTTCCATCGTTCTGAATACCTTGAGCTAAAAGAAGCCGCTTTTTTTTACCAAAATAATGCTGATTCCGCCCATTCTGCCTTTGAAAATAAGCCAAAAGAGCATTTGTGGACTTTATGCTGGAAAAAATACCCTGTCACAATGGTTCTGATGATCTCTAATGCTTTATTTTTTATTCTTGCAGAAATCTATAAACAGGATCAAGGCTTTCTTGCCTTTTTAAACTTAGGGGTTAACAGCTTTGAGTTTGTTTTCTATGAAAAAGAATATTGGCGGCTGATGAGTTCCATGTTCCTTCATTTTGATTATCTTCATTTGGGTATGAACCTATTTGGCCTTTATTGTATGTCTCCTTTTTTGGAAAGGGTATATGGAAAAAGGAATTTTTTGCTAATCTATTTGGGATGTGGATTGCTATCTTCTTTGGCAAGCATTTGGTGGCGTGCCTACCAGATCACTTTGTCCATGGGGGCTTCTGGGGCTATTTGTGGTTTGATGGGAGCTTATTTTTTTCTGTTTCAAAAAAAGGATGTTTCTCTACAATTCAAAAATCATCAAATTTTCTCTTTTTGGTTTACAGTGGCAACTTTTGCAGTGATAGGCTATTTTATTCCCCAAATGGACAATGCAGCCCATTTTTGCGGTCTTTTTAGCGGTGTTTTGTTTTCCTATCTATTAAGAAAAAACTGGATTTTTTTGGAAAGAGTGTTGCTTTTGGTGCTGTTGTTTGCATTGGGCTGGAGCTTTTCTTGCCAGATGGCGAATATATTTGAAAATTCCTATCCGCAAGATATAAATAGAGTTGCCTGGTATAGCCTTTCCAGAAAACAAGAAAAAGTCCTTTTCTCTGTTCCTTTTACATGGAAACCAGACTTTTCTCTAAACCAGAAAAAATTTACTCTATATCCAAAAGAAAAGCCTTTTTCCCTTACATCCCAAGATGCTATTTTTTGGGATACATACCATTTGGGGTCAAAAGGGGAAATTTTTATTAAAATGAGCATTGTTTCCTTTTCTTTGCGCGACCAGATTCGTATGGGAGTGGAAGAGCTTAGATATAAATTGCAAAATACTGAGCAATTCAAAGAATCGATTTCTTCTTTGCAGAGGATGGGAGAAAATCTTTATTATTATACTGAAGAAAATTTTTCCTTGCATTCTTCAGGAAAAAAAGTCAATATGGTTGCTGCATATTATTTTATAAGCCATAAAAATTCTGTATACCAATGGCGTTTTCAATATCCAGAGAAGCAAAGAAAGCAGTATGAATCTTTGGTTAAGAGAATTTTAGCAGATGTGTATTTTTTTTAGGTGCAAATTTTTCTCGTTTTTTGAAAACAATAACATATAATAAGTTTAGATAATGCTATCTCGGACAAGCCGAAACCAAAAAGGTATTAATCACGAATGAGACGAATATGCAAATGACGCAAATGAAATTTTTATAAAAACGATTCGTGCCATTCGACCATTCGTCTTATTCGTGATAAAAATTTTTGCTTTTTCAGCAAACATCTTACTTCTTAGTTTCTATATTAGAAAAGGTTGAAAATCCTTCTGGCTGGAGCAGATGCTATTCCATCGCACTGCTCATCAAGCACCAGTGAAAGATGAAACAAAAAAATTATCACTAGTTCTCAACCCATGGTACCTTAAGGAAGATAAATGTGAAAGATAAAGTGGAATATTTTTGTGAATGTGGAAGGCATTTTATCATTCTAGGGAAAAAAGAAGGAAAACCTAAAAAATGCCCCCATTGCGCTCGCATCATGGAGCCTTTTGATGAAAATAAACAAGACTTTTTAGAGTCGTTAAAAAACCCAAAGAAAAAAAATCCTCTGGACAATTTGGAAGAAACCATTGAATACGAATACAAATTTGACGAGAGCGGTAAAAGAGTAACTAAAGGAAAAAAAAGCATTGCTTTCTTTCGGTTTTTAAAGAAAATTTTTACACTTTTTTCTTATCGCCCTTCTTCCCATAGAGATTAAAGAAAAATGCGCACAAAACAAGAATTGTTGCTTGGAAAACATGCGGTAGAATTACAACTTATTACCAAAGAACAGCTTAAGCAATGTATGCTTATGCAAGATAAGGTATCTCTGCCACTTCCCTTGATTTTTCTTAAAGAAAATTTCCTGGATGAACAGAAATTGCAATTTCTTCTGGAAGAATATTGGAGTAAAAAAAATACTTTAGAGGACGAAGGTCTCGAAAAAGGAGAAGACCTTGTTTTTTCTCGTCTATTGCTCCGCGATAATTTACTTTCTCCTCAAGATTTGGGCAATCTTCTGATCGAAAAGAGCCAAAATGCTGATACATCCAGTTTGTGCGAGACAGTTTTAAAAAAACGTTTGCTGTCCTTGCAGAATTTTTTGGACATTTATTCCAGGTTGCCAGAGGAAACCATAGCCTGTTCTGGCTGCAATAAAGAATTTCGGCTTTTAAATCTTTTTCCTGGCAAGAAATTGCGATGCAAACATTGTAAAACTATCTTTTGGGTTCCAAGCTTAGAGCAGGAGCTTTCTGCCTATCAGTCTGTTTCCTTGCCTGAGCCAGCCAAAGATCAACAAGAGGTTTTTGCTGGATATGAAATCATAGAAGAAGTAGCCCAAGGTGGTATGGGGATTATTTATAGAGCGCAGAAGACCACTACAGGGCAAATTGTTGCTTTGAAAGTCTTAAGGGAAGCCTATCGCTCTTCTCCTGAGGCCAAAACACGTTTTGCAAGGGAAGCCCAAACTCTCAATCGGCTTAAGCATAAAAATATTGTTTCTGTTCTGGATGTTGGCATTGAAAATGAAGTGCCTTATTTTACAATGGATTTTGTGGAGGGAGTTCCACTTTCGCAGCATGTGCATAAAGAAAATCTCCTTCCTGTAAACCAGGTTGTGGAAATTATTATCAAAATGTGCGACAGCCTTCAATATGCGCATGAGTCAGAAGTCGTTCATAGAGATATTAAGCCTTCTAATATTTTGCTGGATAAACAAGGTGAGCCTCGCCTTACAGATTTTGGCCTGGCTAAATGTATGGATAGCATGACTGTAGTGACTCGCAGTGGAACAACGCTAGGAACGCCTTATTATATGTCTCCTGAACAAGCTAAAGGACAGATGGGGCTTGTTGGGCCAAGAAGCGATCTATATTCTTTAGGTGTCGTTTTTTATGAAATGCTGACAGGATATAACCCATTTTTAGGGGAAAATACAGTGGATATTTATCAGAATATTTTAACTGTAGAGCCTGACCCTCCTAGTGTTCTAAATAAGACTCTCCATAAGAAGCTTGATTTTATATGTTTGAAATGTTTAAGGAAAGATCCTTTTCAGCGTTATAAAAATGCACGAGAAATGGGCGAAGACTTAAAGCATTATTTATATGGTAAAAAAGGATTTTGGGAAAAAATTCTGTCTATTTTTGGTTTATAGAAACTGTCATTTAGATCATTGTCTGATATGATATTATCATAAAAAAATATTTTTCAAGGCGGAAAAAATGTCTGTTTCTTTAATTGATGGTGAAAAAATTTTTGAAAAAACCTGCCCTCATTTTTTTTCTATGGTACATCTTTATATTAGTTGGATTTATATTGGATTTGTGGGTTTTTTATCCATTTTTTTTCGGAATGATATAACTTCATGGATAAAAAGCTTTCCCCTTATAGATCAAACAGAGGGATTTGTCTTTTTGGGTATTTGGGTATTGGCATTGATTGTTCCTGGTTGTGTTGTTTCTTTTATCAGAATCAACTGGGGATGGCTTTTGCTTGCCCTTTTTTTAAGCATTGTAGGTGTTTGTACCCATGTATGGCAGAAAGAAATACTAGAGTATTCTCTGAACTTTGCCCAAGAGCAAAAAGTATGTCAGAATATAGACGATATACTTCATCGCTATTTCCCCTTATACGATGCCTTAAAACAAAAGCTTACGATTACAGAGATTTCTAATTATTGGCTCATTCTGGTGTCTTTTACAGGTTTATTTCTAGCCAATAGCTACAGAAGATCTCACAGGTATTACATTACCAATCGAAGGATAATCACTCGTTTTGGCTTTTGGATCACAAGAGAAAGAGACTTGCTTTATAGCAAAATCGATGATCTGGTGGCCCACCAAGGTCTTTTGGGCAAAATTTTTGGGTTTGGGACTCTCATCCCGATTTCTGCTTCTGGCATAGGCACAGGCAGTGACCAGGCAATATGGATGGCAGGTGCAGAACAAAAGCTTCCTGTTGGCCCCTCTTTGAAAATAACGATGGGCGGAGGCAGAACTGTCACTGTGCCTAGAGCACCAAGCTTCTATTCTCTCTATGGTGTTCCAAATCCTGAGTATTTAAGAAATATCATGCTAAAAGAAATGGAAAAACGCGAGTATGGCTATACTCGCAGAGCAGCAGAAAAGCAAAAAGAATAAAGAACTTGCTTTCTTACACAGAATCATCATTTTTCTATTGAATCCCCTATTCAAGTATGCTATACTTTAACAAATTTTTATTTAAGAATTTATAACAAGAAAGGGTCTACAAAAATGCTAAAGAAAAATTCTCTTATTATTGGTTTTTTTATTGGCATTGTTGTCGGTGTTCTGGCAATGAACATCATATACCTTAATTCGCCATTAGCATACGCAGATGCAACAAGCGGAGAATCTGCTGGGATCATTGCTGTAACAGGCTTATGCGCTAATGGTCTTTCTGGGTTATGGGTCTTGGATGCAAGAGATACTCAAAGTTCTCCTTCTCTTTGCCTTTACATACCCGAAAGCGGCGGAAGATCCGGTTTTTCTTTGACAGGTGCTAGAAGAATTAAATACGATCTGAAGCTGCTGCAATACCAAGATAGAACCAGAGGCGAAGATTTCGCTCCTTCTGTAATGGCGAAAAAAGTGGAAGAACTGAACAAAAAAGAAGAAGAAAAAGCAGCTAAAAAAAAATAATCAAATAGCAAACTAGTTTGAGGAGAATGCCAATGGCAATGGAATACTATTCATTTGAAAGAGTACTCAAAGAACTCCAGATGGAGGAAGATGAACTTAAGAGGTTGGTTTCCGAAGGTGAAATCAGAGCTTTCCGCGATGAAGATAAAATGAAATTCCGAAAATCAGATATTGATGGTTTGAAAAAAGGCAGAATGACAGAACCTACGATCATATTGCCATCAGGCGAACCCGATGATCCTTCGGAAGACAGCGAAGTTTTGCTTGTGGAAGAAGATACATCCGAAACTCTATTGGATATAGAAGACAATCTTGAAGGCAGCGATTCTGGTTCTACTGCTGTTCCAACAGTGGATTTATCTGCTTCTGAATTGGATGAATCTTCGACATCATCCTCATCTTCATCCTCTTCTTCCTCTTCAGAAACTATTACAGAAGAGCTTACATTCGAAGAAGATAGCGGATCTTATGTTTTGGATTCTTCTGACGATGTTTTGATTGATTCTTCTGAAGAGCTTCCTAGCGTAGATTCTAAATCCGATGGAGATAGTTACATTGATTCTGATACTGGTTTACAGACAGAACCTTTGGATTTGGATGGCTCTGAAGCAATGGACAAAGAAGACCAGACACAACCTATTCCAGAACAAGAAGACCTTGCTTTAATGCCATTAGATGAAAAGCCACGTAGAGCGAGAAAGACGAGAGTTGTATATGAACAGCCTATGAGTGCAGGTATGATGTTCTGCATGGTAGCCGCCACTGTTTTGCTATTGTTTAGCGGAGTTTTTGTCATCAATTCCATCCAGGAAATTGACACACCTGCAACAGGATGGTTCACTGACATACTTTATGAAAACGCTGCTCCTGCCAAACACCTTTACGTAAAAGGACAGATTTCAGATGCAAAGCTCAAATCTCAAATGGCTGCAAGAGCTAATTGGCGAAAGGCTTCTAAATAAAAGATAGCTTTTTTAAAGGTGAAAAAAATGAAAAAGAACAGTTTCTTTTTGATGATAGCTATCTTCATGGTAGGCTTTTTGTTCTTAGAGCCATTTGCCTGGGGACAAACAGACGAAGACAAGACAATCTTTACCATTCATCCTGATTCTGCCCAAAGATATGCAACAAGCAGCAAAGATAAGGGCGATAGCTTTTTTCTGCCCCAATATAGCGAAATCGCAGGCAATCCAGAAAAAGGAATTACCTGGGAGGACTGGCAAAAACATGCTCTCTCTAAAGAGCGTTTTATAAAGCTTGATAGCGACTCAAACGATCTTCTGTCAAAAGAAGAGCTAGACCAAGATCCCTTTATGGGACAATCTCAGCTCCATCAACAAGACATGGAAGCTATTGCCAAAGCTTGTAAAAAAGAATTTCCTGATTACAAGGAACGCTTACGCATTTTAAAAAACCAGTATCCTAAACTAAAAGCAGAAAATTTAGACAATCGCTTTGATGATGTCCAATATGCTCTTAACAAAGATGTCTATACTAAAGAAAATCTACCTTTATCGCTCCTTTCCGAATCTGGATCAGAAGAAATAGCAACCAAAACCTATATCCAGGTAAAACAAGGACAAACGATTAAGAAAAGAGTGGATTTGGCTTCACTTGCTTATTTAAGCATGAAAGATCAGAAAGAAGAAGAATCTTTATTGCTGCATATTTTTGCTTTAGCTACTGTAACATTGGTAGCCATGGTTACTTTTGTGAGTTGCAAATTTTTCTAAAGAACATCCATTTAATCCAGGGCGTTGCCATGGTCTAGTATATAAAACCCTTTTAGGGTAAAAGTTGCATCGAAAAATTTCGATCCATAACACTGTCAACTTAAGAAAACAAAATTTTATTGTACAACTGGTCTTTCAATAGTTTGCAAGTTGGCAGCGTTATGTCAATGCCCTGATATTTGCAAAGTTGATATTTGTATAAAAAACCTTTGTCGCCTGGCGACTGAGTAATGGAGTCTGGGGATTTATCTCCAGGATTTAGGAAGGAAAAAATGTCGAACTATGTACTAGCGATTGATTGCGGAGGAACTTTCGTTAAAGTCGCGCTTATTGACAAACAAGGGAATATAAGCGAACGAAATTCTTTTGAAACAGAACTCAATCAAGGAACAGAAGTTTTTGTTGATAAATTTGCCTATATAGTAAATCAGTATAAAAGCAAAATTTGTGCAGCAGGAATTGCTTTTGCTGCACCTTTAGATCCAGATAAAGGGACAATTGAAGAACCCCCCAATTTCCCTAAATCATTCCATAATTTCCCATTAATAAAAAAATTAGAAGAAAAATGCCATATTCCCTTTTTTTTAGAAAACGATGCTAATCTGGCAGCTTTAGGCGAATATTGGCTAGGGCAAGGAAAAAATAGTTCTGTTCTTGTTGTCATCACATTAGGAACAGGTGTTGGCGGCGGAATTATCATCAACGGAGAGATTTGGAACGGTTCTAGTGGCATAGCTGGCGAAGTAGGCCATATTCCTGTTTATGATAATGGCCCAGTCTGCGGTTGTGGAAACATTGGCTGTCTGGAAACTTTCGCATCTTCAACCGCTGTGGTAAGAATGGCAAAAGAAATACGAGAGGGCAGTCCTTTGTGTTCTTTGAAAAAATTTACAGCAGAAGATGTATATAAAGCAGCCCTTTCTGGCGATTCCTTAGCAAAACAGATCTTTGTTAAAGTAGGCAATGCTTTGGGAAAAGGCATTGTTAGCATTTGCCACGTCCTAGGCCCAGAGAAAATCATTCTTACGGGCGGTGGCAGTGGGGCTTGGGATCTTTTTTCTCCATCCATGAAAGAAACCATCTCTCAAATGTGTTTCAAAAAAGAAAAAAATATTTTGCAAATTCTTCCTTCCGATTTGCAAGGAAATTCAGGCATTTTAGGGGCAGGCTATTTAGCCTGGAAAAAGCTTGGAATCACAAAATAAAGCTTCATGGCATAAAGCCAAGGGAAGATGGGATTAATTTTTATCCAAAAGAGGCAAAGGGAAAGAAGTGAAAAACCCTAAAAAATAATCCACTGCAACAGAGAATACAGAGAGAAAAGTTATAGCAATTTTCTCTGTAGACTCTGCTTGTATGCAGTGGATTTTTTTATTATTTTAACTTTTTTTAGGGTTAAATTTTATAGAAAAGAATCTTTGGGTTTTAGGTGTTTTGGCAATATTATAGATGGCTGGGAGCTTATTTAATTACCAATACTTATTTCCTATCTCGGACAAGCCGAAACCAAAAAGGTATGAATCGCGAATGAGACGAATATACAAATTACGCGAATGAAATTTTTATAAAAACTATTCGTGCCATTCAAGCATTTGTCTTATTCGCGATAAAAATATTTGCTTTTTCGGCAAACATCTAACTTTTTAGTTTCTATTTAAAATTGCCAGTTTCTTGCTACAAAAGGGTATAACTATTTATGTTGATTACTATTTTCGAAAATTTTTTTCTCACACCAAAAATATTAAAGGAATGGTTTCAGGGGATACAAGTTGAAGTTTATCCCTTAAAACACCAAAAAATTTCTTACCTCCAAAATTCTAAAAGCGACCTTGTGTTGCTTCACGAATCGATTTCTGTAGATACAAAAGAAAATCTACCCTACCTTTTGGCTATTACTCCTTCTTGCCTTGATCCTGATATAGATTGGATACCCTCTTCCCTATCTATGGAAGAAATACAAAAAAGATTAAGGTTAGTGTTAGCATATTTGCATGAAAAGAAAAAATGCAAAATATATGAGGAAAATTTTCATTTTTTTGCTGATTGGGCTGTTGTGGGAAAGATCGCTCTAGGGACTGTCCATGAACTCAATAATCCATTACAGGTTATGTTAGGCTTTGTTGAGGAAATCGAGGATAGAATATCCGAGGGGATAGAATGCAATGAAGCCGTATCTTTATTAAAAGATGAAATATATCGATGCTGCAATATTGTTAAAAATTTACAATTTTCTAACAATTTACAGCCTAGTGAATATGAGGATATAGAAATTCTTTTGGACAATATCTTGTCTTTGATGCAATACCAAATTCATAAAAGAAAAATTACGATAGTCAAAGAAATTTCTAAGGATATTCCTTTTGTAGATGGTAGCCCCAAAATCAAGACGATTCTTCTTGGTTTTTTGGCTGAAGCATTAGAAAATAGCAAGATAAAGGAAAAAGTATTTCTCAATGTTAGCCAATCTTCTCAGCATATAGTCGTATCAATCCATTTTTCGTCTTCTTCTGAAAAAATTGTGCAAATATTTCCCTTTTTTATGGAAAAACTTCTACAAACAACAGGAATAAATTTTAAGCATACTACCAATAAAACGTCGCATGCGTATATTTTAGAATTTTCCAAAATATCATGAAAACTCAAATTTTAGTGATTGATGATGATTGTAAAATTTTAAAAATGCTGGAAACCATTCTTGCTAGAAAAAATTTTCTTGTAACAACGTGTAAAAGTGGTCAGGAAGGTTTGCAAAAAATCATGGAGCATGAATGGGATATTATCCTGTCAGACTTAAGTTTGTCTGAAATAGATGGAATGGAACTATTTTTAAAGGCCAAAGAGGTTCTTCCCTTTGTCCCCTTTATTTTTATGACAGGCTATGGGAATGTCCAGCAAGCAGTTGCTTGCTTAAAAGAAGGTGCTTTTGACTATTTGACAAAGCCCTTTGGCAGAGAAAGCATTTTAAAGGTTTTAGATAAAGCTCTGGAATACTTAGAGCAAAGAATGGATAAAAAAAAGCTCAAAGAAAAGAAAGAGACTTTTTTTGAAAATATAGTTGGGAAAAGTGAAAAAATGCAGGAATTGTTCCGATTAGTATCAAAAATAGCACCAACCAATGCTACAGTTTTGATCCAGGGAGAAAGTGGAACAGGGAAAGAGTTAATAGCAAAAGCAATCCATAATCTTAGTATTAGAAAAAATGAACCATTCATTGCTATCAATTGTGGGGTTTTGAGCGAAAATCTATTAGAAAATGAACTTTTTGGTCATGTTAAAGGTGCATTTACAGGTGCTTTGCAGTACAAAAAAGGTCTTTTTGAAGAGGCAGACCATGGGACTCTTTTTTTGGATGAAGTAGCGGATATTCCCCCTGCTGTACAAACAAAACTCCTTCGTGTTTTGCAAGAAAAAGAATTTAAGCCTTTGGGAAGCAATGAAACCATAAAAGTGAACGTGCGAATGATTGCAGCAAGCAATATTAATTTGCAACAGGCTGTGCTGGAAAAAAAATTCCGAGAGGATTTATACTATCGCCTCGCAGTCATCCCTATTTTTGTTCCACCTTTGAGGGATAGAAAAGAAGATATTTTTGATCTGGTATATTTTTTTATTAGAAAATACAGTAAAGAAAATGGGAAGAATATAGATAGTATACATCCTTTTGCCTTAGACAAGCTTGCAAAACATAGCTGGAAAGGCAATGTAAGAGAGTTGGAAAATACCATAGAGCGTGCCGTAGCTCTGGCAAGTACGAACATAATCACAGAAGATTTGCTATGGAAAGGAATGGACATTCTGGATTTCGAATGCAAAGAAGAAATGCAGCAAAAAGATTCTTTGAAAATGATCATCCAGCGTGATACCAAAAAAGCTATTTTCCAGGCACTAAAAATGACAAAAGGAAATCGTTCTAAAGCCGCCAGAATGCTAGGCATCAGCAGAGCATCCTTTTACCAGAAGCTAAAAGAATATAAAGATGTCCCCTAGATAAACTAGACAACTTGATAGCCTAAAAATATTGGTTCAAATCGAAGTAAAAGAAAGCAATGGATCGCAGTTATAGAAAGGGCCTGTAGAAACTTCAGCAGAAGCTTTGCAGCCCCCACGGCATTCTTTGTCGAGTTTACAAGATTTGCAGAGTTTAGGAATAGCATCCCTAAATTCCTTCATTGTCCACCAAATAGGACACAGTTATAACTAGCTGATGAATAAGTAATTAAAAATCAAAATACTTATAAAAAATTTACGCGAACGGCAAGTAATATATAAAAATACTATTTCAAAAAAAACTATTTTTTGAGTGAAACTGACTTTCTACACGTTTCTAAAAAATATGCATTTTTTCAATGCTTGATATTATAATGGTTTACAGAAATCAAACCAATTCAAGAAGAACCCTCTTTCCTTGGTGAACGAAAGAAATTCTGTTAAAGCCGTCAATGATCTGGCGAAGGATGATACGGAACTTTTTGGAAAGGCCGTGTGAATTAAATTTGT
>JABWCH010000078.1 GCA_013359215.1 Candidatus Brocadiia bacterium | reverse complement strand
AAAAATTTTATAATAACAGGTGTCTATTTAAAATAAAATTTTCCTATTTGTAAATATATAATTTCAAAATTAGTTATAAAAAGTTAACACGCATGACGTGCAGGTGAAAGTGCAGTCGTTAAGGGCCTTGTCTTCTCTCTCATTTCCCTTCTGCTGGGATGGTGGGGCATACCATGGGGGCCAATCTACACTATCGGTTCGGTCATCAAAAATTTCTGCGGCGGAACAGACGTGACACAAGAGGTACTTGCAAGTCTTAGGAAAAGTGCCTGACAACAGCATGCAGCGGATATGACTACGCAAAGCCAGTGATATGTGTTTTAGGTGCAACACGTTGTGCATAAAAAATTTCTTTCTAACATTTCAGGAAAAATCCCTTTTTAGCGAACCACTGTGGATAGTATTTTGTGTTCAAACTACCAAAATCAGGAGTCAGTTATTATGAAAAAATTTGTCTTGTTTTTCCTTATATTTTTGTTTTCTCCTTTTATTTTAGGCATGGAGGTTTCTTTTTCGAAAAACCAATATATCCAGGGAGAAACGGTCTGGGCGACTGTTTCAGCCAGGGGCGATATTGGTGTAGAGAGCGATTTGACACTTACCAGTTTTGGGGCTAAAACAGATAAAAATGGCAGAATCCCATTAGGCAAAGTTTCTGCCCCAGGGATTTACATGATACGCTTGATTCACAAAACAGATTCTTGTCTTCTTACTCTTCTTTTTCTTCCAGAGCAAGGTACCAACCAATATTGGTTAGTCTGGAACAAACCATCGCCCAAAAAGATAGACTATAGCAAATGGAAATCAGAAGAAAAAAATATTTTTACAAGATTCATTAACGGTATCAACTCAGATCGAATAAAGAGAGCTTTAGAAAATTCTAAACAATGGCTAAAAGATGATGCAGTTTCCTTGGGATCTACAGTAGCCATCTGTCTTACAGCAGCAGGCATCCCTGTTGTTATGCCAGTCTGTGGAGAGAGAGCCAAAGGTCATGCTATAGACTTTGGCAAGAACTTCATTCTATCCTTGATTGATATTTTGAAAGCAGATAACATTCTAAAACCAAACGAAGCAGAATTCATAAAAAGCGCCATCCTTGTCGTAGATTTCATCACCGATATCAAAAATGTGCTAAAAGGGGAAGACAAGATAGAAGAAGCGCTAGACGCTTTAGAAAAAGCCTTGTCTAAAGGCGCAGAGCTTGTCCAAAATCCCCATCATAAAATGTTCTTGAACAGAGCCAACCTTTTTGTTACCAAGTGCAGAGTTCTTATAAAGATAGGGAAATAGTTTTTTGTGAAAGGAAATTTGATGAAAAAAATGTTCTGTTTTATGAGTTTGTTCTTATTTTTTGTGGCTTTTTTGATGGCACAAGAAAGTACTCCCCAGCCAGGAAGCTTGCCTCCAGAATATAAAAATATGACTCTTCCCCAGATGAAAGTTAAACTATATGAATTGCATCAAAGAATTACGGAATTGGAGAACAGATGTAGGCCAGAACCTCCAGGGCCGCCGGAGCAAGGTTTGATCGCTCATTGGGCGTTTGATGATTATGCGAACCCTGGCCATGATAGTAGCGGCAGGAATAATCACCTGGTACAACAAGGGATGGTGCTGATTTCCGATAGTATAAAAAAACGGGGAACAAGCAGCGCTTATTTTCCTGATGGCGCTCAGAATTGTTTCTTTGCAAACAACATTGTTTTTGAACAGAATTTTAACATATCATTTTGGATATATAAAACCCAAGAGAATACCCCAGGATATGTAACGCCTGTAACGAACTATGGAAGTATGAATATAGGAGGCTCCAATTTTTATATATGTGTTGATGGTGCAGGCGGACATCATAATGGCGGAGCCAGTTATATGCATCTTGAGGGAGCTGACCCCATTGGCCAATTCCCTTTGAATCATTCAAATACTGGGCGTAGATATGAGTATGAACGTTTGATTCCAAAGAATATCTGGCACCATGTTGCAATACAAAAGAGTCAAAATTCTATTGCCATGTTTGTTGATGGAAGAAGATTGGCAGCCGTAGCTCAGTGTACTAGCTTCAATCCCAGGAGAATTTGTATCGGAAATCGGGGACTCGATGGCGACGACATTCCAATATATATGGACGATATCCGAATATACAACAGAGCGTTGAGCGAAAGCGAAATACAAGAATTGGCTAGATAGATGCCTTTTCAGGTGCGGGAATTCCCGCACCAAGTATTGGAAAAACTATATTCAGATAAAATCATGGAAAAAAGGGGATTCATTTATGGTTTGTTCTATAAAAACGCTTGTTTTCATGCTATTCCTTTTATCTGGAGTATGCATGGCCCAGGGAGAGAATTTTGTGAAACTTGTAGAGAACGAAATGGACAGTCCTATATTGGGTGATTGGAAGACATTGCGTGATCTAAGAAAATTTTGTTATTCGAAAGAGGAACTAGCGGACAGCTCTTTCAAGTTAAAGGCATTGTGGGTATTGGTTCGATATGAATATGCAGCTCTGATAGAGGCATCCAACGATTCAGAAAGAAAGGCAGCCTCCTGGATGGTGCAAAGGGCGTGCAATGAGTTCTGTACTTTCTCTCAGGAAAAGGGTTTTGCCAACCAGGAAACCTGGGCTATGAAAATTTTGCTGGCACAAAACTATCAGGATGTTGCCAGAGAATACCTGCCTCCTTCTGTAGATGAAAAGAGCAGCAGGGGCGTTGTGGCTAAGAGACTGATGGAAATTTTTTCCCCTGCCAGCACGCATCCTGTCAACAGAAATATTCTGACGGCTATGAGGAATCCTGTTGTCAAGGCGCAGGAAGCTTTGTCTACAGCAATCATCGCAAGAGTCCAGGCTGCGGCTTCTTTACGAAATGTTTATGGAATCAAGCCGGAAGAGACACAAACAAAATTGAGAGATAGCCTGAGCAAAGAAGAATCCGATGCTTTTTTCAGCAATTTAGACAGCATTCTGGCAGCGATGAAAATTCTGTCTACTCCGTTCATTCCTTCGGATTCTACCTTGATAGATCGCTATGTCGCTTTAAAAGAACACCTGGATTTAAAAGGAAAGCCCATACCAGAGGATTTGAAACTAGAAGAATTTTTTGGAAACGAGGCACGAAAAGAAAATTTGCAGAAAGTCTGGGTTTGGTTTAAAGAATTTGGAATTTTTCTCCCTGATGATTTAAAAGAATTGAGGAATTGGATCAATAAAAGAACTGAATTAAAAGTATTAGCGAAAGAAAGCGAAAAAAAAGTCGTAGAGCAGATGGAATCTTTAATGCAAGATTTTGCTATTCCTGTCGATTTTTCTATTCCTGAGATTAAACTACAAGAACCAATCCAAAGATTGAAAGATTTAGGAGAATCTCTGGCTAAACAGTATGGAAAAGATTTCTGGTTACAATTATATAAAGCGATCCAGGAAGGAGAGGAAAAATGAAAAAAAACATGATTTTGGCTCTACTTTTTTTATGGACAATGACCTGGGTTTATACGCAAGAGTTTGAGGTTAAAGAACTAAACTGGGATGGATTAATCGAATTGTCCAAGAATTATCTGTACGATGCTGTACTTGCCAATATAGAGAACTTGGAACCTTCGGATGGTATTCATTATTTCGTTTGGGGAGAAGCTCTTCTACATAGCAAATCAGAACAGGCATTCCAGGAACTGAATGAAGGGAAAAATTTGTCTAGTTCTGTAACAGAAGCCTTAGAGAAAGCAAAAGAAAAATTAAATCAGGCGAAAGAAAAACCTTTATCAGACCAAAAGAAAAAAATGGCAGAGTCTTATATCCATATCATTGATTGTCTCCTGGCAGAAAACGCTGCTCTTCGTCCCTTGCCTGGTATTGCTGATGTAAGGAAAAAGGTGGACGAAGAGATAGGAAGCGGCGAAAACCCTCATGATCAGATAAAATCTTATATTTTGGATAAAGCAGCCGAGAAAAGCACCTTCTCTGTGCAAAAAGTCAAGGATATCCAGGAACAGCAAAAAAACATCGTCAAGGCTTGTAGCAATTTCGATAGCGTGGCAGATACCATAAAGCAGGCAGGCAATAACATGGAGGGCAGAAAAGAAAAAAAAGAGAAACTGGACAATAAGGTAAACGAGTTGGTTACGAAGTTAGAAGATGCCGGTTGGACATTAGACAAGGATTGCCAGGAGTGCCCTGAGGATGTAAAGACAGATTTTGTCAAGGCGTTCCAGTATCTTAATACATTGCAAAAGCAACTGCCACAAATAGGACAAAAGGCTCAAGATTTGGTTGATAGAATCGGAGGGCTAGATTTTACAGAGGAATTGAGAAAGCTTGTGGATATGCTGTTTGAAAAAGAAGGTGTTCTGAAAGAGAGGGCCAAGTTGTTGTTTGAGATTGAAAAAGAGTGGCTTAAATAAGGAGATCTGCAAATGAAATGTTTTTTAGTGTGGATTGTTGTATTTTTACAAACTTTATCTATCTATGCGCAAACTCCGATAGAGGCTTTTTTAAATCAAAAGCCAGGAGCCGATGCTGTTAATACCATGGCTAAGGCATATTTGCATTTAGGGCTTTATGAAGATGCAGAAGAACTTCTTCATAAAGCCTATATCAAAGCCGGACATCTTTACGATCCCAATATAAGCTACTATACTATTTCCGCAGAAGCTAAACTACTCGCTGCTTTTTTATGCGAAGACAGTGCCATTGATGACAGGGATCAATTGCTCCTGAAAAGATTACAACGGCTTCAAGATGGTGTCACTATCGCCAAAGAAGGGCAAGATTTTTTGGAAAAGAATAGAGAGGGAGTCTCGGCAGATGCTTATACAAGGCATCGAACAAGCATACTCTTGGTTTTGGGACGGCTCTATATGTCAACAGGAGATGAGGCCTACCGTACAAGCAAACCCAGCATTGCAGCAGCAAGCACAATCCAGGCCAATCCCAGCGCAATGCTTGAATACCGAAGGGCAGCTCAGGCTTTCTATGAAGCAAGAATGATTTCCGATAATCAGGAGGCGTTGTTTTTAGCAACCCAACTCGGAAATCGTCTGGAATGGATCGAAAAAGGATGCTTTTTTGGAGGCCTGCGCTTTTTTGAAATGGATCCCTTTTTGGAGGGAGAGGATTGGATGGTAAGGCCTGCTTTGCAAAGAAATATCGCAGATTTAAATACCATATATCAGGAATGGAGAAAGGAGATTTCCAACGCCAGGGAAATTGCCGATAAATTCCGTAGAGAATTTTTGGATGCACAAATCAGGGAGAAAGCTCGCCAGACAGAGAAGATTGCTCATCTAAAAGAACGGATAGACAATCTCCGCATCCAGTCAGAAACGCTAAAGGAAGAAGAAAAAAAATACGCTTTAGAAAGACTCGAGCAAGAAAGACGAAAAATTGTACAAGATAACGCCTACAGACTCCAACTTAGCCAGTATCTGGAGCAATTGCAAGGAAACCGAAGTTTACAGGCAGACAAGGTATCCAAGCTTTTGACGGAGCTTAAAGAAAAAACTTCCTTCCAGGATGCAAAAAGTCTTCCTGGCATCACCCAGGATAAGATAGCAACTTTCAATGCTTCTCTTGGCAAAGCAGAAGCAATCTTAAGAAAGATAAACATGACAAACGCTGCTACCCGGATTGCGGCATGGAAAATATCTCCTAAAAAGGCAGAGGAAATTGTGCAGATTTCCCGAAGTGTCGAGCTGGCAGCGCAAAAAATTCTAGAAAAAAAGAATGAATTCCAAAAAATCGAAAGCGACCTTCGGGGGCACCTGGAAAATTTAAGGCAAATGGAATTTAAGGAAGTTCAGGAAAAGATGAAAGCCGAGATCAACAGGAGAAAGGCGGATTTCGATAAAATAGCTATAACCGAAGTTGATAGGCTAAACAGATTAAAAAAGGATCTTGCTAGGAGTATAGAAAATAATATCCAAGAAAAGATAACGAAAGCACAAGAGCAATGTGAAAAGGTGCAAAAGCGAGTCCAGGATTTAACAAATTTTCTTGAAAAAGTGCAAAACAACGCTCAGAAGATACAGGAAGTCATGGCCATGGCCAGGACAACCATCGCTATGGCAGCCGATATTCCTTCAGGAATCATCACAGGCACTGCCACGGGATTTATCAACAACCGTCCCCAAAGCCTGATGGAAGTTGCTAAGATGGGTGCTGACCTGGCCAAGTTTGCACAAGAAGCTATAATTACCTACCAAAACATTCGAGAAAAAATCGAGGAAGTAAAAGGAAAAGTAGAAGGCTACAAACAGAAAATCCAGGAATTAAGAGGCGGAGTCATAAAGCAAAAAATCGAAGACCAGATACAGAAAGAATACGATAGTTTTAAACAGACAAGAGCGATTTTCGATGCCTATGTCAGCGAGAAAGAAGCAGAACTGACAGGCATTGCTGGACAAATCCTGGGAGCAGAGAAAAAAGCAAAGGAGTTTACTCAAAAATCTATCCACGCTCATGTGGAACAGGTCAAGGCCCAGGTAGAACAGGCCAAGATCGAGTATGAGATCATTATAGGAAAACGAGATAGAGTTCAGGAACAGGCAAAGGATTTGCTCTTGCTTCTGGAGGATGCCACCATAGAACTGGCAAGAATAGATAGCAAAATCGAGGGCGTAGAAAAAGAACTAAACTCTCTTCCTGTTGCTGCTTCAGTGCCAGTTCCAGCAGATCCCAGCCCTGCCTTAAATCAGATTCTCGCACAAATAGAAGAATTGGAAAAGCAAATCGAAGACGAAATGGCCAATCCTGCCATTCCGGAGCATCTTTCCATAGCAGAAATAGCGGGGATGGCACGGTTTGACTCTCTTCTGGATCGGATTTCCCGATATCGTCTTTGTCTGGAAGATGCCAACCGTATGCTTTTTAAATACGCTAACTGGCTATACTACATATCGAGCGACCCTGTCTGCATGGATTTAGCTATCTTTTGCCAATCTCCTAAAGAAATAGAACTTACCAAAAGGGATCTGGATGAAAAATATACAATGGTGATGAAACAATTTTTTACAAGCTTACCCAAATTATTAGCTATTCGCATTCCCTTATCTCATACCAAAAAACAGAATTTTATGATTTCTATGCTTTCTCAAAAAATGCTTTCTGAGTCCGATATGCGATCTTTGGAAAGAGAAGTAAATATTCCTGGTCTTAATACAAAGATTACAGTTACTGAATGCTTGAATCCCGAATCGGATATGCCATGGTTTTTCCCATCCTATTTATGCCGTAACCATCATGGAGGAATTTTATGGGATGTTTGGGTAATTCCTACATGGAAGGATAGGTACGATTATGTCGTAGAAATAGAGCCCATTGGACCGACCGTATATCGCATTGGACAAAAGACGATAGAAGTGCCTTTTGAATGTCGAGATAGAAATGGAGACAAGATTTCTCCTGACCATAATAGCAGAGAAAGAAAGGGAGAAGCAATACAAAGCCAAATCAGTAAAGCTCCAAGTCACTCTGTTTTATTTAGTCCTTCCCTGGGCTGTAATTATTGGATGTACATGGGAAGAGGAATGGACAATGTATGGAGAATCAAAATACCAGAAAATTCTTTAGAACAGTTGGAAGACATGATTGTGGTTTTTGCCTATCTTACTCCAGCCCATATACCACATGGTAGCACAGGGCAGAGTTCAGCTTCTCTTGTGAAGCCAAAAATAAAAAAACAATTGAATGAAACAAAAAAACAAAACGATTTGGAACGATTGCAAGAGGAATACCAGGAGAATGTGGGTTATTTTGGGTCAGACTATATCTATAGCCCGGCAGGAAGATACAATCGGTTGCTTCGTTTGCAAAAAGGGCTGACCCTGCTTAGAAAAGGCGAAATTCCTGAGAAAGACCATCTCCCTTGCCTTTTGCCTTCTCCTGAAGAGAACGCCTTTTCCCTGGAACAGGTTGGCCCGATAGTAGAGGATATGATAAAAAAGCAGATGCTATCTAAAGAAGACAGCCAAAAGGCCATGGAGGATACAAAGGATCTATACGGTTCTCAAACTGCCTTGGGATTGATGTATCAAGAATGGCTCAAGATCATGGAGCATTTTGAAAAGGATCTGGATGCCAGTGTAGAGGAATTGAAAAAGAACGCTGAGACGCTTTCTAAGGTAGCCACTATTTTGAACGAAAAAGTGAACCTGGCAGAAAGCATTAACAAGGAAAGCAGAATTTTCCAAGACCAGGAAAGAGAAACCGGGTTGCTAGAGGAAGCACTAAAGCTGGTACAGACTCCTTTGATTTCTGCTGAAGATTTAGACAAGCTGGTTAGGATGGTGGAATGGGTCAAGAACAACGTTTCTCTGGAAGCGGAAGTAAAAAAATATCTGCAACAGAACGAAGAGTCCCTTAAGAAGGCAATGTCAAAATGGTTTTCAGTATGGCAGAAAGAATTATTAGAAGGAAAGGGGTAATCATGCGAAGCTCTCTGATTTTTATATTTCTCTTTTTATTGTGTGGATGGTATCAGGCAAATGCCCAACAGTCTCCCCATTTTTATTTGCTGGAACTTTCTCAGGGGCAAACAACCTTTGTTCTTCCTGTTCTTTTCTTTAAGGAAGATGCTTCCCTTCTCCAGTTCGCTCCAACAAGAAGGAAAGGAGTAGAGCCTGGAGAAATAGAACGACGATGGTATAGTGTCTATGATGTCCGTATCCAAGATATCATAATGGTCAATCCACTCAACTGCAATCGCTTTTTCAAAAAGAACTTACAGGAAGTGAAGGAACTTTGCGAAATAAGAGATGGCGCAGCTCCAACATGCAAAGACATTATATCCTATCCCGAGAAATGCGCTGTCTGGAAAAAAGACAACTTCTGGCGGCTTCAGGAGCTAGATTCACCTGCAAAGCCAGCCTTCTCGTTTTCTGAAAGACATTGTCTGGAAACTGTGTTTCAGCCAGGCAAAATCATAGATAAGGAACAAACACCGACAGGAAAAGAATGGAAAATCTCCGGAAATATAGATTCCCTTTTTGAAGGAAAGCCTGTATGCTTTTATACAGAAGACCATCTCCAGGAAGTGATCGTCTATTGCCAACCAGAGGGGGATCCTATAAAGCATATAGCATGGACTCTACCTTCTATGCCACGAAAGACAATGGTTGCCATACAGGCAGGAAAATTGTCTTTCCTCAAGGAATGGCTAGCCTCTTCCCTTCCACAATTTGTAGAGAAGCTTTCTACCTATCATGGTTTGGAATTCAAGCCTGTAAAAAAAATGGTATTTCAAAGATGGAAAGCCTTGTGCCCTAATCCAGAAGCGCTTGATGCGCAGATACCAGAGCTGCCTTATCTTTCTTTTTACCAGAGCAGACGAAGCGTGTCTGAGGAAATCTCTTGTTACGATAATATCAAAAAGGTACTCTCTGCCTTTCCAAATCCAGGCCAGAACGATGTTGCTTCGCTGTCGGGCTACATCGCTTTTCTCAAAAATTTTTATGATTTACCCAGCTTCGTGAATGCTCCAGAGACAAAACAAATCTCCTGTTTGCTCGATAAACAGCATTCTTCTGAAAAAGTTGCCGAATATATAGGCAAAAAACACAATGTACAGGAACGCATACTCGACACTATATTACAGCATAATTTTCCTGATAAAATAGCAACCTGGCAGCCTCTCAATAAAGAAGCAAAATGCGTTTTTATAGCAAACGAAGCAGGAATAAATCCTGATTGGAACGAGATTGTAAGATTTTTTTTTGGTACATGGAAGAAGGCTTTGCAAGACAGCGCTCCCGATATGGTAGCGGTTATTTCAAATCCCTGGGACTGGGAAAACGAGTTCAGACAATATCTACCTGCACGTACCGATTGGTCTGTTCTAAGCAAGCAATATCTGCTAGATAAATGCGTAAAAGCTGTCTATGGCGACAATCCGATACAGAATCAGCAAAGTTATAATGAAAAGCTGGATGCTGTGTGTAATTTCTTAGGCATAAATCCGCCTGATTTAGATGAAGCTATAAACATGCTAGGTATTCCCAAAAAAATTACTCCCATGGAAATTACAAATAAAGCCTTCCCCGATCCATTCTTGCAATTTCTTGAAATCCACAAGAAAGAATTTTTGCAATATCTTTTCCAAAAGCTTTTTGGGCAATGCTGGCAAAGCATTTGGGATGAGGTGCTTGCTGTTCCAGTGCCAATATGGTTTAAAGCGAAAGAGATATCGAAAGAAAACAGCAATTCACTACCTGAAATGGGAGAGGCTATCTGTAAGCAGCAAAACAATCAGGTCAAAGACATGAGAGAGTCCCGTCCTTCGCTTTTTCGCATACAAATTGCTTCTCAAAGCAAACTTTATGAGATGCCCGTCGTTATCGCTTTAGAAAATGGCAAAAAAGTCCTTATTCAAATAGGCAAAGCCCGTGAATTCCATGCAGACCTATTCCTAAAAGAAAGGCTCTGGTATGAACTCTACGATCTTCGTCTGGAGCAAATTCCTATCCTGAATAGAAAGAATTTTACTCAGGAAACCGGGCTGAATTTCCGGGAAAGTATCATAGACAGACTGAAAGATCAGGAAGAGCCAGAGATGAAGGATTCTTTTCAAATACAATATAGCTCAAGCCTTTACTACCTGTCTGTAGAAGGAAATTCATTTGTGCTCCAGCCTCATAATCACGAGCAAGCTTATGTTTTTCAGGATTACCATTCCCTTTGCCAGCTCTTTGGCTCTGAAAAATTCGAGACAAAGCAAGCAACGGCAAAAACAAGATACCATATCCCTGGCAATCCTAAAATCACTATAGACTCAGGTGAAATTTTGCTATGCTATCCTGACAGACCTTGCTTTCAGGAAGCAATTTTGTACACGCCCGACACAGTTCTTTGCCTGCCCATCAAAACTTGCCAGCAAGCAGCAGAAACTTTAAACGATGGCTTCTGTTCTCCTTGCAATATCCTGGTCTTTCAGCCCTTGCCCCAAGGTGCTTATTTACGGCTAAGATCCCTTTCTGATCATCTCAAAGAACAAGATAACGCATGGAAAACCTATAAACTTTGGAATATCAATCAACTTCAAGATTTTAAAGGCAATGCCCGTCAATTGCAATACCTTATGCTCAAATAATATCTGGCTGCCTGTTGCAGCCAGAGAAGGAAGATTTTATTGAGGAGATATCAAATGCGTTTTTCTTATTGTATCGTTTTTCTGGTTCTTTTCCCTATCGTTTTACAGGCTATAGACGAAAAGCTCGTTATGGAATGCACCACAGATAAAAAAGCAGACTATCATGTTGTCTTTATCGAAATCATCAAAAGCGCAGAACAAAAAAATTGGGTAAACGCTTACAATGCAAAAGTAGATCTGTACTTTAAAGACAAACTGGTCAAGACATTTAAAGGAAGCACTCTGCCCAATTTCCTTCCAGGAAAAAATAAACCCAAAGATTGGCAATATTCCGTAGTGAAATCGAATCATGCTTTTCCTACAACACTGAAAGGCCGCTACTATAAAAGCGAGAGAGGGAAAAGAGCAGATAAAAAAAGCCTTTGTCTGCGGTTGAATTATAAAGTCCCTACTCTAAATATAAGTAGCGAAAGATTACTCGAAAAAAAGATTGTAGAAGAAAAGAGCAAAAAGCAATCATCTGCATTCGATATAATAATGGAAGAGCTGCAAGAAAACACGTCCATGGAAAAATACCAGTATGCCGTCAATATTCTGGTTCACTCTGGATCCAGTGCAGAATGGCGTGGTTCTGCTGGATGCCTTACCATCGATCCTAAAGATGCTGATGATTTTTTCAAAAAGATACCGGAAGGCGCCTCTGTTACTATTGATCTTATTCGTGGCCTTGAATCAAAAGAAAATGCCATGAGCATTTATTATTAAAAAACAGGGAATCAAGAGAGATTCTTGATTCCTTTTATATAAACTATGACGATTTGTTTACTTTTTTCAAAGGAAATTCACTATGTATAGAATGTCGTTTTTCTTCATACTATTTCTTTTGTTCCTTTCTGTTACTATGGCACAAAATAAACCATGGCCAGAAATGTCCCTAAATGAAAAACTAGAATTTTTAAAGACAGAGATAGAAAGACTAGATCATGCGATAAAAAATGTGATGCCTCAGCAAGATTCTTTTACAATCCCAAAACAACGATATGTAAAATGCATTTATACCGACCCTGGCAACAATAACCACCCATATGAAGGGGCTGTAAATTTTGGTTCGGAAGTGGAATTTTACAAATACATCGATAGTCAACGAAAGCTTAGTCGAGCAAAGTGCATAGTGGATAATGATGGCAATTTACAAGCCTATCTCTCTTTTGTTCACGATGAACAACTGGGCCAAAAAGTTTTTCATGGATGTAGTAAGGCAAGTTTGACACTGTATTCATGGGGAACGGGAATCGTAGAATGTTGTTCGGACGATGATCTTCCTTTTGGTAAGCCATTTTTCACAGTAGATCAAGGAGCAGAAGTAGCTATCTATCATCATACTCCCTCTATATCTGTGATAAGTAAGCAAATCTGTTTATATGCCAGATCAAAAATTTCTTTAAACTATAAAGGAGACTTTTTCGGTCATAAGCTAGGAGATGGCAACTTTACATTGACGATAAAAATCATGAAGGATAGCTCTACTCAATTTGAAAAACTTGCTCAGATGAATGATGAATCAAGGGGTGTGTGGAAGACAACATCTGTAATAACCACTAGAGAATTTGTTCCTGGCAGCTATACCATCGTAATAGAAGCAAGTATAAAAGCAGAGGCTAAAGATTTGATCATTAGAAATGGAAAATTGTGTATTTATCTTATGCAATAAAAAAAGATGCAGATTCGATATGCCTGGGATAAGCCATGTAAGATGTTTCTGTTGAAAATTTTTTAGAAAGGAAAGAATTTTATTATGAAAAAGTTATTTTTATTATTATGCCTATTTTCTGTTTCCTTTGTGATGGGGCAGGAAAAGCAGCCTTTAACTCTAAGCCAAATTGATGCACTGATTGGTGCAAAATTGAATAAAGATTATATCATCACTACAATCCAGAATCACAAAGTTAATGCTACGAAAGAAGAGGTAGAAGTTAAAAATTACAGCGAAGCTGACATCAAGGGCGCTATTTTAAACAATTTGGTAGCAAATAGTCCATGGGACAACATGAAAACAATAAACGGGAAACTAGAATTTTTAAGGCAACAGAATGAAGAATTAAAAAATAAAGTAGCACAACTAGAATCAAAGGTTTCAGACCTTGCAAAAGCTAAAATCTGGTCTGGTCTCTGTAAGCCTTCGATATGGGGAGCTTGTGAATACAAAAATATCCCATTCGAGGAAGAATTTGTAACGGATGCAACAATGATCACAGCAGAAAAAAAGACTCTTGCCGATGAAGCTCCAGGAGCCGACTATCTTTCTTTTAAGATCAATCGTCCTGGAAAATATCGTATTTCTTTAAACCTTCATATAGGTACTCTCGCACAAAGAGAATACGTATTCATTAGATTTAGGGTGAAAAAATCTGGTAGTAATACATGCCAGATAATTCATGAAACTTTCTGTTTAAATATGCAAGCTACAGAAACTTCCTTAACCGATGTTTGCTGGCGTTTCGATCAAGACGATAGATTTGATGTACAGGCTGGAGGGCGAGATCATAATATTAAGTTTTATTTTGGATCACAAGGCGACAAAGACAACGAGTATCTTCCCCCATCTGACAATAAATACAAACATGGAAAATGTTCCATGAAAGATCGTATCCAGATAACATATCTTGGTGAATAATACACACATCTTCAACACCTGACTTCGGTTCAGGTGTTTTTTTAAGGGCAGTAGAGATCGGTTTTTATATAAAAAGGAATGGAAATGAAAGCAATCATTTTGTCTCTCCTGATGTGGTTTCTGATTGTTCCATCTGTTCTAGCGCAAGAAACAAATAGCAAAACACTGGAGCTTCCTAAAATCAAGAAGCCCTGGATAGGGAAGCCAAAAATTGGCGATTATATCAAAGTGTTGTCTGTCTCTATCCCTGCCAATGCTGAAATTGTTGGCATCTATGCCTATTTTAAAGAAAAAACGGGAGGGGATTTTGAACCTGCGCCCATAGGCAAAGGTTCGGAGTGTGGTCTTGGATGGTGCGCCTGCCCCAATCCCTATCAGATCATAAGCTCAACAGAAAGTAAGGTCATCACTGTAGGGTTTTCGAATTGGAGCAATGCAAGAGATCGAATCGGGAAGCTTGAAGTCCGCTATAAGAATTTGCCAGATCAGAAGATACAAGAACAGCCTTTGCAAATCGAGAAAGAAGCATTGTTGCCTAAGTCGAAAGATCCGAAGGCGCTGACTACGATCAGGGTGAAAGTGCCCTTGCCTTGCAAGATCGTCTCCATTCGTGCTTATTTTCGCAATGGAGCATGGCCTGGAAACTGCGACTTGGGGAATAGCGAGACTTTTGTCGAAACTGGTATCGGGGATGGCTCCGAATGCTCAATCGGATGGTGCAAGTGTCCTGAGCCGCCTCGTATCGAAAACATAGAAGAGCATAAGGTCGTGACTGTGGATTTTGCGAATTGGAGCGACTGCAATGCCAGAACCGGCAAGCTGGAAGTAAAGTATGTCTTGCAGGCGCCTCCGAAGGATGCTATCGAAGCCATTGTAAAGGAAGTGGAAAGCGATTGGATGGATCAAGATGGATTCTTGCGGCTCACGCCTACCCCTGGTCAAAGAGTGGAACGTGACAACGAGAATCCTGTGCTCTTTACAGGCGAATATGTGTATCTATTATGGAAGCTAGGTGTATTGAAAGGAGAATTGAGGGAAAGATATAAAAAGCATCTGGCAGAGAAAGTCGGAGCCTTGCGCCTGGAGCCTGGTCTTTTCAACCGACGGCCTGGACAGACTCAAGAAGCTTTTGAACGCCATTTTAGCAGAGATGAACAAATCGGGCTGGTGGCAATGGACATGGTCTTCGATTGGGAATTGGGTTTTGCTAAGGAAATCTATGAATATGGCAAAAACAATGGATGGTGCTGGCAAAATCGTGATTGGAGTGCTCCTGGGGAACACAAGAGAAAAGCGGCAGGCGATCATAACTCGCCGACAGAGTTGTATATAAGTGGCCTTCGTCAACCCCATTTCATAGACTATTTGCGTGTGGCGATAAAGCAAACACCATCAGACTTCGGACTGAAGATATACCGTAGTGCTCTTGCTTTGACAAGAGGCCGCCCCAGGGAAGATACAAGCGGCAAACTTCTTGCCTGCCTGCACACGCAGGTGATGAGAAATTGCAATGATCAGGAAACTCTCGATTGCATCGAAAAATTTTGGCGAGAAATGACAGCGATGTATGGCGCCAATCCAATCCATGGAATGATGAAAATCTATTTCCAGCATCCAGATCATCCCTTCCTACGCCTATCGAATTTATTGCAATGAGAGTCGCCGATCTCTATTTAATTCGCCTGTTATGAGTTTTTTCGATTTTTTCTGTTGTCATGAAAACAAAACTTTAGAACCATGAAAGGAACAAAATGGACGATTTATTTTTAGCATTGCAGAGCGAAGATCCTGAAATCCAATACTCTGCTTCTGGCAAGATTGCGAAGATGGGGAAAAATGCCATTCCTTCTTTGATTTCCCTGCTCGATTGTCCCAATATGGTAACACGGATTCGAGTTATCCATCTTCTCGAAGATATCGGCCTTGATGAGTCTGTGAAATCAGCTTTGCAAAAAGCTGCCGAAAAAGAGCAAGACGAAACTGTGAAAAATCTTATACTTAAAGTCCTAAAGAAGGCAGATCGTTTTAAAGAATGGAAAAAACGAATATTAGGGGAAGGCATGAAGGAAACAAGGCTTCCCATACTGCATCTTTTTCTGATCGGCGTAGGACTGTTTATTCTTGGCCGAATTCTTAAGATTGTATTGATGGATGACTATATTACAGATTTCTCAAAAACTCAGAGATTATTATATATTTTACATCCTTTAAATTTATCGAACGTATGGTTTGCTGGGTATTTTGTTTTACTTTTAGGCTATCTTTTTCATAAACTCATCAGCAAATGTGGGATTAGCAGACTGGTGACCCGTCTTGTACTTTTGTTTTGTTTAAGTTATTCCTTGCTATGGATACAATCCAAACTTTACGTTGTACGTTTTTATGATTTTGGGGAATTAATTCATTGTGAAGAATTTTTTAATTTTTTAGAATCTTTATCCAATACACTGGTATACCCAATTCAATACTTGGAAAGGCTTATCCATGAAGTCTTGAATTTTTTTTCCATTCCTACAACCTCATTCTTTATCCCTGCTCTATTCATGGTGTTAGTATATGATTTGTATACTACTTTCCTTCCTGCTCAAGAGCGAAAGAGTGAAGAATACAAATTACCGAAAGCTTCTAAAGCCAGTGTTAAATATTATCTTTTGATTTATCTTGTTTTTAATATATTGGAGGTCTTATGCAGCCTTCCCATCCGTAACGATGAATTATTGCTGTTATCTTTCCAACCAAGGACTGTAGGCTCTGATTTTTTTTTATATGCCTTGCTGGCTAGTCTTTGCTATTTAATTGCCTTTATTCCGATCCTGATCCTCCTTGCTAAAGTTTGGAATTTTTTGAAAACAGAACCAAACTGTATTTCTCCAGGCAAAGCGATAGGGTTTCTGTTTATCCCCATTTTTAATATTTTTTGGCTTTTTTATATGCTTTATTCTCTGAGCAAAACTTATAACAAATATCGTGATCGCTATTCTCTGCCCATTCAAGCTATGAGTAAATTTATTTTATTTTCCTTTGCCTTATGGAGTATTTCAATGATGATCGCTTCTCCTGCCGTTTTCTATCCGATTAGAATAGTGTTTGGCATAAGCTTTATCGTACATATGAACAATTGCATTAAGTCGTTGTCTTTGCATGCCAATGCACTGCAATAATCTTGTTCAGGCAGAACCACGCAGTCCTGATGTAAAAGATTTTTTGGAAATAAAAATTCGTGTTTATTCGTTTCAATGAGTGGTTCTTTCTTCTCTTCTGGTTCCTGCTTATCTGGCTTAGAAATCAGAATTAAATAACGTACCCATTTGGAAAAAATAATTCACAGGCACAAAGGGAGCAGAGAAGAAAAGATTTAAAAATTTTACCATGAAGAGTACGAAGAATAAGAAGAATTAGAGACAATATTTTTTATTTTTCATCTCTCTTCTCAGCGTTCTCTGCGGCTCTGCGGTTAAATTTTATGGGGAAGTTATTTAATTCTCATTGCTTAGGAACGGATGTCTCTATATGAAAAAAAAGCTATGCATTAGTTTCGCTCAATTTATTATTTTTTTCTGGTTTTG
>JABWCH010000461.1 GCA_013359215.1 Candidatus Brocadiia bacterium | reverse complement strand
ATCTGTGAAAATTTTCTCGCATCCTGCTTTTAGCAAAGCGTCCTTTTGCATATCCAGGCATTGGTCGGATGTGGAAACTCTTGCGTAACCTACTAACATGATCGTTTCCTTTCTTTCTATGAAACCATAAGTGATAAAATGGCTAAAATTAGCCTATTGGGAAAAAATGTAATTTTACATCCATCGGGATAGGCATATTTTATAATATTCTTAGACTTACTATATTCTGTTAGGATTTCAAATAGGGAATGCTCGATATGCATCATTTTTGCTGCCAACACCTCTATATATAATGAGGTATTGGCAGCATTTTTGATGCATACAATTAAGTGGCTATACTCCAATAGTTTGCTGAATTACTATTTGTTCTTCCTTATGTTTTCTTACGAGATTAAATTTACGATAGATCTGGTACCATTTAGTATTTGGATTTTGTTTCAGAAATTTTTTTATTTTTTCAATAAGTTCCGTCAAGCTATCATTTTGATCATTCTTATTAGAATTCTCTTGGAACCATTTTTTGATTTTATCTTTATACTGCCGAGGTAAATCCCGCAGAATTCTAGGTCCAACCACAATCTCCCGCCAATCGGCTTTGGGATGTTCTTTCTGATATTCGAGAATAGCAGCCTGAGCCTTCCCGATGATTTCCTGCTCTTCGTATGTTTCTACGCCTTGTGATTCCAGGGGAGAGATGTCCTCTTTTGCCAGCCATTTTATAGAGACTTCTCTGGCGTATTGAAGGCATGTTTTAGCATTGAGTACCTTTACTGTATGACCTACTTTGGAAAGCTCTGCTTCGACTTTATGGGCGACTTCATAGGAATACCTGCCGTAGAAAAGGATTACACGAGGAGCTTCCTGAGATTCGCCTTCGGTTAAGCGGAGGATGCGTAAGGCTGCCTGTCTGGATTTTTCTGCCACGTCTTCAAGAATGTATTCCTTGTTGGTTTTAGTTACGGGGCGACCTGTGAAAAGGCATTTGGGGCGTTCGCAGTTGGTGGAAACCATAGCAAGCTTGAATTGGCCGAGATCAAGGCCCTGGCCTAATGGGCCGTGGATGCAACTGATGCAAATATCGAAATGAAGGCATGTGCCTTCGATGGGGGCATTTCGGATTTTCTGCGCACCGTCGTAGTACATGGTCTTGGTGTTTTCGCTAATGGCACTTTCTGACTGAGACGCATCATAATAGGTCGGGAGAAAGGATATTATCTTGGTGCTTTGTGCCCAAAACTCAAGAAGGGTTTTTACCTCTGGTTCATCGAAGGACAGGTCTTTCTCCAGAATCAGGATAAGAAGATTGCTGAATCGAATGTAGGGCGTACTGGCTACGCTATAGTGTTCTGTAGAAAGCCCGATAGCCTGCTTTAGTATATAACGCTCTGTATTGGTCGCACCTGGGGCTGTCAGGCCGATTTGTACCTGTCCGTTGAGCTTTCGTAAAACAGCCAGATCCCAACCTTGAAGAATGGGAACGCCACAAACATGGTGAGGAAGTGCAATTTGCCGACCTTTTTTTCTTTCGTCCAATTCTTGCTCGGTGAGAGAGCGACCTAAATTCTCTTTTTTCACTATGTCGTAAGGGTAAAAGTAAACAATGTGAGGCGCAATCATACGAGAAATGACATCTGCCCGCCAGTATTCGAAGCTCATTTCCAGAGTAAGATCGTCTTTGCTTCCTGTGGACCATTGCCTTTGCTCGAAGGTTTTGGGCTGGAAAACGTCATATACCCGCATGGTATTCTCTTCGTACCATATGTCCCATTTTACGATTTTACCCACGTCCACTTTTTCTTCACGCAATTTATCTTGTTTGTGGCGTTGGAAGATGGTTGTATAGGAAAGCATTCCGCCTTCTCCACTGCGAGGATGTAAAAACATATTGCCTTCACAATTGAGGCAATTGCCCGATGAGGTATAGAGCGGGCATAGCCTGTTTTTAATCCACAGTTCTTCCCCAAAGACTCTTTTCAGAGATTTACGAGAGCCGAGAACTTTGGAGATAAAGGCCGACTCCATAAAGGAATTGAGTTCATCAATCAGCACCAGAGGCTTTTCGCCAAATTCTCCCTGGAAAAGCATATCTGCGAGGGCATAATGATACGGAGTATCGCCTTTGAAGTGGAAATAGGCATGAGGAGCCAATACTATAATTGGCCTGACATCAGGAATGAAGGCAGCATCAGTCTTTTCTCTCTCCTTGCTTCCTTTGAGATGGAATAGATGGTATTCTGGCATTCCGATTTGTTTCAGTAGCTTTCGGGTTGTTCTGCCGATCTGGTTCAGCTCATCGTGAGAACGAGAGGATAAAATCACACAGCGTCCTTTTTTCAGTTCATTTACGGCGATGTAGCTATTGGAGTATGATTTTCCAGAACCCTGGGGAGCGATGATGAAGAAGTTTTTCTGTGTTGCAACGGCTTTTTCCATAAGTTCCAGGACTGTTTTATCTTCGGGTTCGGGTAGTTCCGGTATCAAATTTCCGTAATCAACGGTAATATCCTTGGGTTCAAATAAGGAAATCGGTCTGGCATCGCTTACCAGTTGAGCAAAATCTTCATGGAAATTAGATGAACTACAATGCAAATCATTGGGGTCTTTGGCTCCTTTCATTGCTACAACAAAAGCCATCCCTTTGTATTCCATTTTATAGAGCCTTTTTCGAATACCACGAACGAAGGTTTCTCCGCCCTGGTCGGGTTCCTGGATGATGTAAATTTTTTTGATCTGATCCAGATACCTGGCTTCTATTTTTTCAGCCATATCAGCCCCAGGCAATCCCAGAGCGGGATAACCATGATACCAGAGAGTCCAGCAATCGCTTTCGCCTTCGACCAGAAAGAGATACCCTTCTTTTCGGGCTTCTTTGAGTTTCCAGAGTCCGTAGGGTATTGGATGCCCTTCTCCTGCTTCCCATGCACTGCCTTCTTTGGCTGATAATGCCCATCGTTTTCGCTGGCGGGAAGCAAGAGTGCCGTCTTCCTGATAATAAGGAATCCTGAGCCAGTTCCCTTTCGGCTCGATGCCAAGGTTTTGCAAAAATTCTTCAGGTAATCCTTTGGAAAAGGCCAGGTCCGCAACGGTAATTCCATAGCTTTTTCGGAAATCTGTCTGAGGGAACAAATCTTTCCAGGATAAACCCAATGCCTGTAAAATTTCCTCTCCTCTGCATCCAGCATGGCATTTGATCAGAATTTTTTCATCACTGCCAAGGCCAATGGAAAGGCTATTGTGTTTGTCATCGTGAGAAGGGCAACGAGCGATCCAGTTTTCTCCGCTTTTCTTTACATTTTGAAGTAAGGCCAAAAAATTTTCGAGAAACATATTTTTTCCCCTTTTTTCCCCTAATTTTAAAAAAATTATCTGGCATTCAGGGGAAGTTTTTGTTATAAATAATAGAACCCCTGAAGCCAGGTGGTGATTGAAAAGCTGAGGTCACTTTTCGGGTAAGCCTCAGCTTTTGCCATTTATAGACACTATCTTCCAAACCGTAAATCATTCCAAACAGTTGATCGCTTCTTCCACTTTCCCTGGAAAAACATGCTGATAATGCATTCTCATTGCTTCGGTCTGGTGGCCGAGGATGGAATCTATGATGCGATTATCCACGCCTTTGGTTGCTAAATTCGAGGATAGGGAATGCCTAAGGGTATGCCATCCAATGCCTTCAAAATCTGTCCCTTGTACGAGATATTCTAGTTCACGTAATCGGCTTGGCTTGATTTGATTCCCGTCAGTACCAGGGAATACCCACCTGGATTTGCAAGAGATGGATTTTTGTTTAGAGAAAGCCTCAGCCACTTTTGTATTCATGGGAATACATCGTATGGTTTCTTTTTTCTTTTTGGATTGTTTTTCCGATCTTACCCATATAAGGCGTTTATTCATATCCACGTCTTGCCAGGTAAGTTTCATCAACTCACCTCGTCGCATTCCTGTATAGCTGCATACTATAATGATAGGTTGTAGCCAATGTCCTTGTGCCATCTCGATCAATTTTTGGATTTCCTGGGTTTCAAGGAATCGAAAACGACGGAGTTCTTTGATCTGTTTTTTGCTGTGATGCCATTTTTGAAGTTCTTCTTCTATTTGTTTTCCTGTTTTGAAACGATTTCCTGGTGTGTCACTAGGATCACGTTCCAGTTTTTTGAGGACATTGGAGGAGAGATATTTAGGACAGGCTTTTTCAAAGATCACCTGAAAGGTTCCTAGCTCCTTGTTAACTGTATCTGTCCGTACCTTATGGATTTCATAGCGATAGATTTTGTATTCTTCGAAAAATTGCAGGTCCATTTCTTTCAAGAGAGGATTTACGATGCCTTTGTATTCGAAGAATTTTTGCAAATGGCGAATATGGATTACTTCCGTCTTGTGGGTACTGATCGCTTTTTTTCGAATGGTCATTCTGAAGTATTTTTCAGTGAAATCATAGAATGTGATATCTGGACATGAAGAATGAGATACTGGCTGGGAAGATAGCAAATATGGTTGTTCGAAAGATTGGATAGGTAGAGAATGATTAGCGACTTGGCCGCAGTCAGGGGGGAAAAAGGGGATAGGATAATAGGCTTGATTGGTTTGCTGGATATTCGTAGAAAATAAGCACCTACTCATCGCTTTGGAAAAAATAAATTTGGGCAAAGAAATATTTGGTGGGAGAATCAATGCTCCTGCTTTATATTCCATCACGAGAAAATTTACACGGCTTTGGTAAAATTCTGCTTGTTGCTTATTTTTTAAACGACCGTGCTTGTATTGGATTCCATCAACACAAAAATGGAGACGGAATCCTTTTTTTTCCTGAATAGGTTTTTCTGGCATTATCGGCCTCCTTTAGATCAATAGGTTTACTATCACTATTTCAAAAGATAAACGGACACTTTTGAACATAATTATAGGAGGTATAATGCTTTCAGACTTTTCGATAGTTGTCAAAATACAGGTTAGCCATGCTTTAGCCACGCATTAGCCACCTGGGGCCACACTCAGGCCAAAAAAAAAGACAACAAACTGCTTCCATACTCGTCGCAATTTGTTGTCTTTTCTTTGCTGAAACAGGCAAAAACCTGCTTATCTCAGCTTTCTGTATCTAGCTGCCCCGTAAGGACTTGAACCTTAATCGCATGATCCAGAGTCACGTGTCCTGCCAATTGAACGACGGGGCAATTTCATGGTGCCGAGAGCAGGGATCGAACCTGTACGGGGAGTGGGTACCCCACTAGGACCTGAATGTAGGACGCTCTTATTTTTCGGCCTTTCGCAAACCCTTATT
>JABWCH010000077.1 GCA_013359215.1 Candidatus Brocadiia bacterium | reverse complement strand
TCGGATCAAAGGGGTCCTTTGAGTCTGAACAAAATAAATACCTAAAATTCGATCAAAGCCTTGTAAAACAAGGATCCGAATTTAACATTGTCAAATTAAGGGGGGTTTTATATTGTTCTGGAGAGATATATTGAGGACTTCCTGATAGATATTTTTCTTGAGTAGGGCGGAAAGATTCGGTTTCACCTAAAATTTTTGCAAGACCAAAATCCAAAACTTTAGGGTTTTCTGAACTATCCAATACAATATTGCTTGGCTTTATATCTCTATGCAAAATATTCTTTTGATGAGCATAGGCAAAAGCATAAGCAACTTGTTTAATAATGCCTATGGTCCATTCTATGGAATTGGGATATTCTAAAAAATAATGCAAAGGTTTTCCATTTTTAATATATTCCATAGAAAAACAAGGTAGCTTGATATTCTTATACTGGACTTCGCCTGCCTCGTAAAATTCTACAATATTTTTATGCTTAAGCGTTGATAAAGCTTTGATTTCTCTAGCCAATCGAAGCAATTCTTCATACCCAGGTTCTGATGTATTTGACTTTAACATTTTTAAGGCTACTTCTTGACAGCGTTCTTGGTCCCATGCTAAGAAAACAATCCCCATCCCTCCTTTTCCTAAAAGTCGTAGTAATTGATATTTTCCAATTGAACTTTTTTGATTATTTTCAAAATTTTCAATTTCTGTTCCACCTACAAAGGGAAACAGAGATTCCACATTTCCTATGTCAGAAAAGGGAACCTGCTTTAAAATATTTTGTAGCATGTCTATTTCTGTAATTTTTATTTTTCTATTGAACCATTTTAATAAGCTAGTAATTAGAAAATTTTATTGCCTTTTTTTATTACATAAGGTATTTTATAGCATATTTATATTTTTTTTCAATGTAAATTGCTAGGAGCTAAAATGTTAAAATTTATTATTTATTTCCTATTTTTTATTTCTTTTTTAAATGCTCAAAACATAACAATACATGGCGAAGAAATTTTAACTCAAGAGGAATACCTTCAAGTCCAATCTATTATGGAAGAAGTCAACAAATTTTGGTGTGATAAACATGGATTTATGAGGCTTACTCCTACTCAGGACTCTGTTCATTCTATAGACAATGAGAATCCTCTACTCTTTACAGCAGAATATATGTACCTTCTTTGGAGACTAGGAATCATAAAAGGGAATCTGAAAGAAGTTTTTGCCTTTCAGCTAAAAGATATGGTATCCTTGCTTCGTCTGGAGAGAGGTTTATTTAATCGTTATCCAGGAAAAACAGATGGAGCTTTTGCCCGTCATTTTAGCAGGGATGAACAGATTGGTCTGGTAACTCTGGATCTGATTTTTGATTGGAAATTAGGATTTGCACGAGAACTTTATGAATATGGTAAAGCTTATAATTTTATTTATCAAAATATGGATTGGAGCGGACCAGGAAAGCATGATCGAATCGTTTATACGGATAGTGGCAAGGAAATGCCCAAATGGATGCTTGCTGCCATTGGACAAAGGATGCCTGAATGTATCGAATATTTTACGCTTGCAGCAGGCAATCCTCCCAATGATCTTTTCCAAAAGCTTTTTCGGGTTGCTTTGGATCTTACAGGCACATATCCGCCCAATGATATGAATGGGATACATGGTAAAATGCGTGCTTATCTTCGATTAGAGGTGATGTATGGAAAAAACCAAAAATCTGATGAAGAAATACTAAAATTTTTCCAAAGAATGTTAGATATGTATGGGAGAAATCACTATCAGGAAATCTGCAAAATCCATTTTAAACACCCAAATCATCCTATCACAAGACTATCTGCATTTTTGAAAAAATCTATAGAACAAAATAACTAGGCAGTGTCAGATTAGAAGAGTTTGCGGGTTGTTCCAGTTAAACTGAAAAAGAAAAAAATTCCCAGACGCTTTCTTAACTTATTTTCTTTTAATATGTAAGCATTTTTATAACCAGTAAACCAGTTTTTAAAACCTCCGTTTCAAAAATAATAGAAATTTTGAAACGGAGTTTTTAGAGAAAAATACTAAAAAATAATTTCTGATACTTTAGTTAACATTGTCAAATTATTTTTTCAAAAACATGCTTTTGGAAAATAAAAAATTACAAGAGTAAATAGGATAGTCTGATTACATTTTTTGGGAATAAAGCATTAATTCACGAATTTCTAGCTCTATATATTCTTCTTTTTCTAAAGTATTGAGAATATTGTTTTTCAAAAATAGCATATATTTTTCTTTTACTTTGTGAATTCTGTCTATAACCCATGAAGAATCTTTATTGATTTGCATGGAAATATCTTCAATCTTTGCTTTTTCAAAAACATGCTTTTGGAAAGCAATTAAGGCAAGGTTCCTATCTGGAAAATCTTTTACATATTCAGATTGTAGTTGCTTGATTGTTTGTTCTCTTAATGCAAGTAGCCATTCCTGATTAAAGATTTCTTCCCATTTTTCCTGAAATAGGCTATTAAGTATTTTGTTATCTTCAATTTCTAATACATTATCAGAAGAAAAAGAAATAGATATCATCATAGAATTATTAGGATGCCTTCTTTGTGTATTCTGTCTTCGCCAATTATCTCTTTGCAGATTTTGTAAAATTCCTAACAAAAAGCAACGAAATCTTCCTTTCGCTGGGTTTGCTTTATCCAATATTTCTGGGTTTGTAAGAATTTTAAGGAATAGCTCTTGCGTATAATCTTTTGCTTCGCCATCCTGATAGCCTGATAATCGAAGAATTTTATATATAGGCTTCCAATATAAATTTGCCAGCTCTTCCAGGCATTTTTGACGATTTTTTTCTTCTTTATTAAGAATAAGTGACCAATGAGTTGTAGGAAACATATCTAATCCTAGTTGCATAGAAAATGCAATCCTTAATTAATATCTGACAAGTTTTTTATAGCTAACAATATTTCCATGTATATTCAACCAATCCCCATCGTAAAGCCTTTGATTGCCAGAAGAAACATATTTGCCATTCAGCATGAAGCGTTTTCTTATAATGATATAGCATTCTGTTCCCTGGAAAAGAATCAGCTCTGCATAGGTATTTTCAGAGTTTGCTATTTCTTCCAGAGAAAGATGGCTATGGTATGTAAGAAAAACCCTTCTTTTTTTCAAAGGGTAGGGACTTCTATCATGAAAGAATAAAAAATGCTCTTGGGCGTTTGATCTTAGACCTGAATAACTTTCTAAATCCTGAATCAACTCTTCTATCGAAGAGTATCTTTCAGCAGGATCTATAGCTAAAGCTTTCTGGCATATTTTTTCTATATGTTTGTCTAAATGGATATCTTGAAAAAAATTCAGATTCAATGTAAAATTTTGAAAAATTTGTTCTAAGTTTTTTTTATCTTCCTCTCCATGATAAGACCACTTTTCTAAGGAGGCAGAAGGCAATCTTCCTGTAAGAAGATGATAGAATACTGTCCCTAAAGAGTATATGTCTGTTTTTTTATCTACTTTAAGAGGATTCTTGTATTGTTCTGGAGATATATATTGTGGACTTCCTAAGAGGCATTTTTCTTTGGTAGGACGAAACGATTCTGTTTCTCCTAAAATTTTTGCAAGGCCAAAATCCAAAACTTTAGGGTTTCCTAGATGGTCAAGAATAATATTGCCAGGCTTTATATCTCTATGTAAAATATTTTTTTTATGGGCATAGGCTAAAGCCCAGGCAACTTTCTTGATAATTTCTATACTCCATTCTATGCAGTTAGGATATTCTAAAAAACAGTACAAAGGCTTCCCATTTTTGATATATTCCATGGAAAAGCAAGGTAATCTAATGCCTTTATAATGGATATCATTTGATTCATAGAATTCTACGATGCTATTGTGTTTTAAACTGGATAGAGCCTTGATTTCTCTGACAAGGCGGAGCAATTCATCATAGCCTGGCTCTACATCTTTACATTTTAAAATTTTTAAAGCTATTTCATGGCATTTTTCTCTATCCCATGCTAGAAAAACGATGCTCATGCCACCTTTACCCAAAAGGTGCCTCAAACCGTATTTTCCCAGAACTATTTCTTTTCCTTCTTCAATATGCTCCTTTTCTTTGGTATCTAAAAAAGAAAATAGAGATTCCAGATTTTTTTTGTCAGAAGATGAAATTTGCCGTAACATATTTTGTAATATATCTATTTCTGTAATCTTCATTCCAATATCTTTCTTATTAAAACCAAAAGACCATAACTAACTCAAATAATATAAAAATTTAACTATTATTAAAAAAAATATATTGTATTTTGTAATAATATTCGTTATCTTTTATAGCATATTTGTACCTTTGTTTCAATATAAATTGTAGGGAGCTAAAAAATGTTAAAAATTTTTCTTTTGTGTGTATACTTTATTTCCTGTCTATTTTTAAATGCTCAAAATGTAACGATACATGGCGAAGAAATTGTGACTCAGGAGGAATATATACAGATACACTCCATTATGCAAGAGGTGAATCAGTTTTGGTGCGATAAACATGGATTTATGAGACATACACCTACTGAAGAACCCGTTCATTCATTAGACAATGAGAATCCTTTACTCTGTACAGCAGAATATATGTACCTTCTTTGGAGACTGGGTATACTAAAAGGGAATATGAAAGAAGTTTTTGCCTTCCAGTTACGAGATATGGTGTCCTTGCTTCGGCTGGAGAGAGGTTTATTCAATCGCTACCCAGGAAAGACAGATCAGGCTTTTGGCCGTCATTTTAGCAGGGATGAGCAGATTGGCCTGGTAACCCTGGATCTTATTTTCGATTGGAAATTGGGATTTGCTCAAGAACTTTATGAATATGGTAAAGCTTATAATTTTATTTATCAGAATATGGATTGGAGTGGACCAGGAAAGCATGATAGAATTGTTTATACACAGAATGGAAATGTCATGCCAAATTGGATGCTCGCTGCAATCGGGCAAAGGATGCCAGAATGTATCGAATATTTTTCGATTGCGGCAGGCAATCCGCCCAATGATCTTTTTCAAAAGCTTTTCCGAGTTGCTTTGGATCTCTCTGGCACTTATGCTGCAGATGATATGGACGGTTTACCTAATAAGATGCGCGCCTGTCTTCGATTAGAGGTTATGTATGGTAAAAATAAAAAATCTGATGAAGAAATACTGAAATTTTTCAGAAGAATGTCAGATATGTATGGAAAAAATTACTATTATAAACTTTGTAAAATGAGCTATAAACATCCAAATCATCCCACCACAAGACTATCTGCATTTTTGAAAAAATCTATAGAGCAAAATCCACCCGTAAACTCACATTAAAAAAATTTGCAAGGCGTATTGATTGGCTATGGGATGTTTGAAACAAAGATTAAAACATCCCATTCACTCACTCTTTGCGTTCTCTGCACATCTGCGGTTAAATCTTACATCTTTTTAAGTTAACATTCATGATGTCTATATCTACGCCATAGCATATTTATAAAATCATAAAATAAATTAAAATTCAATGTATACAAAAAATTTAAAAATTCTTTAAATAAACTTTGCAAATATGACCTAATAAACTATTGCAAGACAAGCTATTTTGCCCGATTTTTTCTATTCCAGAGGTGGTGGCTGAGCAGTGCTATGATAATAGCATCTGCTCTAGCCGTGGGGGAATTGCGGTCTTTCTTGATGCAACATTAGCAAAATCATTCTCTGGAGCGTTTTCGTCGGTCTCTCATGCTTTTCATTTTGCTGGCATCGGCATGAGGTGAGTCTGGAGAATCATTTTTGGGGGTAGTTTCCGTAAGGTGTTTGCTTAGAGCGGCTATGGTAGAGTGTTGGAAGAACATTTCTACAATAGGTATGTCTCTGTTGAGCTTTTTGACCAGTTTGCTGTGAACCTGGATCATGTGCAAGGATGTTCCTCCCAGGTCAAAGAAGCTGTCGTCCACGCCTACTTTATCTACCTTTAAGACTTCTTTCCATACAGAAGCAATGCTTTGTTCCATCTCAGAAACAGGCACAAGGGAGGTTTTTTCCTGGGTGCTGGAAATCTGTGGTTCAGGCAAGGCTTTTCGGTTTACTTTGCCATTGGAATTCAAGGGCAGTTCCTCCATGACAACAAAGGCTGATGGCACCATGTAGGCTGGCAGCTTATCTCTTAGGAAGTTTTGGAGATCTTCGCTTAAGGCTTTGTCTTCGCGGCTAATAGATTCTTTCTGCTTTGTAGATTGGATTGTCTGCATTTCCTGGATAGGGGAATAGGAATTTTTTTGTTCTGGCGCGATCTTCCCTCCTACGAGGCTATGGAGCAAGATGTGGCCTTCTTCCAGCTCAAAAAGTTCCTGGATTTTGTCGAAGTGGAATTCGCCTACCTGGCAGAGTCCGATTTCCTGGTGTATGGCAGCCTCTTCCATAAGCTGGCTCATGATGCCTGCTTCGAGAATACTGTAGTGGAGGCTTTTTTCTCCATACATAGGCTCGATGGCATGCTGATAGCCAATTAAAAAAATACTGAATGCTGACTCTATGAACATTTCCTGGTTGCCAGGAAAGTGAATGTAGGCATAGATTTTGGGATTTTCCTGGAGCAGGGCCAGTCTGTGTTCTTTGGGATCGTAGTAGTAAATGCCTCCCAGGATTCCTTCAATGCGTCCTGGCTTAATGTAAAGATAGGTCTGGACAGGGTATAAACCACCAGCAGATCCATAGCGGTATTTGCGTATTCCTTCAATTTCCAAGGACATGAGGCAGCTTAAAAATTCGCTGAATTTTTGCATGGGAATGGCCTCGCGGATAAAAGAGCGGAAGGTTCGCCTCTGGATTCGCTCCTGGAGCAAAGAATCCTGGGATGGTCTTTGCAAATCCACTGTGTATTGCTCGGCCTGGATTTTTCTGAAATTCTTTTGCTGCGCCTTGAATTTCCACCTTTCGCCTGATTCTGTCAAGTCTGCCTGATGCTGCTGTTGCTTAACAATATAGGCAACAAGGCGACGGTTGGTCTTTTCTCCTATGGCATCCACAACACAGCTACGGATTCCAGGATGTTGGGACAAGGCGGTTTCTATTTCGCCTAGCTCGATTCTGTGGCCTCGGATCTTGACCTGGAAGTCTTCTCTTCCTAGAAATTCAATATTACCATCAGGAAGATACCTGCCCAAATCCCCTGTGCGGTAGAGCCTTTCTTTAGTATGAGGATTGACGATGAAGGCTGCCTCTGTTTTTTCCTTGTTGCCCCAATATCCTTTGGCAAGTCCAATACCACCAATGTATAAATCCCCTGGAACCCAGACAGGGCGGATTTCCAAAGACTGGTTCATAACGTAGAATTTCTGGTTTATCATGGCATGACCATAAGGTATGCTTTTCCAATCAGGTTCTACTTTTTCTATAGGATAGAGAATAGACCAGATAGACACTTCCGTAGCTCCGCCCAGGCTGATGATCTGGCAGGTTGGGCTTTGTGCCTTGATCCTGTCGGGCAGATTCACAGGTATCCAGTCGCCGCTCATCATCACAAGTCTTGGGAAAAAAGAAAGCCTTTCGCTTTTGCCCGAAAGATGCTCTATGAGCATTTCCATGAGGGCAGGCACAGTGTTCCAGACTGTCACCTTTTCTTTTATCATAAGGCTTGCCCAATGAGATGGATCTCTCAGTGCATTCGCATCAGGAATGACAATAGTTCCTCCTGCCCCTAGTATACCGAAAATATCATAGACAGAAAGGTCAAAGCTTAGGAGCGATAAGGCAAGAACCTTATCTTCTGGTTTGATGTTATATCGGCTATTGATATCGCATACTGTGTTGAGTGCTCCTCTGTGGTCGATCATGACACCTTTGGGCATTCCTGTTGAGCCTGATGTGTAGATTACATAAGCAAGATCTTCTGGCTTTTGTATTGGATCTAAGGCCCGGCCTCCAGGGGCGACTTCTTGCTTGTCCACAGCAATGTGCTTAACATTCTCAGGCCATTCTATGGTACTTTCCAGATAGGATTGTGTCAGGGCTATCTGAACTTTGCCATCTTCGAGAAGATAGTGAATCCTTTTCTGGGGAAGATGAGCGTCTATAGGCAGATAGGCTGCTCCTGCCTGCAATATACCAAGGACAGCAACGATTTGTTCCCATCCTTTTTCCATAACAACACCAACAAGCGTGTTGGGTCTTACTCTGGCATCTTTTAGTAAATTAGCGATTTGCAGGGATCGCAGATACAATTCTTTGTAGCTCAGGCTTTTTTTGCTGGTAACAACGGCATTTTGAAGATACCTTGGCACTACCTGATTGAGAAAAGGCGAATGGAGCAAGCCTTGAGGAATGGGCGCATCGGTTCTGTTGTGGCTTTCGATAATTTCCAATTGCTGGCGGGGTATGAGGGATTCTCTTTTTGTGTTTTCCCAGACTCCATCGTCTTCGGAAAGGCGATGCAAAAGATTGCAATAAGCCTGAAACATAGCATCCAGAACTCCGCTCATGAAGATGCCTTTTACCGAATCCCATTGAAAAACAAGAGATCCTTCTTCCTCTATGATCTGATGGTCAAGCCATACTTGGGGAGTTTGCGTTATGCTGTAGATGCCTTTGCCCATCCAGCTAAAAGAAGAGGATTTTCTTTGTTCCACGGGTTGTGTCAAATCGCTTGTAAAAACAACAGGCATCACCGCGCCTGTGTTCCTTCCCTGAATACGCCCTAGTTCGCGCATGATTTTGATGCCGCTGATATGGCTATGATCCAGATCTTGCCATAGCTGCTGCTGTATGGCCCTGGCATTTTCCAAAAAGCTGCTGCCCTGGCTTTTGACTTCCAGCAAGGTAAGGGATGTAAAATCGCCTATAACATCCTGGATTTGCGGATGAAGTGGCAATCGGTGAAAAAGGCTCACATTGATCATAAAGTGGGGGTTTTTGCTCCAGGTTGCCAGGATCTGGGAATAGGCTGAAAGCAAAAGGCCAGAAGGGCTTAATCCTTTTTTTCCTGCTTTGTTTTTTAGATTGCTCCAGGTTTCGGGATCTAGCCTATCCTGGTGTCTTTCAAAAACGGGCGTTGCATGAAAATCAAAGCTGTCTACCACAGGCAGATCAGGAGCAGCAGGAAGCGATGGGAGTCTTTTGTCCCAATATTCTTTGGACATGCGATATGGCTCTGAATCAGCGAGATTTCTTTCTGCAAGAACATAGTCGCGGAAGGTGATCTTGAATTCTGGAAGGATCTTGTCTATATCCTGATAAAGCTCCTGCCATTGTTTGCTGAGGAGATTGAAGCTCCAGGCATCCAAAATCATAGCATCAAGGCTAATGTGGATGCGTGTGGTATTGTTGCTCAAAAGCGTTGCTCGTATTTCGAACATGGGCCATTGGTTCAGAGGCAAAACCTGGTGAGACATGCGGGATCGTATTTTTTCCAGCTCTATAATAGCCTGTTCTTCTTTGTGGCTTCTTAAATCTAAGGTTTCAAAAGCATAGAAGGAAACCTTTTCTAAAACTTGTTGCTGCCCATCAGGAAGAATGATGGCGCGAAGCATGTCATGGTGTTCTACAAGCCTTTGCCATGCTTTATTGAGCCTTGCAATATCCAGATTTTGGGCTTCGATTTCAAAATAGCCGTGAGTCGATACATTCCCTAGATCAAAAGCTCCTGTTCTGCCAATCCAGTAAGCTTCCTGCACATCCGTTAAGGGAAAAGGCTTGTAGCGGTCTTCCTGGTTGCACAGAATATTGGGGGTTTTATCCTCTTGTTTTGCTTTGCTCTGTTTGTCTCTCTTTTCAATGGATAGTGCCAATTGAGCTACTGTAGGGCCTTCAAATAAACAGACAAGAGGCAGCTTTATCTGAAAAGATTCGCTCAATCTGGATATAAGCTGCGCAGCAAGAAGGGAATGCCCGCCCATGGCAAAAAAATTATCGTGTATACCAACAGCAGAAACGCCAAGAACCTCTGCCCATATCTCTGCTACCTTTTTTTGATAAGCATTTTCAGGAACAGCAAGTTTATCTTGCTTTTCTTGAGAAGGCTTGCCATGAGGATGGATTTCAGGAATTTGTTCTTGGGGGACTAAGCGAGAAAGGCTTTCCAGACTACTTTCCAGATGAGCCTGGTCTATGGATTCCAGCAGCGCAGAAAAATGGCTTGCTATCCTTTCCATGCTTTCTCTTGAAATTCTGCGGCAGTCATAGATGAATTTGCATTTTGTTTCTTGGGCCATAGTAACCAGAAGAGTGACAGCATATCTCGTCTGCGCACCTTTGGAATAAACCTGGTGGATGTTGGTTTTTAGCCCTGAACCTTCCATGACAGGCGTTTCCACGGGATAGTTTTCAAAAACCAGGATGCTTTCATAAAGGGCTAAAGCTCCAGGCATATCGCTCCATTTGTGTACCTGGCCTGTAGTGCAATACTGGTATTCCCTCAATGCCAGGTTTTTGTCCTGTATTTCTTTTAGCCAGGAAAGAAGCAAAGTCTCCTTTTTCCTTTGGACTCTAAGAGGCAAAGTATTGATGAACAGGCCAATCATATCAGAGATACCCGCGATTTCGGATGGCCTTCCTGAAACAGTGATTCCAAAAACAACATCGTCTTTGCCGCTATAGCAGTGGAGAAGCAATGCCCATACTGCCTGGAAAAAAGTGTTCGGAGTCCATTGGTTTTGCCTTGCAAGCTGATTCCATCTGGCTGTAATGTCAGAAGAAAAAGAAACCATCTTCTCCTGGTATGGGCTTTCCCCCAACCATTCTAGCGGTAGCTCGCTTTTTTTGCCTAAAGCCGTTGGTTCAGAAAAGCCTTGCAGTGTCTTATGCCAGAACATCTCTGCTTCTGCTAGATTTTGTTGTTTGAGCCATGCAATATAAGAACGGTAAGGCGGTGTAAAAGGCAAAGTGAAGATTTTTTTTTCGCAGAAAGCCTGGTAGCAAGTAAAAAATTGCTTTAAAACCAAAATCAAAGACCATCCATCCAGAAGAAGATGGTGTGCTGTCAGTACCAATCTATGGGATTTTTCATTCCTGGTAATGACTAGAATTCTCATCAATGGGGCTTTGGAGAGAGAAAAGCCTTCTTTTCGATCTTTTGCCAGCAATGCCTCTAGCCTTTTGGATTCTTCATCCTGAGAAAGATTCCCCCAACTTTCCCACTGCACAGGCAATTTAACGCCAGGAAGAACCACCTGCAAAGGCTCTTCCTGGTTTTTCCATACAAAGCATTCCCTCAGGATGGAATTATGCTCTACTACCTTTTCCCATGCTTTGAGAAAAGAATCTTTGTCCAGACTACCTTCCAAAAGAAATACAAATTGTTCTATATGTATCCCTTGCTCGCTTCCCGATAAACTTTCAAACAGCATACCCTTTTGCTGAGGAGAAAGGGAGTAAATTGCTTCAATATTCTGTGTATTCAAATTATCCTCCTATCATAACACAGTTTTTTATTACCACAGATTTCTATCATTTTGTGATACAATCGAAAAAAGGCTACAATATTTGCCTTACTTTCGATTCGTGTCATTCGAGCATTCGTCTTATTCGTGATAAAAATTTTTGCTTTTTTGGCAAATTTTACTTGTTAGGTTCTATGCATAAAATTTTCTATTTTTTTTAGCATGCTTTCCAAAAATGTAGTTGGGGATGCGATAGTTTTTGCTCCTGTGAGGAGGTTTTTAAGATCCATGGCAAAAATGCCTGCATGGGAATAGCGATCCTGGATGACAAGAGACATGGCTTTCATAACTACAGCTTCGGTTTGTCTGGAAATATGGGGATTTCTCTGGCGCAGGGGGATGAGGTTTCCCTGGGTTACCCGAACCATTACCTCAATGGCTGTTTTCCCAGGGAAAGGAGCTGATCCCGTGAGAAGGTGGTATAAAGTAGCACCAAGGGAATATACATCGCTGGCATAGCAAATCAAATGGTTTTCGCCATTTGCCTGCTCAGGAGACATATAATCAGGCGTTCCCATAATAGTGCCAGCCCGTGTGAATTTTTTAAAGACTTTATCGTGGCAAGTAGCAATGCCAAAATCCATCAAATAGGGCTGCCCCTTTTTATCCAGGATAATGTTGGCTGGCTTGATGTCTCTGTGGATAATTTTAGCTCTATGAGCACAGGCCAGGGCTGTGGCTATTTTTTCAATGGTTTGCAAAGCAAAGCTTTCTGTAAACTTTTCGCCTTTTTTCAAAAGTTTATCCAGTGTTTCCCCTTCGATGTAATCCATGGTATAGTATGGTGAGCCATTGTATGTCCCCACATCATGAATTCCGACAATATTCTGGTGCCTGAGTTTGGAAGATAGTTCAATCTCCCGAAAAAAGCGCATTACATTTTCGCCATCATGGGATTCCTGCTGCATGAGAATTTTCATCGCCAGGGGAAAATCCAAATCAGGGTGCTTTACTTTATAGACAATTCCCATTCCTCCACGCCCAATTTCCGATAGAAGACGATAAGGCCCAAAATGCTTAGGAAACAAAGGAAATCCATCACTATCGGATTCTTCCGCAACTTTGGATTTTTCCTTGTCTGTTTCCTGAAAAGGGTCAGGGCATGGCAATTTTTTTTTACAGCAAGAGCATAAATAGGTCTGGTCAGGTTCATACCCTTCTATCCATGTTTTCTCTTTGCATTCAGAGCAAGCAATCTGGGCTTTTTTATAAGAGGGTTGGTCTTTCCAGTTTTTTTCCATGGATAGCACTTGCTCTCTTGTGATGTAGCCCTTCAGCAAGAGAATCTCATTTAAGGACATGGCTGGATTCTTTTCCAAAAGCCTTGTGCATTCCCCAATCTGAGAAGCGTTTAGCCATCTTTTAAGCAGGCACTGCTGGATGATAAAAAGATCGTGGTTTTTCTCCATAAAATTTTCCTACTGTGTATCCATCCTATCTGTGGGGTTTTTGCTATTCCCTTCAAAGAAATTTTCCAACTTCCAGGGGACGGTCATGGTTTGCAAAGAAAAGCAAATCCCAAATCCTTTGTTTTGTATGAAATGGTTTTGGAATAAAGAAGGCGTGCTATTGTTCTTGAGGCGCATGCCATTATCGCTGTTTTTAGCAATTTGATTTTTTTGAACTTTGGGGGAAGAATTTTCTAGCAGAATTCCATCTTCTTTATTTTCCAGAATGCTGTTTTCCAAAATTTCTCCCTTGGAATTTTGGAATACAATCCCTGTATGGTTTTGGGAAACTATATTGGATGGGCCTGTCATAGCCTGGGAATTTTGTATCTCTATTCCATTGCCCAGATTGTTTTGGATTTGGTTATGACTCATGGTAGCCTGGGAGGCTTTTTCTATGCGTATTCCGCCTTGGGATTCCTGGATGTAGCTTTTTTCCAGAATAAAGTTGATAGTATTAGAAACCAGAATTCCTCCGCCTTTCAGTTCTTTGAGAATTCCTTCTTCATGAACAGCAAGACCCGAAATTTTGCTTTTCAAAATCTGTATATCTGAGGATGACTCTATATAAATAGCCTTTTTTTCTGTGTCTTGGTTGTTGAACCAGGAATCTTCCAGGACAATATTTTTGCTTCCTGCCATCCAAAGAGCATAGCCATTCTTTGCTTTGACTTTATTCTCGAAATTGCTTTTACCAAAAGCAATTCCAAAGCATTTCACAAAGTTCACTGCCATACTTTGTTCAGAAACAAATTCATTCCATGTAATCAGAAAATCCCTGCAATCATGCATGACAAGCGCGTTTTGGGAAACATTCAAGGTATTCTGGGTTATAGTATTATTAGAATTTTCCTGGGCAAAAATATTTTTTAAAAAAATCCCTTCTTTGGTGCGGATTTTGTTTTTGTGGATTTCCACTTTCATCGCACTTTCTATGCTGATAGCAGGGTTTGGAGTCATAGATTCTAGTGTATTTCCTGCAATTACAACAGAGCTGCAATTTTCTATCCTGATCTCTCCAGAAATATGGGAATCTCTTATTTCTATTTTCTGGGATTTTGTTTGTATTTTGATTGCCTGGAATGAGCTTTTGACAGACAGATTTTTTAAAACTATTCCTTCAGCTCCTATCAAAAATAAAGCAGGACTTTTAGAATCTTCGCCCTGGATGTTCAATTTAGAAATATTGCAGTCCATACAATCTTCTAAGGTTAGCACAATGCCATCAGGCGATTCCAAAATCGTGGATTCTGTTCCCAAAATTTCAATCCCTGTTTTTCTTTCCAGTCTAAAGTTTCCAGAATATTTACCAGGTGATAGAACCAGAATCGTCGAATTTTCTAAGCTTTGCAATAGAGCCGCGAAATTGTCCGAAGGTGTTACAGAAATCGTCCTTTTTTCGGCCTTACTAGTTTGAAAAAAAGAAAAGTCCTTTAAGTACCAAAAAAAATACGTATAAAAAACCAGGCCAAAAACTAAAAGAGTGCTTAGTAAAAGACTACAAGATGCAGTAAAGCGGGGAGGCTGCGGTTCATTTTTCTTTTCCATAATTTTCATTCTTTTTTATTTTAAAACCAAAGTTATTTTCTTTTAATATTTTTTCTGCTTTTTTTGCCAGAATATAGGGATCGCTAGGTTTCTCTAAATAGGTAACGGTTACTTCTGTGGGAAAGTATTTTTTCTGCAAAATGCGGATTTTTTCTTCCAAATTGTATTCTTTAGGAAACGCTATTCCATCGATTTCCAGAATATCGTCCACAAATCGCATATAGATGGAAACTCCCTGGTTCTTTTGTTCTTCAAGCTTTGGCTGCTCTTTCTCAAAGATAAGCAAAAAGCTGCCTAATGATCCGCCAAGGCCAGGTGTAAAATAGATTATATAGGCAACCATGGCTAAAAATAGTAGAAAAAGCCATGTTTTCCATCGAAATTTCCGCTTTGTTTTTTTTTCTTCCATATTTTTATCCTATTCAATATGAATAATATAGGTAATTTTTAAATCCTTTAATATTGTTTCCAGGCTTTCGATTGTCCCAGTACGAGTCGGCTTCCCTGCAATATCCTGGATCTTTACCATAAAAAAATTTTTATTGTTTATTTTGGTATTTTTTTCTAGCTCCTGTTTCCATGCGGCGAAAGGAATTTTGTCCGCTTCTATATAAAGATCATTGCTCACTAGCTTAAGCATGAGAATGTTGTGGTGTTTTTCTGAAGATTCCTTTCTGTCGCCATACTTCCAGGTATAGTATTCCAGTTCATTCTGGATTTTTTCATTCCTCTCTTTTAAACCCGTTATTTCGAGACGCTCATTTGTTACAATACCATGCGGTAAAATGATAAAAAAAGCGAGAAGCAGGAAAATAATGTCTAATAATGGGAGCATTCTCCTGGCAATATCAGGCTTTTTCATTTTTATTTTCCTCTAAATTTTGCTTGCACCACTCGATCAGCTCGCTAAAATAAGCATGCAAATAGTGAAAAATAACCAGGTTTAGAATGGCAAACAAAAGCCCCCAAAAAGTAGTGGAGAGTGCGGGTGCGATTTCTGTAGCGATTTGTTTTATGGTCGGGTTTGGCACTAAAGCAATGACAGAAAGAGCGTTTTTTAATCCCCAGACCGTGCCTAAAAGCCCCAGGATGGGCAAAAGCTCGATCAGGCTGGAAAGATAGTTCATCTTGACTTCGGTTCTATGAAGATGCAGCCGATCTTTTTGGGCTTTGCGATAAAAAGATTTGCTAAACGTTGTTATTCTTTTTAAAATCTGGTAAACCAAAAGAGCTATCCCAAAGCCAATGATTAAAAAATCAAGGAATGTAAGTTGGTCTTTAAAAAATAGATTATGCAAAAAATCTTTAAAAAAATTTTCCACAAGCTTTCCTTTAGAGTACTAGTGGCATTGCCACTGGCTATTATCTTTCGCCCTGTAGGGCTAAATGGACACATTTTAGGAATAAGACACTGAACTTTTAAATTATAACATAATTTTTTTTTTATACTCTGGAAAAAGAAAAAAAACGGTTACATTATGACAAATATATACGTTGCTTCTATAGTACGCCTTGTATTTACCTATTTTTTATGGATTATGATTTGGGCAAACATCAATACAGGGATCTGGATGCTGGAAAATCCTCAAAGATGGATAGAATGGTTTCATGCTGTGCGCTGCTTTTTTCCTTATATTGCTTTGATTATAGTCATGCTGTTCTATTCCAAAAACGCCCGTTTTAAAAAATCTGGGCCAATCCAGATGTGGATTGTATATGGCATAATCTGTTGCCTATCTTCTATGGCATCCTTAGAACCTTTACATGCACTTTATTGGGCTGGTCTTTATATATGCACTCTCGTTGTTTTAAGAAGTATGCTTTTAAATGGCGATGACCCGCTGGAAAGAAGCGCGAACCTTATGGAAATAACATGGTGGATTACTCTTGGCTACATTGCTGTGATCGTTTTTATAACAAGAGATGCTATCATGAGCGGCGTGCTTTCGGAAAGTGCATATAGCCACTTTTCTGGAAGCCAGGAGATTATAGGCGTTGGAATATCCCGATCCAGCGGTATTGCGAGGTTTGCAGCAGTAATATCCTTATTAGCCCTAGTTAGAACATTTTATTGCATTAAAGTAGCAAAGACCTTTTATATTTTTATATTTGTATTTTGCATTTTTTTAGTATATAAAATGCAGTCCCGCGGAGCTATCCTTGGTTTGATAGGCGGAATCTTGTTTCTTATTATGATACAAAAGTTTCATAGCAGATTCATTATCATGACCTTGATTGCCCTGGTTCTCACAACTTTTGCTTTTGACCCACAAAATGCTTTTGAAGAAAAAGCATTAGAGTATCTGCGGCGTGGTCAGGACAATGAAGAATTAGCAACTATGACTGGTCGTACAGGATCTTATGCTCGTGGATGGGACCTGTTCCAGGAATCGCCTATCATTGGATTAGGCGGTCTGGCAGACAGAATACATCTGGACTGGGAGCATATCCACAATACTTATTTGCATACCCTGGTTCAAGGTGGTATACTAGGGACAATTTTTTTTATATTAGGATTGATTATGGGCTGGCGTTCACTATTCTTTTTATTAAAATATAGGGAATTTTTGTCTGTCCAGCATCGAAAATTTCTAATAGAAGCAGGGGTAATATTGGTATTCTTTACCATTAGAAGCATTCCTGAATGCAGTGGATCTTCTTTTGGTGTTGATTTATTAATCATGCTTGCTTCGCTGGCCTATTTACAAATTCTACAAGAGCAATTTTTATTTAGGAATCAGAATTAAATAAAAGGAGTTACGCAAAGAGATTTTTATTTGGGGGAAAATTTTTGTAAAAATTTTCCCCCAAACCCTCTTTAAAAACTTTTATATATTTATTTTCCAATAGGTTATGTTAAAAATTAACATAAACCTTAGAGGCGCAGAGATCGCACCAAAAATAAAAAATCCGCAGATTGCACAGATTACGCAGATTAAAAAAACAATTCTAAAATAGGATTGCTTCTGGATTTTATAAATTTTTAGTCTTCATATAGAATGATTAGGAGAAAATCTCATGAAATTGATGCTTTTGTTGACGATTTTTTGTATTCTAATACAGGCGCAAATACTGCCTGGATTTAAGCCTTTGGAATCCTTTGACGAACAATATCTTGTAATCAAAAATTCCCCTGCAAACACACGAATTATGATCCATGCACCCATGCAAGGCTTTGGCAAGGATAACCAGGTTTTATTGGTTTTCTACGCTTTACCCAATGGAAACACAATTGAGCAGACTTTTGGTAAAAAGCTCAAAACTGGAGATGACTGGCATTTCGACATTCAGCATATTGGTGCTCAAACAAGATTTCTCAGAAATAGAATTGGAAGCCAGACTATGGTTGTAGTTTACCTGGAAACCACGCAAAAAAGCTGGCCTTCCTGGGCATCGAACACTCTTGATTCTGGAAAGAAAATCCAAGCAATTGTGGACACTGTTAGAGATATGTTTTCAGCCTGGAATCCCCAAGTCGTTCTGAATGGACACAGCGGAGGTGGGCGATTTATTTTAAGCTACATCAACGCTGTGGATGAGATACCTGAAAGTATTGTCAGAATAGCCTTTTTGGACAGCAACTATGGCTACGAAAATACACTCCATGGAGCAAAGCTAGTAAGATGGCTGCAATCAGGAACGAATAAACATCTATGCGTTCTTGCTTATAATGACAGCGTTGTTATCTATAATGGCAAGCCACTTGTCTCTCCAACAGGCGGAACATGGTACAGAAGTAAGCTAATGCAGCAATATCTTTCCAGCTCATTTCCCTTTATCGTAGAAGAAAAGAATGGAATAATATGGAACAAAGCTTTGGAAGGTCGGATTGCCATCCTTCTGAAAACCAACCCTGACAAGCTGATCCTTCATACGAGGCAGGTAGAGCTGAATGGTTTTATCCATAGCATGGCAAGCGGCACAGAAAAAGAGAACCAGGATTATGTTTATTTTGGAAAGCGAGCCTATTCTAATTTGGTGGCAGATACCATGATTCCCGCCATAAGCAGGGCTGGTATACCCCCTAGGAATCCTGATGCAGAATCTGGGTCAGCTTTTATGAAGAGAATTTCTTCTTTGCAGCTTTTGTCACGCGAAGAGGAAATTTATAAAGCCATATCATCAGGAAATATCCCTGATTTTTTAAGAAATATGGTTACTTTAACAGGCGAGTTTATGGATGCCGCAGGCATCAACCATGTAGTATCCTATGAAATTATGCCTGATTATCTGGCCGTTGGCAGCAACGAGGATTTTTGCCGCATTCCCATGAATCCATACACTGCCCAAAGGCTGGCATCGGACTTTGGCCTATCCTTAATTACAGCCAAGATCAGCGATCATATTTTCCAAAAGGCAGAGGTAAAACTAAATCCTTTTAGCTATACGCCTGTAGGAAATGCAAACGAGCTGGTTTCTAAATTCATAGCCCATAACGCACAGATAGAAAAGCAGCTCAAGGCAGAAGGCGGATCTCATGGAAGCCTGATCGCAGGGATTAAAAAAGATGTAATTCTTTCTAAGCGCATTGCTGAACAGCCTCGGAAGGTCGTAATCTATGGATGGCATAAAGCCGACGGCAAACCAATACAACCTGTGTATAGCGGCCATGCCGATTACTACGTAGACTATAGCCATGGAATCCGACTCATACACAACCGTGTTTTCCTCGACGGCAAACCTCATTTTCTGTCAGATATTCTTAAAGATTTTATCCTCTATAAAATTTTTAGCAATGAAAATGCTCCCATGCTAGAAACGGTTTATAGTAAATAATAATTCTACAACCTAAACCTTATTCTAGTGCGTGTTTGCAAACTCGTGAAAATTCCTTAAAATTCAGTGCATACAAAAAAATGCAAAAGGCTTCAAATTAACTTTGCAAGCACGACCTAGCATAAGTCGTGAAGTATCTTTCTTTTTTCTACCAACTCTGGATTTCTGTGAGCGAATAAAGGTACTGTATGTACAGGAAACTTTTTTCTTTTTCTTTGACCTTGGGCTAAAAAATGTTAAAATATAAAGTAACAACATACTTGCCACAAAAGTCGTTTTTGTTCCTATCCTTAATTTTAAAATTTTTTGAAAGGCAGATTTATGAAGTTATTCTCTAGTTTTCTGGTACTGGGAATTCTTTTGCTTCTGGTTTCATGCGAGCAAAAGGATACCCAACCCAAAGAGACTCCTTCTCCTGCAAAAATCGTCCAGCCTGTTCTGGTACCGGTAAAATTAGAATTAACCAGTAGTGAGAACAAAAGCCTTCGTTATGATAGCATTGCATTAGAAACAAAGGGAAAAGAGCTGCTGGATTGGAATAAGGTAAAAGATCAGGGAATACTTCCTGGGCAGTATCGTATTACTATACAAAAAGAAGGCTATAAAGCCGTCATAAAAGAAGTAGAAGTCAAAGAATCCGATAAAGAGCTTCTTTTGAAGGCATCGATTGAACCTATGCCTAGGAAATTGGTTGTGGAAGCAAAGGCTTTTCCTGACAAAATTCGTTTAGGGGAAAAACTTCTGGACAAGGGAGATTTGGTTTTACCAGGAAAGTATTTGCTGACAGCAGAAAAACAAGGATACCAGAAATTTCAGCAAGAGATCGAGATTCCTGCTGGCAAAGAGGATTACAAATACACAATAGAATTGTCGCCTAAGCTTAGAAAAACTCAAATCAACATTACGTATTCTGTTTTGCCAGAAAGCATTGTCAATCCTGAAATTGAACTCAAGGAAAACGAAAAGACAATACCTATTTCGCCATCTACCTTGGTTTTGCCTGGCAACTATGTGCTTTCTGTAAAGCAGCCAGGGTATGAAAGCAAGGAAGAAAAGGTTAGCATATTGCCAGCCGAAGAAGCTTATGTATACAATCTGGAAATGAAACCCCTTGCTCGTACAGTAGAAATTTCTGTCAAGGCAGAGGATGCTTCTTTAGAAGCAGACCAGATTTTAATAGACTCTAAGCCCTTTGCTTCAGGAAAAGCTCTTTTGCCTGGGAAATATTCTTTGGAGGTGATGAAGAAAGGCTATGGAAAAGAGCAAAAAGTCATCTCTTTTTCAGCAGGGCAGGAAAAAGTTATCGTCCCTGTAAACCTTATGGTTTCCAAAAGAGAGCTTCAGCTTGCTTTTAGCAAAGGCGAAGGCGGAGCTTTATTGACTCCTGATGTATTCTTAGGCAAAGAAAAATACACACAAGGTTCTTTATGGTTACCAGGGGCTTATAGCATCAAGGCTGATTTAAAAGGCTATAAATCATACCAGGGAGAGCTTGTTATACCTGTTGGAGATGGAGCGTACGAAAAAAAAATCGCCATGGAGCTAACCAGGATCGAATGCCCCATCAGCTTCGAGATCACAGCTTTGAACAACCTCGTAAAGCCTGATCTTATTTTGATCGATGGCAATCCAGTGCAGGCAGGACAAATGGTTCTGTATGGGAAGCACAAAATCCAGATCCAGGCAAAGGGTTTTCAAACCCTAGAAAAGGAAATCGAAATCAACGAAGGCGCGGAAAGCTTCTCTGTTAAAGAAAATCTTCTTCCTCTTCCTTGCCAATTGGTTTTTCAGATTACCTGCGATTACACACCAGGAACTTTTCTAAACCCTGATAAGATTCTCGTTGATGGAAAGCCGTTTGCAAACGAAGTAACGCCAGGGATGCGAGAAGTGGAAATCTACAAATCAGGCTATCAGCCTATCAAAGAACAAATTCTGGTTCAGACAGGCGTTTCTCCCCAAATGCTTCTGAGGATCATGAATGTATCTCCCCGCAATGGGAAAATCGTGGTTGTTGAAAAAGGAACAACCAATCCTATTACAACAGATAAAGTCATGGTGCAAGATACAGAAGTAAAAAACAGTGAGGTTTTTTCTGTAGCCCCTGGAATGAAAAAAATTTCCGTAGAGGCTAAAGGCTTTTTGCCTTACCATGAAGAGACGGAAATCGCCCCTGATGATGCTGTCTGGGAAAAAACCGTAGAAATGACACCAGAACCAAAAGAAGAGCCTAAAAAAGTAGTAGAAACCGTTGTCCCTGCTCCTGAAAAGAAAGAAGACATAAAAGAGATACCCAAAGAAGCTAAACCAGAGGTTGAAAAGCCCAAGGATGAAACTAAGGTTGTAGCCACAAGACCTGTTTTGGTTTTATCAAAAGACCCTAAGACAAACCTTTTGCTAAACCCCTATAAAATATTTTTAGATGAAAAAGAAATCCTCCAGGGGCATTCTTTCCCTGTTGGAGTAAAATCTTATCTAAAAGTATGCTATGAAACCTATCAGACATGGGAAAACGAGATTGTCATCCCAGAAGGCACAGATGTCTTTGAAATCAATGTACCGCTGATGCCTCTTGTGAAATATGTATTCCAAAGCTCCAAGAATACCCTAAACCTGGACGGAATCGACTATTTTTATGCCTTTTATCTGGACAGCAAGCCTATTGAAAAACATCATATCCAGGAACAGAGCATTCAGGATAATTTTGTATATACTCTTTACTTACCAGGTTCTGCCACCAAGCTTTCGATAAAAGCTGGCTATTTTTATGCAGATACCATGTTGGAAAGACAAGAGGATATCCTGCCTCAGTTGACCCAAATCCAAGTTTATGATTTGGCAGCCCATCTGGATAAAATTCTAAAAGAATCAGGAGAAGATGCTGCTACTAGTGCCATAGAACGCATAGCCACTCGTCAGTTTAGCAAGCTGAATCTTCTTTCTAAAAAAGAAAAGCTGTTTTTAACAGAGCAAATTGCCAGATGGGATATTAAAGAAAGTGAATTCTATCAAAGACGCGAAAGGGTTTTGCAAAGGCTAGAGAGGCTCTTGCAATAACAACCCTTCAAGTTAGGAGTCATCCAAATAGATTGGGGGAAAATTTTTGTAAAAATTTTCTCCCTTAGAAACTTTTATTGATAGGTTTTACCCAGAAATCCAAAATGATGCTTTATGGAAAACCATCTTCTAACCAAACGCTATCTCATAGAAAAAGAAATTGCCTCCACAGGCAATAGCATTCTTTTCCTTGCTTATGATTCCCTTAAAGAAAAAGAAGTTTTGCTTACAAATGCGGTTTTCCCTGCCTTGGGAAAACCAGAAAAATCGGGCCTTCATGCTTATTATGAAGGGCTGGAAAGCAACTTCGCTAAATTTTCCTGGGAATTTCTATGCCCTTTTAGTGATTTTTATGAGACTTCTTTTTCCAAACTCTCTTCTTTAGAAAAGCAAAGCATTACGAACAGGTTGCCTGGACTTTCTTTGCTGCATGATAGCACAATTTTTTCTTTTGTCTCTTCTCCCCTAAATGAAGAAAAAATTCTAGGAGAAATTTCGGCTGCAAACAAACCCGATTGGAAAAAATATTTTCTATATACTTTGCAGGCTTTGTCATATTTGCATGAAAAAGGGATTTATTATTATAATATGTCTCCTTTTAGTATTTTATACAAAGAAGAAAGGGTTTGCCTTGCCAATGTTGGGATTGTACCTCCTGGTCATCTATATTTTTTGCCTTCTTGCTATGCTGCCCCTGAAATTTTAAACCATGAAGCAGAGGATTCCCGATGCGATATCTATTCTCTTGGTGCTGTTTTTTATCATCTTATAACAGGCCAGTTGTATGATAGCCAGAAAAAACAAGAAAGCTCGTTCTCCGATGTTCCCCAGGAGTGGAAAGAAATCCTGATTCAGTGTTTGCAAGAATCTCCCCAAAATAGATTCCATGATACCTACGAATGCGCAGAAAAGGCATCTTCGCTTTTTGGAGAAAAAAACACCACCCTTGATCCCAGGCGTTTTTTGCTTAACACTTCTTTTAAGCCAGACATTTTCCACGAGGCAGAAAAAAAGATCTTTGCCTTTGAAGAAAAAGAAGAATGCCTGCTGTATTTTATCGATGGCAAGGCAGGAAAAGGAAAAACAAGCTTTTTAGACCAGATCCAGCAGACGTGTTTAAAACAAGGGCATTCTGTCTTGAGAGCATCATGCTCTCTCCATCCGTGTCATCCCTTGCTGCCTTTTATTACCATATTGGAGAAACTAGGAGAGGGGTTTAAGGAAGAGCCAGGTTTTACTCTAACAGCACCTTTATATAGATGCTTTTCTCTGGAAGAAACACACCAGCATATTCGTAAACAAATAGCAAATGCCTTATTGAATAAAGCCAATCATCCCTTTTTTCTACTTTTGGACGATTTGCAATGGGCAAGCAAAGAAACTCTGGACATGATAAAATACCTGCTTGTGTTTTGCAGCAAACAAGAAACCAAAAGCAAGCTACGCATTGTCGCTTCTTATCATAAAGAAGCAAACAATCCTTTGGAAAGGTTTTTAGAAAAGCTTTCTCAAGAACCCTGGTACAGCAGCGTTGGCTTTTATTCTCTGGGCGAATCTCAAGATTCCAAAAGGACTGCATTATGGGTTACCCATTCTTTGGGAATGGTTCAGCCACCGTTGAAATTCATAGGTCAACTCAGCCAGGCAACAGAGAATAATATTGTGTATATCCAAACCATTCTGCTCACTTTTTTGCAAAAAAAAATACTTTACCGAGAGCATAGCGAGTGGTGTATAGCCGAAAACTCCAGCGAAGATTTGCGTTTTCCAGGCAGTTTCCAGGATGCTTTACGAAATTATATAAGCACATTGCCTCAAGAATCCATAGATTTGCTCTATTTCCTTTGCCTGAGCAATCCCAGCGTTCCCCTAGATTCGCTGTTGGGCTATAGCAAGGCAAAAAATATCCAGGGCGTTTTGTGGCTTTGGCAAATGAGCCGAGACAAGATCATTCGCATAGAAGAAAACCTCATGGTGTCTTTCGCAAGCAGCAGCTTTTGGAATCATTGCCACAGCTATTTGGTCTCCCAAAAAGAGCTTTTGCCTGAAAAGCTTGAATCCTTGGAAACATTCTGGCAGTCTAATTTGCTTTCTTTCCCTTTTGTGGAAATTTCCAGCAATCCAGGCAAAGTATCTTCGTATTACAAGAAAATTTTCGCGAATCTTGCATTTTTGGGACTTGAAGATGCTTTAGAAAAATATCTGGAACAATACCTTTCCTTGCCTGCTTTGGAAGAAATGCTTTCTGACCCTAAGGAGGAGGCAATGCAGGAGACATTGCTGGTTGCTGAAATAGCATTTTTCTTAAAAATGCAAACCATTGCAAACTACTACTTTGAAAAGGTACAAAAGAAAGCCTATTCTCCTTTAGCTTTAGCGAGGCTTTACGAAATCGCCTTATGGGATGGCAACTATACCCTGGCCGAAGAGTATGGCAAAGCTTTAGAAAAAGAAGAAAACATCCTCTATCGCATTTTTTTCCTATATTTAGATGCTCAAAAAAAATACCGCCAAAAAGAAGAAAAAAATGCGTGGAAAAATTTCCAAAAGGCTTTGGAATTGTGCCAATCAGGGTTAAGAGAAAGCAAAGAAAAGGAAATTTTATTTTCTCTTTATTGCCATATTTTACAAAATAAGGCTATCCAATCGCGAGCTGGCGAGATAGAGTCAGGAATCCAACTGGCACTGGATATAGCACTCAGCCTTGGTAAAACACATTCTCAGATCAAGCTATATGCTTTATTGGCTTTATGCTGCAAGCAAAAAGCAAACTATAAAAAATCATGGGAAAATTTTCAAAAAAGTCTGGAATTGTCCGAAAAATTTTCCTATCCTTCTGCCAGGATAGAGGCATTGTCAGGTCTTTGCGAAATTTATACCATTTTGGGATCATATAAAAAAGCGGATGCTATTTTTTCGCAATGTCTCCATGCGTATAAAATAGATAAAGTAAAAGGCTATATGTCCAAAATTACTTTAATGAAAGCACGCCTGGATTCCCTTAAAAATAAAGAAAAAGCGCAAGAATTATACCAAGAAGCTATCCAGGCAGGGAAAAAATACCATGACGATGAAAGCATAGCACTTGCTTTTCTAGGCTGGAGCGAATGGCTTATGTCCCGTAATCTCCAGGAGGCCACGACTCAATGGCAAGAGTCTAAAGCTTTCTGTCAATCCCTGGCCTATCCTTTTTTAGAAATTTACTCTGGCGTGGTACAGGCAAAAATCAAACTGGCAGGAGAAGAAAATCCCGATGCTGTCCGCGATCTATTAAAGCAGCTTTTGCTCATAGCCCAGGAAAAAAACCATAGAGAATTTTTATGGCAAATCTATGCCTGTTATGCTGAAAGTTATATAATACAAGGCAATACACAAGAGGCATTAAGGTTTTTGGAAATCTCCAGGAAGGTTTTGAACGAAAATGTCCAGATGTTTTCCGATGAAATTCAGGAAAACTATAAAAATTCTTCGGAAGTCAAACAATTTTTTAGAAGAATGTCGTCTCTGAATGTTGAGCTTTCTGGAGAAAATTTTCCTCAAGAAACTTCTGGCTCAACAGGTAAAAAAAGTTCCAAGCGCATTCCTGCTGTAGAAGACAGCATGCTCCCATACCAACAGGAAGTTGTCCAAAAGCATTGGAATATGCTCAGAGAAGAAAACAACCATTTAAAAAAATTGCTGGAAATCAATAAAAATATCAACACAGAGCATAATCTGCGTAAGCTTCTGGATATGATTATGGATACTGCAATCGAAATCACAAAAGCAGAAAGAGGTTTTTTGATTCTCACTACCACGACACAAGAGCAAAAAGCCTTTGAAGTAGCCAGAAATTTCGAAAGAGAAGACATATCTCATCCTGAATTTGAAATTAGCCATTCTATTACGGAAAATACAATACGAACAGGCGTTCCTATTCTCGCAACCGATGCGATGCAGGACGACAGATTCGATGGCTATAGAAGCGTCTCTGATCTGAAGCTCCATTCGCTTTTGGTCGTTCCTTTGAAAATTAAAGACAAAATTCTGGGCGCAGTCTACATCGACAACCGCTTTGAAAAGGCCATATTTTCTGAAAAAGAAAAAATATTGCTCGAAGCCTTTGCTGATCAGGCGGCGATTTCCATTGAAAATGCCAGGCTTTTTGAAGAAAACCAGAAAAAGCAAGCCGAGCTGGAAACATCCAAATCAGCCATTGAAGATCTTAACCAAAAGCTGGCTCTTGCAAATGCAAAGCTTTCTAAGCGAATCGAGCGCAAGGAAGAAGAGCTGAAAGAAGTCAAAGATATTTTGCAAAATAGCCAGTATGAACTAGAAAGTGTCTCGCGTTTCCATAATTTAATAGGGAAAAGCAAGCGAATGCAGGAAATTTTCCAGATTTTAGATAAAATTTCTGACAAGAACATCCCTATTTTTGTTCATGGCGAAAGCGGTACAGGCAAAGAATTGGTAGCAAGAGCTATCCATTTTAATGGAAACCGCAAAGAAAAAAATTTTCTTTCCGAAAATTGTGCTGCTATCACAGAAAGCTTGCTGGAAAGCGAACTCTTTGGACATACAAAAGGCTCTTTTACTGGAGCTTATGCAGACAAAAAGGGACTCTTCGAGCTGGCAAGCTCAGGAACTCTATTTTTGGACGAAATAGGCGACATGAGTCCCAATATGCAAGCCAAGCTTCTGCGCGTTCTGGAAACCAATAAAATTCGGAGAGTAGGCGGAAAAGATGAAATTTCTATTGATGTCCGCATTGTTTCCGCCTCCAACAAATCTCTGGTAGATCTGGTGTCTAAGGGGATGTTCAGAGAAGATCTTTTCTTCAGGCTTAGAGTGGTACAGATAGATCTTCCTCCTTTACGAGAAAGAAAAGAAGACATTCCTTTGCTCATAGAGCATTTCTTAGCAGAGTATGCAAGGGAAAATAAAACCCATCCCAGGAATGTAGACAAAAAAACATTGGCCTTTTTGATGAACTACCATTGGCCTGGAAATATCCGTGAGATGAAAAATACGATATACAATGTATTGAGCCTGTATGACGAGGATGTACTCACGATTGCTAACTTTAAGGATTTAAATCCCTCTACTGCCCCCAAAAGCACGGATTTTTTGAGCCAGGAACTTTCTATAGACGATTATGCCAAGCTTTTTGTTTTGCATAATCAGGATAAGTACAACGACAGCCATTTAGCCCGCATTTTAGGCTTCAGCCGAAAAACCCTCTGGGAAAAAAGAAAAAAATGGGGTATTCTTAAAGGCTAATAGATAGGTATGTTTTCAAAAGTTTTTGTACCTATTGTAACATATTGATAAAAAATAATTAACCGCAGAGTCGCAAAGTTCGCAGAGGAATTATATAATAGGAGTTACGCAGGTATTCTTAACATATTGAAATACAATATATATCTATCTTGCAAACGATTAAAATCTTGACTCTATTTAGTTTTGAAAGCT
>JABWCH010000460.1 GCA_013359215.1 Candidatus Brocadiia bacterium | reverse complement strand
TATCCCACGAATTGCTGTCGTATATTACCTCGGAATTTTATTCTGATACCTATTGCCTTGTGGAGCGGGTAAACATACAAGATATTATTAAAGAAAAAATCTGGAAAAAAACGCATCTCGAAGAAAAAGACATCCAGGAAATCTTCGATTCCATAGAATCCGCTGAATATCTTCTGATAGGGCAGATATCACAGCTATCATCGCAATGGTGCATTGAATATAAATTCGTCAAGATGGATGGATCTATAGTCCAGGCACACCGCGTATGCCACGCTGAATGGCCCAAAGCTCAGGAGGCTATTGTAAAAAGTCTTATCAAGCTCTCAAACGTCCAATTGTACTGCCGATTGCAGGCCAGAGAATTTGACGATTTCTATATCCTGGAAAGCCTAAAAAATTTTTTGCATCAAAAAGAAAAAAAGCAGAAAATACATATCATCCATCTCTCATGGGCTAGAAAGAGCCTAAAAACCCATTTCTTCCTAAAAGAGCAGACTGTGCTGGAATTTGTAGAAGAGATCAAAAAAATTATTTCAGGGATTTCTGTAAAAGTATATCAGACGGACATAACAATTTCTCCTGATTAAAATTTTATAAAATCGATATTTATACCTACATTCCGCACCGAAAAAGCACATTTTTCTTTTTTTAAGTTATTGTAATAGAATAAGTTATGACAAGTTATTTGGATACAATAACTTACGAATGTTCTATAAATACCAATGACTTATGTCGTTCCCAAAAATCAAAAAATTGTCAAAATCGGCAATCATGATTTTTGAGATCGTTAATTACCAATAACTTAGGTACTGCGGAATGTAGGTTATATATTGAAATATTTTATATTTTAGTGTAATATTTAAATGGGTTTTATAAAGTGTTCTATTTCTTTATAATTATCTAAAATATTTTAAGGAATTTTAAGAAAAATTTATGTTGTCTTTTTATGGTTTTTATATGTTTTGGAATGTTTGTAGAAGCCATCACAGTAACAACCTATACAGACTATTCCTCCTGGCTTTCTGCTGTAGGATCTTCAACTCTTCAAGACTTTAATTCTGAGCCAAATGCTACTTTTACTTCTAAAAATTTTAAAAATTATCGGTGTCCATCCGTGTTCATCTGTGGTTCAATAAATCTTTAAATTTATATAACCTATCTCGGACAAGCCGAAACTAAAAAGGTATTCATCGCGAATGAGACGAATATACAAATTACGCGAATAAAATTTTTATAAAAACTATTCGTGCCATTCGAGCATTCGTCTTATTCGTGATAAAAATCTTTGCTTTTTCTGCAAACATCTTACTTCTTAGTTTCTATTGAGAAATAAAAACCCTAATTTAACATTGTCAAATTACAGCAATTCTCAGTTGTATACAAAAATCGCCTATAAAATAATCCACAGATTACACAGATTACGCAGATAAAGGCTTCGAAAATCTGTGTAATCTGTGTAATCTGTGGATAAATTTTTTTAAATCCGATGTATACGATGTATACTATATATGCAACGCAAGTGAAAAGTGCTGTAATTGCACAGGATTATTTTGACTATTACACTATTTTTTATAATCTGTGTAAATCTATGTAATCTGTCCCGATTTTAATGCCTTAATGGCATTCTGTGCATAATTCAGAAGCAATTTTAACGAGCTTTCCATGTTCTTTAACGCGGAAATTGATTTTTTCATTGTGGCAATGGGAGCATGAAAGCCCATTTTCTCCTTGGACATGGAGTTTATGGGGGAAAATATTTTTGCCTTCTACGGAGAAATCCTTAAATTCTTTTGTTGTTTCTTCTATTCCATAGTGGCAAGGCATACAATCGGATTTCAGTGCAAAGCCTTCCTGAGAAACCAGTTCTGTAAACTTTTCATTTTTGATAATCTCTGCAATTTCCTGGAATTTCTGGACAGTCCGAGAGAAGAGCAAAGAAGCAAATTCAATGTTATGGACGCTTCTACCTTTTTCTAATAGCTCCAGGTTATGGTTGATCTTTTTTATCGCTTCTAAAGATTGTTTCTTCTCTTCGCCCTCCTGCATTTTCTCTATTTGCACTTGCAATTTACGCTCATACCCTTTATATCGTGTAATCTTGTGGATAGAATTTTCCTTCCAATTATGGAATACTTTGGTAAAGGCAGATGTATGGCATCTTTCGCAGGAATTGCCGCCGCCAGCTTTGGCTATGGTTCCATCAGCCAATTCTTTATGGAGGATATGGCAACCCTGGCAATCAATATGAAGTCTTTCTTTGACGTTCATGACCACTTCATGAGTATCATCATCTTTACCAAAATACATTTTGATCTCAGAGCTATGTACATTGGTATGGCAGGAAGTGCAGTCTGTCAATAGTTCTTCTTTTTTGGGTTTACGGTGTTCAATAGGCGAATGGCAACGGATGCATTCTACCCTGTGCTTGCTAACGTGAACTGTGTGGACAAGCTCTACATCAGAATATTTCTCATGCTGCTTTTTTTCCCAATGGCAAGAATAGCAATTTTCCAGAGGGACTTTGCCTTCGCCTATTGCCATAGAACCATGGCATGTAGTGCAATCTGTTTTTTGTGAAGAAAGTACAGTATGGTCGTATTTCTGATTCATAAGACTTTTGCTATCCTGTCCATCTTTGTGGCAAAGAACACAGTCTTTCAATCTTTCTGTGTTTACTGCATTGCTTTTTTTGAAGTGGCAAAGGAAGCATGTGCTTTCAGAAACCTTAATATGCTCTCCCTGGACAATCTGAGAATGGCAGCTAGTACACTGGAGTTCCTTGCCTCTGCGCAATTCTCCCAGATGATCTTTATGGCTATAGAACACGCCTTTAAAAGCAATCTGGTTATCCTCAAATTTTCTATCGCCATGGCAGGCACTTCTCAAGCAGCTTTTATCTGAGATTTCAGCCCAGGGTTTGCGTTTTTTGTAAGATTGGGAAAAATAGTTGACAAGCTGAACTAGCCCTTCCAGCTTTCCTCTGATTTGGGAGTGGATTCCAGGCTCGAAATGGCATAAGATGCATTCTACATGCGCATGCTTAGATTGAGCCCAACTATCATAGTATGGCACCATAACATGGCAAGACTTACAAAAGGAAGAATGCGACGTATATTCAACAGAACCCCAAAAAAGGCTAAGAGAAAGAACAAAAAAGGCAAGAATCATAAAAAATATTTTCTTTTTAGACCATTTTTTAGGTTGTGTATTGGATTTATTTTCCATTGTTTTTCTCTCCTGTACAGAAAATATCTTGTACAAGCTTTTTATAGTTTTTTGTAATAGTCAAAATGATTCTGTGCAATTAAATTTTTGCAGAAAAAGTAAAAATTTTTGTCACGAATAAGACGAATGGTCGAATGGCACGAATAGTTTTTATAGAAATTTCATTCGCGTAATTTGTATATTCGTTTTATTCGTGATTAATACTAGCAT
>JABWCH010000076.1 GCA_013359215.1 Candidatus Brocadiia bacterium | reverse complement strand
AATAAAACGAATATACAAATTACGCGAATGAAATTTCTATAAAAACTATTCGTGCCATTCGACCATTCGTCTTATTCGTGATAGAAATCTTTGCTTTTTAGCAGATTTTGCTCAAGACTACTCCTGTGCAATCTTTTTGAAGTACTCTTTGATGATTTCTTCATAGCTTTTGGGAAAGCCTTCTTTATATCCTTCGAGTATTTCCTGTTTTACAGCACCAGGAAGACTGGTTTGTTCGCGCTTTAGCCCTGTTTCTGACTTGGCTGATTTTTTAGCTTGCGCCAGAGCATCTATTGCTTTGTGGTGGGCAGATCGTATGGTGTCGCCTTGCCCTTTCTGCGCAGATTCTTCTAAGTTTTTCATTTGGGCTATTGCCATTTCCAGATCGCCAGTTGGTATTTTATATTTTTTAAGATAAATAGCTGCTTTTTCTGCCTTTTGGCGGATTTTTATCTGATTTTCTGCTAGTCTTGCCATTTTTTGCATGAGCATACTAGGAGATGGGCCAATCAAGCCTTCTTCAGAAAATCCAGAAAGCTTACCGCCTCCTGTTGATCCACCTGTGCTATCTTTGGAAGAATCTTCCACGCTTCCTTGTTCGAAAGGCCCTGGGCTTAAGCGCGTGGGTGTTTCTCTTCCGCCTTTTCCCTGGGCTGTTTTTTCTACCATCTGCCCATGGCTTTTGCCTGTCCTTCCTTCTCCTGACCGTCCTGCGATTTCATTTTTATTGGGTAGAAGGTTTCCTGTCACACCTTTCGCGCTCATATTGGAGATAGGGCCATCCATAGCATCCCATCCCGCCCCTTTATCCAGGGAGTCCAGCCATGAACTGCTGGCGTCTTCTACATCTTCTCCCATTTCTTCTTCTTTGTCTAGCAACTCGCCAACAATATCTTCTAGCTCTTTGGGCAGCTCGGCTAGAGGAATGTCTTCCTGGGCTTGTGGTTCTTCCATAAGCCACTTAGTATGGTCAGGGGTATCCTGTAGCCATTTTTCCAGATTGTGAACCAGAGTTTCTGCCTTTTCTAAACCTGATTGTTCATGAGGAACAGCCAGTTCTATTTTTTTTTCATATAGGGCTTTGGCAGCCAGTTGGACTTCCTGGTAAACTTCGTTAAACTCTTGTGCAAGAGAAGAATCGCTAAAATCTTGTGGTGGTAGCTTGCTAAAGTCTGTAAGCTTTTCTTCTAAAAATTTCGACCACTTCTCTTGCTCTCGCGCTAGTTCGCCCAGAATTTTTTCTTCTTCCTGTGTTAAATCTTCTGGAGTTTTATCCAGAAGGGTTTTGCTTTTTTCTAAAATGGTACGCTCTGCCCTCGCAAAATCCTTGAGATCATCTTGGAGATTTTTAAGACTTTCTTGTAATGGAGCTTCACTTTTATTATCTTTTTCATCTTTTTTTGCAACAGATTCCTTTTGTTTCTCGCTCATTTTCCCTAAAAGAGCCATAAGCTCCTTTAAAATATACAACTGCCGCTCTTCTATCTTGCCCAATAGATCTTTTATTTGAGAAGATTTCAAATTTTTCAAATGGATTATATCATCCATAAGCCATTTCATCTCTTTATCGACAAGAGAAGAAATGCTTTTGGCATACTGTTTTCCTTGCTCATATTTTTCAAATTCATACACAGCACGGATGGCTTTGTTTTTAGTATTCTTTTGTTGTTTGTCCATTTCTTTTTGGTGTAGACCTAAAGTGTTTTCTTTTAAGGCATCTAAGAGATAAGCCTGAAGATTTTCCGTCAGACTAAGGGACTTTTTTTGCTCAGCAATGGTTTCTCTTAAAAAATCAAAAGCCTTAGACATTTCATCTCCTGGGGGCAAAGATTCTTCTTCCCAGGACTTTATTTTAAGAATCACGGGCTTAGATTTTGCCATCCTTTCTCCAGGACAAAAGTCTTTGCATACACCTTCTAAAAGATAGGTTTTTCCAGGCTGGAATGAAGGGAGATCAATCTGTAAGGAAAAAAATTCTTTGATCGGGCCTTGGCTTCCTGGAGGCCCAAGATAAATCCATTCTTTCAGGGTTTCGCCTTTTGCTGTTTCGTCTAAAAGGCTTTTTTGGATACCAAGATATTGTATGCCATAATCATCGCTTGCTTGCAAAGAGAGCTTTATCTCCTTTCCGCAAGAAACAACAAGGTGCAGGTCTTCTTCGAGAAATGCGACTTGGGGAAGCTGGTCTTTTTTGGTGTAAATTTCGCTTTGTGCTAAGAAAATTTCCTTTCCATTCCTAAGTTTAGCCATAGTCTGGCAGGAAAGATTTTTTTCTAGCAAAAGGCTTGTTGTCCAAGAAGAAGCAAGAAGCTCCATAGCCTTTTTTTCTTCTTCTGTCTGCCAAAAAAGCGCAGCAACAGGGGTATCTGTTTGTATTTTTATGAATATACGGCTGCCAGAAAGGGCAGTGATGCTGGCAGGAGGGCCAGGATACTCGTACTCCCTTGCACCAGCATACTCTGGCTCTTGGATACGAAAAGAAGAAAGCTGTATTCTGGGGAAAGGGATGACCTGGACGCGGAGGCTTGGGGTGTAAGTATCCTGCATAAAAATACGCCAGCAAAAAGAAGTCTTGAGATCAGGCAAAAAGACTTTATAAAGATCCCCTTGCTTTTTCATTTCTATTTTTTTGCAAAAGTGTGGCGATGCCTCAAGATAGCCTTTGTCTTCCTGGTATACAAAGACAGGGATGTTTTTTTCTGGAACGTTTTTAGATCGGCTCTGGACAACACATTCAATTTCCAGGCTATCTCCCTGGGCTAGAATAATATCGCTGTCAGGCTTTGTAGATAAAGAAAATCGACCTATAGGAGGTATATCTTTTTGTGGATAAAGGTAGCGATAAAAAGCATTTTGAAGATATAAAGGGAACAAAAAAGCATATAAAGCGAAAATAAAAAATGCACCAGAAAAGCAAAAGAGCCTTTTCCGTATTTTGTCTTTTTCCAAAAGAGATTCCAGATTAAGGGATTGTATGGCAGATTCGCCTTGCTGTATGGTTTGCATGGCAAAAACTTTTTCTTGCTCTAGCAAATCTTGGTTTTGGAAATGGCAGGCATTGATAAGAAGGTTTTCTGGTATTTGGTATTTCTCTTCCAAATAGACTGCCATTCTTTCTTTGTTATGCCTTGATAGAAGGGGCAAAAAAACTTTTATACAGATTTCTTTTCCTATCATAAGCCCTGAGAATATCCCTAAAAAGATACGGATGCCTGCTGGTAACCGCAGGAGATTGTCCAAGACAAAAAGGGAAAAGAGTAGAATAAATGTCATAAAAAGTGAAAGGAATAGACCTTGGAGGAAAATCGATTTCCTTTGGTATTTCCTTGCTTTTAGAAGAAGATAAATCATTTTCATATCTATTTTTTCAGCCATTGTTTTATAATATCTGGGTGTTTTTTTATCCAATCCCTGGCCACTTCGTCTGGGCTTTTTTTGGAATTGCCAGGAACATCTTCTATTTCTGTAATCAGGAAGCTAACTTCTTGGATCGGTATATACCAGTTCATCAAAAAATTGTACGCTTCAGGATGTGTTTCCTGGAGTTTTTTAGATATGCCAATGTATACCGTGGCAGGAGGATAGGCGCAAGAAATATGAGTCTTATCTGGATTTCCTTTAGAATAGATCCATTTGGATTCATCATATTCAGGCTCTTGTAAAAGGGTGAGGTCATACATTGCCATAGGCCACTCTGGCTCCCAATAGTAAAAAAGTATGGGTTTTTCTTTGCGCATGGCTTCTTTAAGCATGGCGAGGAAAAGCCATTGCTCTATTTTTAAGGGTTGTAGAGCCAAATCGTATTCTTTAAGCTTGGAAACATTGATTTCTGTAGCCATCCAGCCAAAAGGGCCAACCCAGATTTCGCCCATGCCGTCTCCATCATAATCAAAAATTTGCTCTTTGCCTTTTAGGTCATGCACTGTCTTTATGTTGTGTTGTTTTGCTATTTTTGTAGGAATATAAAAGCCCTGAGGGGCATTATCATAGCTAATCTTTACAATAAGATTGCTTTGCGACTTGCGGACATATTTATTAAAACCCTCTTCCTGGTTTGGCATCCACATGTCTGGAAAAATATGGACACTACCCTGATCCATGGCTGTCCATAGCACACTAGGAGCAAGGTTTTTGATTTCTACGCCAATACCAAGCTTTTCTTCTAAGACTTGCTTCATGATTTGTTCGATAGCCTGAGAGCCTGACCAGCTTAAGCCTCCTATGATAATCTTTTCTTTCCCTGATAGATTCCTATCGCTATCTTGTTTTTTTTCCTTTAGCCATAGAGGATAAGCAGCAAGAAATGCCATAATCCCTAAAAGCAGGAAAGCAAAGCTGCACCGAGCATAGTATAGCCGCTTGCTTTCTAAAGGATTGTAAGAGGCAATCCATTTTTCCCAGCTCCAGAAGCCTTTTTGGCTTTTGCTTCCAAAAGCTGTTTTATGGGATATGTGGGCATTCTGGAGAATGCGATCTAAGAGAATAGCGATAAAGAGAATCCCAAGGCCAGCCTCGACACCAAGCCCTAATTCTACTTGCTGTATGGCTTTAAGAATGGAAATGCCTAAACCTTTAGCTCCGATCATGGCTGCTGTTACAACCATGGACAAGCTCATCATCACAGTTTGGTTTACTCCTGTCATGATGCTAGGTAGGGCAAGGGGAAGCTGAATTTTGGTCAAGAGTTCCCATCGGTTGCATCCAAAAGAAATCCCTGCCTCGATTTTTTCTAAGGGAACTTGTCTGATTCCTAGATCTGTCAATCGCACCATAGGTACGCTCGCAAAAATTACAGTAGCGATAATTCCAGGAACATTGCCTATGCCAAAAAGCAAGACTGCTGGAATCAGGTAAACAAAGCTCGGTATGGTTTGCATTCCATCTAAACAAGGAAGCAAAAGTTTTTGGAATGTTTTGCTTTGGGCAGAAAGGATACCAAGAGGAAGGCCAACCAGGATGCACAAAAAAACACTTACCACAACCATGGCAAAAGTATCCATACCTTCTTGCCATAGCCCAAGAGAACCCAGAAGAAAGAGAAAAAAAGCTGTCCAGAATGCCATAGATTTTCCTGCTATTTTCCATGCCAGCATCATGAAAATCAAAATGGTAGCAGGCCATGGCAAAAAATCCAAAAGCGCATGGATAAGCTTAAGATGAGTATCCACAAAGGAAGTCAATCCTGATAGCACCCCATGAGAATGGTCAGTGAACCACTTTATGAACTCCTCTACCCATCTGCCAACAGGAATACGCACAGGAAATTGCATACGGATCTCCTCAGAGAAAAATAAAACCTGTAAAATAAGAGCTACGCAAAGAGGTTTTTATTTTGAGAAAAATTTTTGTAAAAGTTTCCATCAAACCATAAATTTTACGTAACTCTTATTCTAATTTTATATTAGATCTGTATTCTTGCTAGTGGCTGGTTTTGCTGTTAAAGAATAGCTTCTTACAAAGAAAACCAAGGTAATGGCAACAGCGATCAGTACCACAGAAAAAACAGGTCTGTAGAAAAACCAGGCAATCGAAACCGTGACAAGGGAAAATGCAAGAGAAACAACAAGAGAAACCAGGAAAACGCCTAAACCAACAAAATCGCGAACAATGGGGATCACATCCACCAAGGTCATAAGAGGGTTCAGGATAAGCAAGACTCCAAAAAGCATGACCAAAAAACCCGCCAGGCGTAAAATCCAGGTAAGAGTAGCGTTTTCTGCCAAAGCCGTCTGGAACATGCTTTGAGAGCTGACTTTTCCAAGACTTAGCATCTCTAGTTTCCTCCCTGCCCTGGTAGGATAAGGACAAAAACTATTGCCTGTTTGCTGTGCAATGATGCTTACTGTGATTTCTGGCTTTACCCATTGAAAGCGGACTTGCATATCTCCTACTTTTGGGTTAAGGGGTTCGCTGCCGCGATAGTATTTGTTCTCAAATAGCTTTAGGGTATTTTTCATCCCAGGCGGAAGCTTTTCCATTCCTTGTGCGGTAAGAATAATATCTTCAAAAGGATGGATCTGGGCAATCAAGGAACTGCTTAGAAAAAAAGCACCCAATTTTACCTCAGAAGCACTCCATGTTTTGCCTTGGAGTGGCATGGGCGGATTGATATGGCCTTCAGGACGTTTAAAATGCTCAGAGCTGATTTCATGGTCAGCCCAGACTTTTTTATAAAAATATTCATCGCGTGTTTTGCCATCGCTTGTTTTGCTTGTTTTTTTTTCTTCTTTCCATTGGTACATTTCTACAATGCGTTTTAGGTGCAGGCCGCAAAGTTCTAACCCAAATTCATTGTCTAAAAGTATATCTTTGGTTTGTGTAGTTCCACTGGTGTGAACCAGCTTATTTTCATTCTGGGAATCCACGGATTCATGGCTTATCGTGATTACCTGCTTTTTGCCTTCTTCCAGGCTCTTTGCTGTTATCACGGCTCTGCCTTCATTCCAGAATAAAATTCCAAAAGAAGCAAGAAATAGAATGAATCCAAATCCAATTCCTTTGATAGAAGCCATAACTCTCCCGCCCCATGAGCTGGAGTGTTCTTCGGAATAGCCAGGTAGTTCAGGCATTCAAAATTCCTTTCTGAAAAAATTATCTTTGTTGAGTTAAAAATAGAGATTAAAAATATAAAAAATCCGCAGATTACACAGATTCCGCAGAAAGACAGGCAAAATGCTATGCTTTACAACTGATATGGAACATCATTTTTTCTAATTTTTCAAGGTCAGGAGTACGGAAAATGTATTTGTACTGACCCATTGCCTGCTGAAAAAGTATGGGGTTCTCTTCACATTGTACAAGGTGTTCTCCATACATCTGTATGATTTTTTCATGGCTATAGCGATAATTTTTATTTCGTCTTCCAACATAGCCGCAATAGTATTTTTTTTCTTGAGGAAGAGAAATAGGATGGGAGAGAATCATATCGCTATATGCCTGGTATAGATCACCATCTATACTATAGTTCATCATATCCAATATAGGGCCTCCAGGGGGACGTACATTGATTTCTAAGGGGATATAACCATTTGGTGTTTTAAAAAACTCTAAATGGAAAAACTTTTTTTTGATCTGGAAAATATTGACTAAAAATTTTCCCAATTGACTAAGCTCGAAAGGGATCTGGCGGGTTATAAAAAAGGAAGGATCATCCCCTTCTACACAGGACAGCACGCCCTGGCTATACAGCAAAGAGTTCTCAAAAACAACTTCGCCTTGCTGGTTGGTTAAGCCATCATAAGAAACAATTGGGCCATGAATAAATTCTTCTAAAATATAGACACCCGAAAGGGAAGGAAATATAGTATCGAGTTCTTTTTGGCTATGGATACAGTAAGTGGACTGAGCACCAACCCCTTCATCTGGTTTTAAAATAACAGGATACCCATAGTCTGCGATCAGAGCTAGTGCATGGCTATAGCTTTTAACAAGCTCTCCTCTTGCTACTGGAATATTGTTTTCCCTCATGCGGCGTTTCATAGCAGATTTTCTCTTCCAAAAGTCAATATCTTTGGGCCAGATGCCTGGAAGATTATAGAATTCGTTGATTCTGCTCTCTAGCCTAAGCCAATGTTCATTATGGGATTCTGTGAGGGAAAGCCCTTCTGTTCTCAAATCTTCTCTTTGGGTTTTCATGAATTCTATGCTGGAAATGACGCTATCCCAATCGTAAAGATTGGTTTGTTTATACCATTGCAAAGAAGACCGAAGTTCATGAGGCATTGAAAAAAAATCTGCCTCTCCTATTGCCCATACCTTAACTCCCGCCTGAGCTAACCTGAGCAAAAAGGTTCTGAAATTCGGGGGAAATTCAGGAGAAATATAGAATAGGTTCATGATGTTTTTGTTTCGCTTTCATTACCAGGGTTTTGCTTTTTATACCATTCTATGAAAAGACGATCAAAATATTTTTCTTCTTGCAGCATTTCCTTGGTTACGTTGAAAATGCCTTTATAGTTCATATAGTTCAATGCTGTTGCGCCTTGCAGCATTTTTTTCAATACATTAGAAATGGGGGTATTGCTTCTCTTGGCTTCTTCTTCTATATAGCTTTGCGCACTTTCTTCTAAGAGAAGCTCAATTTCGTATTCTTTTTTAAAGCCTTCGATAAAATCAACAAAAGGAGATTTTTCCAAAACTTTGAGCAAAACATCGCCTGGCTCTTCGCAGAGCTTTCTGTCTATCGTGATTTTGGTAAAATTTGAGCCAGGCAGCATAAATTGGAAATCCGTAAGAATGCTTTCCCATATACTCACCAAAGCTCTTGCTCCTGTTTTTTTATTTTCTGCCTTTTCAGCAACATACTCTATGGCATCTTGCTGGATGTCGATCTGTATGCCAAAGATTCCAAATTCGATTTTATATTGGGATAAAATCGAATCTTCCGTGTCTTGCATGATTCTGACTAAATCGTTTTTGGACAAAACATTGACAAAAGATCTTATGGGGGCGCGGCCAACAAGTTCAGGCAAAAGCCCAAACTTAATATAATCGCCAGCAACTGCATCCTTGATATAATTTTTATACTCTTTCTGAAGAAGAAGACTTTGTTTGTAGTTAAAGCCTGTAATCTTTGCCTTCTCTTCATCATCCTCGCCTTTTTCTTCATTGTCTAACCGTTTTTTTATGATGGATTCCAGGCTATGCCCTAGCATTCTTTCAAAAGAGCCTCCTAAGATGAAAAGGATATTCTCTGTTGTTATCATTTTTTCTTTTTTGTCGCTTTTCCCCTGGGTTTGCAATTCCATGGCCTCCTGGAACTGAGAAACAGGAGAATATGGGTTATCGATATAAACGGATTTACGCTCAATCAATTTCAATACCGAACGCTGGAATCCTTCTCTCGAAATATCTTGGCCAATATGCGCACCATCTCTTGCTTTTTTATCGATTTCATCAATAAAAATGATTCCTCCATTGCGTGCTATAAACTCGGCTTGCTCTTTTCTATTGTTTCCTGGAGCCATATCGATCAATTCTCTGACCATGTCTTCGGAATTTTTCCCTACATAGCCTACTTCTGTGTAATCTGTGGCATCAACAATCAATGTAGGCACTTGGAGAAAATCGCCTAGAACTTCTATGGCATACGTTTTTCCGCTTCCAGAAGGTCCCGCTATCAAGGTATTTTTTTTACGAAACCTTTTTACCTGTGTCTGGTCTGGGTTTTCTCCTAGATATTTTATCATTCCAAAGTGGTAGGCAGCAGCAATGCTAATCCTTTTTTTATACTCTTCCTGACCAATAACATATTTGTCTAAATGGCTTTTGATTTCTTTGGGTGTATAGAGTCTGATTTCAAAAGGGACTTCCTTTTTATATTTTTTACCTAAATTTTTCATCACTTCTTTTTCAAAAGTAGAGTTAGCTGCATCATGTGCGGCAATATAAGCTTGGGTAGCTTCTTCTTGTGTGCAGCCATATTCTTTTATGATTTTATCTATCTCTGTTTTGGGAATTGAAATTTTCATGTCCATCCTTTTCATTCCAATACCCAGGGTATTTGTCGGGTATTGCCCTGGGCTGGTATGTTAAACCCATACGGGGTAAAGAATTATATGGAAAGTTAACACTCATTACTTTTCCGTCATTGGTGTTAACCTAAGGGAATATGAGGAACACGAAGAGAAGATTGTAAAGAATTGTCCACGAAAAACACGAAAAACACGAACATTCCTTTTCGTGCCTTTCGTGTTTTTCGTGGGCAAAAACTTGATCCGTCTTTTTCTCTCTCTGCGATGAACTATTTTCTTAGGTTAACACCAATGACGTTTCCGTTTATTCTGCACTTCCGAAATTATTCGATTGCGACTGTTCTCTTACCTCGCTGCTTCAAGCTTTGCCTTCCTGCCAGGAGAAAGAAAGGGCAGCAAAAGAGGAGAAAAAATCTCTATCCAATGGTCTATTTCTTTTTCATATAAAAAAAGATTTTTTGCTTCCAGCAGCACATCCAAAGCTTGATTATACGATGACGCTTGTATTAAGATTTCAATCTCTTCGTAATAGTATTCTAGCAGAATGCTTCGTATAGAATTGTCTTGTGCTTTATTTAAGGAAAGATACTGTATCACAGGAAGCAAAAATTTTTTATGGCAATGGGCCCTTATGGAATTTTTTTCCGCACTATATCTTTCATAAAATTGTGTGCTGACTGAAATCAGTGTATCTTTAAGGATGCTCTCTCTGAGATTGTCAATGGTAGTATCCTGGAATTTTTTTTCAAAAAGCATTCTTCCTCTTTTTTTAGCACCTTCCCAAAAAGAATCATCTTTTTGGAGAACCAAAAAATTTTGCATCGCCTTTTGCCATAATGGGTCTGCTTTTGCGTAGTTTCTTTTTTGGGATTCCCAACCAATGGCTTGCTTGTGTTGTTGGATTGCAATGTCGTGGATTTTAAGGGATTTCCTGGGAGCAAGACCTTTCCAGCATAAAACGAGTTCTTCTTGGAAGATTTCATAGCGCAATCGCTTTTCAGGATGGCTTAGTGTGTCTTTCATCATCTGCGCTTTTTGAAATTTTTCATCGTGTCTCTTGGACTGAGATTGGATTTTATGGCATGCTTCCTTGATCTCTTGGAAAGAGGCATCGGGCTTTAGGTCAAGGTAGGCAAAAAAGTTTTCTTCTGGATAGGGTGTTTGGATATGCCATACTTCTATAGCATGAGTCAAAGGTTGCTGCTCTGTTGCTGAAGAAACTTGCCCTGAAGGCGAGGGAACCACGATTTCTCTATTGCAGCGAAAGCAAATCATCTTTTCTTTGACACGATATGATTCAACAAGATGAGGCTGACCGCATACACATTTGAAATGGATTGGGCCAGCGAAATTTAGCTCTTCTTTCATGGGCTGGACGGGATGCGTGCTTGCAACCAGAGCGGGTTGGGTTTTTGTTTCTTGGTTGAGCAGAGAATTTTCCTTTTTTTCTTGTTCTTGGAGTCCCTTTGGCTCTGCCATAGTTTGCGGATTCTCTATAATAGATAAGATTCTAGAGCATCCAGGACATCTTCCTTTTCTTCCCAGGTATTCTTTCGGTGTTGTCAATATCTTTCCGCAAGGACAGGCTATTCTTACCATATTGTCTGGAATGCCTACCTTAACGATTCTTTTTTCCTCTTTGGATATATTCAATGGTACTTGCAGACTTTTCCCACAGCCAGGACAACGCCCTTTTTTCCCTTCCTCTTTTTTTTGCGCTGTAAGCAATTTGCCACAAATACAATGAATCAGAACATATTGGGATGGCACACCCACCTGGTATAAAGCACCGCATGTCTGGCATTTTACGTGTCCTTTTTTCATGCCAGGGGGAAGGATAAAGCTTTTCTGACATCCTTTGCATACCACTTTCTTCCCTTGATAGGCTTTAGCTAAATCCAAAAGTTGGCCTAGAGGAAGCACCTGGGTAGACAGTAAGGATTGGTAGTTTGCTTTTTTATCCATAAAGGATTTTTCCATTAAATGAGGTATTTATTAAAAATACGGATGATTTCCCCTTTTTCTTCTGCTGCCATCCATTGCTCTTTGACATCGGTCTGCAATAGAGCACCAGCAATAGATTTATATATTTTTAAATATAAAGCATCGTTATAATTAGGTGCTGTCATTCCGATAAAAATATATACTTTCTCTTGGTCAGGGGCATCAAAGTCAATACCATCACGGCAAATGCCGAATGACATGACAAGATCTTTGGATTGCAAAGAGCGAACATGGGGTATGGCGATTCCATTTCCGATGGCAGAAGAGGCTTTTCCATGATTCAATACTAACAAATTGGAAAGCTTTGCACAGGAGGTAATCTTCTCAGAAGCATACAAAAGATCTGCTGTTTTTTGCAAAACGCCTTCTATCAGGATTCGCTTGTTTTCTTTTTCATTAACACTGACTTTTGGTTTTTCTTCTTTTGCCTTAATTCTCTTGGTTTCTCTTCTCGACAGATTTTTTGCTACTTCAGGCTCTTCCTCTTCTGGTACTTCTAGTACGTATTCTGAAAAATCCATATTCAAATCAATGCTTTTTTCCGATAGATACTGTATGAAATTCATGAATTTTCTCCTCAATCTAATTTTTATGCTTGCTGCTATTTAGCGTTGTTTTCACTAAAAGCACATCTAAATCCTACTGCATCAAGACGAACAGTGCTGAGTAAAGGATATCGGTTGCTACAGCGTATGGCATCTTGTTTGTAATACCATGATCCACCGCGTGCAACACGATACCCCTGCCTTTGGAATAAGGGTGCTTTTCCGCCAGGATATCGACTATAGGGGTCGGATGTCCATTCTAAAACATTTCCTGACATATCATGACAACCATAAGGCGAAGTGCCTTTAGGAAAGCTTCCCACAGGAGTTGTCTTTCGGATACCACTTTCTAGGGAATTGCAATAAACAGCTTGAAAATCATTCCCCCAAGGATATAGGGATTTATTCTTGCCTCTTGCGGCTTTTTCCCATTCTGCCTCGGATGGCAAACGCTTTCCAGCCCATTCGCTATAGGAACTGGCATCGTCCCAGGAAATTCCTTCAACAGGAAGCTGTTCTTCTTCTGGCAAAAGAGAAGAAGTCCATTTTTCAGGTTTTTCGTATCCTGTGCTGTTGATAAAATAAGAGTACATAAGATTTGTAACTTCAAAGCGATCTATATAATACTCTGATAAATCGACTTGGTGTAAAGGATATTCGTCCTCTTCTGCTTCCCCTCCCATCCAAAAAGTCCCAGAAGGTATTTTAACCATATCTTGATAGAGATGGTTCTGGCAGCATTCTAAAAGCTTTGCTTGGGAGAAGCAAACTTTTTGCGCTTTCAAAAATAGAAGGGCTTTGGAAGACCTTTTTTCCTTTAGCCACAAAAAGATAAGAGAGGCTGATTTTTCTAATTGCAATAGAGATTCTTTGGCATCTGTTAATTTTGCCTGGAATTTTTGGCTATAAGCAGCCCAAACAGAACATTCGAGCAATAGCTCTTGATAAGAATCCATAGCCTTTTGGTATTCGCCCAAAAGTAAAAATTTTTCTATTTTTTCTAAGCTAAAATCGGCTTTTTCTTCTGCCAAAAGTATTTGACGGCAAAATTCTATTTTTGTTTGTATTTCCTTGGATGGCTTTTGATCGTAGATTGTCTGATAGGCAGATAAAGCCTGGTTGTAGTTTTCTGTTTCTTCATAGAATTTAGCTTTTTCTAAATAATCTAGTTTCTTTTTTCTTTCCTCTTCTAGTGTCTTTTGTAAATTTTCTAAATGTTTTTCTAATGCAGGATTTTTTTGGTAGCTAAGAGCAATATGGTAGGAGCGAATTGCCTCTGCCCATTTTCCTTGAGATTGTGCTTTTTTGCCAAGAGACAACCATTTAAGATATGCAGAATTTTCCTGAAGGTTATTGGGTACATTCTGGGAAAAATTTTCTTCTGCTTGGATGGGCTGGATTTCCTGCGATTTTTCTAAAGAATCTTGGTTCTGATATGGTGTATTTTTTTCATTAGGAAAAACAAGAAAATACAAAAAAAGGCTAAAGCAACAGAAAAAACAAGAAATAATCCAAACTTGTTTTGGTATATTCATAAGTTTTTAAAGAGAATTTGGGGAAAATAAAAATTTGCCCCAAATAAAAATCTTTTTGCCGAACTATTATTGGATTCCTGAGTTGGTCTACTCAAAAATTTTCTTGAGAGAATGGGCTGCCTGAGGTATGACGATTTTTTCTATGATATTTTGTTTGGAGATGACTCTGCTGGCCGATAGCATAGCACTTTCAATTTCTCCTACTTCTCCCTCTATCACAAAATAGGCTTTCCCACCAATACCCTTTGCGAGTTCGAGTTTGATTGCTCTTACCTTGCTTGTTTTTAAAGCACAGTCGAGGGCAACAATGCAAGAGGCACAAGTATGTGTTTCTAAGATGCCTAAAGCTTCGAATTCTTGAGATTCTATTTTTTCTTTTAAGCATGGGAAAATTTGCGGATGGATATTGGTCAATAAAAAGCTATCTATCAAAGCATTTCCAGCAATTTCTTTTCCAACAGAAAAAGCACTCTTTACCTCTTCCACTTCTCCTCCAAAAGCGATGATGTATTTACCAGAGCTTACAGGATAAGAGAAGTGTACATTTATTGTAGCTTTTTTTAACAAAGCATCTACAACGAGAATGCCTTTTGCAATCGTATTTAGTTCTAAAAATCCTACACAAGGATGGTTCATGGTAGTTTCCTTAGCGATGAGAATTAAATAAGTTCCCCATTTTTAACCGAATATAAAAAAATAGTTATGATATTTTATACTCTATAAAGCTTATTTTATAATAGATATCGTCTATAACAAAATTTGATCTTAGCGTAAGCAGCTTGTGCAGGCTAAGCAGTGCTATTTTAATAGCATCTGCTTGAGCCCGCGGAAGTAAATGGAGAACTTATTTAATTCTCGTTTCTTAGCTTCTCTCTACACTTGTATTGGGAACTCCCTTGATAGAACTCAAAGCTGCTAACGCAGCCTTGGATGCTTCATGGATGGCACTCTCTGTGCCGCCTAAGTATAGCCGCCCAAAAGCACCAATAGGCTGGATTTCTATCAAAGAGATAGGCGATGCTTTTTCTGCTTCGTTTGCTGCGTATATAGAGTAAACAGCAGGTTGTACTTCCAGGATAAAAAGAGTCTGCCCTGGAATCAGAAGGCTTCCTTTTCTAAAGCGGTTGATTATCATGCACTGATAAGGATCAATGCCTGTAATGATTTCCGAAGAAACGACTTTAGGCATTACCCTGTCTTCTTCTTTTTTTTCAATGAATCTCAGGACTTGCTCTCCTGCTTCCTGAACTTCGTCTTGCTTTGCGCCATGAACTTCCAGAACACCAAAAGCACGCTCTACAACCTGGAGCGCGGGCCTTACATTTGTGCTTTTTTGTGCAATATCTGTAATTCTATTGATCGCCATACCAGGAGCGACTTCTATCCAAAGCGATGCTTCATGGGGTACAGGAAGATATCCACCTACTGTTGCAGCAGTATAGGAAGCAAGCTGTGGCTGGTAATCGTCTAAAAAAATATAGGTTCTTAGCTGTATATTCATAATTTTATGAAATACCCTGGCATGCAGGGTAGAAAAAGGATTAAAAGAAATGAAAAGATTTAAAAAAATTTATCCAGGGCGTTGCCATGGACTAGTATATAAAACCCTTTCAGGGTAAAAAGTTGCATTGAGAAGTTAGCATGCACAATGTAGACGTGAACGATGCCAAATTCATATCACTCTCGTCTATAGCCACGTCTACGTGTCTACTGCCACGGTCACGCTCACGTACTCTCTTACAGGGGTTTTATCTATAAAATCTGTGGTTTTCCTTTTAGACTATTCTGAAGCTTCTCTTGTCCAATTTGCATTTTTGGGCAAAATTTGTTCCACTTCGCTATGAGGTCTTGGAATGACATGGACGGAAACTAGTTCGCCTACTCTTTTGGCAGCAGTAGCACCTGCGTCTGTAGCGGCTTTGACAGCACCAACTTCGCCTCGTACCATAACAGTGACATAACCACCACCGATTTTTTCCATACCAAGCAAGGTGACTTTTGCAGCTTTTACCATGGCATCTGCTGCTTCAACACATCCTACAAGTCCTCTAGTTTCGATCATTCCTAAAGCAATTTTACTCATTAAAAAACTCCTTATTTTGAATCAAAAATTGTACGCTTTACATTTATCTCTGACAAGCCAAAACCAAAAAGGTATAAATCACGAATGAGACGAATATACAAATTACGCGAATGAAATTTTTATAAAAACTATTCGTGCCATTCGACCATTTGTCTTATTCGTGATAAAAATCTTTGTTTTTTCGAAAAACATCTAACTTCTTAGTTTATAGCTTTTTAGTTTCTATATTGTACAATTCAGATGCTTTACGGCCATCGTATTTGACGAATTTTTTCTTTAAAAGAAGGAACATGATAGCTATTCACTGCCCATACATTCGAGCCTTTTGTTTCCTCTTGTGCTTTTTTTACCTGGGGATTCTCTGTTTGCTGGAAAGGATGAATCTTTGCCTCTTCTTTATTTTGCTTTACAGAAGGCAAATTTTCTTCCGAGATTTCCAGCTTTGACATAGCTGGATTCATGGTTCGGTCTTTTCCCCATAAAGGAAAATCTTTGCTTATCGCTGCTACTCGTTTGACATTGAATAGATGATGAGCAGAAATATTATCTGTTGTGATATTTTTACCAAAAGTTCCACACCCTAGTGTCATAGAAGGAACAAGGCCTGTAGCCAGACCTACGCCTCCTTGTGCGCTAGGAGCGTTCACTATAATGCGGGAAACATTTTTTTGCAATCCAAATTCCATGATGACTTCTGGGTTTGTAGCGTGTACAACCAAAGTATGTCCCATACCTTCAAAGGATAGCAATTCCATACAGATTTTGCAAGCTTCTTCCCATCCTTTTGCTTCATAAAATGCCAGAACAGGGCAAAGTTTTTCCTTGGAAAGGGGATAGTCTTCTCCAACTCCTTTCAAAGGAGCGAGTAAGACGCTTGTATCTATAGGAATTTCCAAACCAGCTTTTCTGGCAATCTGGTAGGCAGGCTGTCCTACAATATCGGCATTCATTCGGTTGTTCTGAATGACTACATGAGAAACTTTTTCAACCTCTTGTGGAGATAGCAGATAGGCTTTGAGCCTTTGGAATTCCTGGAGTACCTTGTCTTTTGCTGGCAAATCCACTATAACAGACTGTTCGGAAGAACAGATTGTGCCAAAGTCAAAAGTCTGGCTTTCTACGAGACACCGCACGGCATGAGCAACATTCGCTGACCTGTCAATATAAGCAGGGCTATTTCCCTGGCCTACGCCTAATGCAGGTTTTCCAGATTTATAGGCTGCTTCTACAAGCCCTGGCCCGCCTGTTGCAAGAATCAAATCAACATCAGGATGCTTCATCAACTCTTGGGTTACAGTGAGGCTGACATTTTGGATACATTCAATACATCCATCAGGGGCTCCTGCTTTTATGGCAGCATCCTTCATGATTTTGGCAGCTTCCGATGTGCAACGTATTGCTTTTGGATGAGGCGCAAAAACGATGCTATTCCTTGATTTAAGAGAAATCAAAGCCTTGAATAGCGCAGTAGACGTAGGGTTGGTTGTCGGTACTACGGCAGCAATGACTCCAACAGGTTCAGCGATTTCATAGCAGTTTTGCTTTTCATCGTATCTTAAAACTCCACAAGTCTTGAGATTTCGCAAAGAATCGCATACATTTTTTACTGCGAATTTATTCTTTGCAATTTTGCTCTCGACCCTGCCCATACCTGTTTCTCCACAAGCCAGACGAGCAAGATGCTCCGCTGCCTCCAAGCCTGCCTTTTCCATAGCATGGACAATAGCATCAATTTGCTTTTGAGAAAAAAGAGCAAGCTTTTCCTGGGCGTTTTTGGCTTTTTTTACCAGGCTATGAACTTCTTCTATTCCTGTAAAATCTTTTATGTCTGTCATAAACATATTCTCTAAAGAGGTATGTGTTCTGATTTTCGAACACACACCTGCAATCTGGAAAACGATCTGCTAAATAGATACTGTAAATTCTAAGCGGAAGCTGTCATAATCAGAACTGTCGTTTTTCTGTTCCCAACCATGCATGTAGCTAAAGAAAAGGGTTTCTGCCAGATTGATTCTAAAACCAAGAGCCAGAGCATGACCATGTTCTGCTGCAACATGGCTAACATCTCCAACCAGATCAAAAGACACATAGTTTTGGCGGATATATTTGGGATATAAAGGATGTGCTTTAGCATCCGCTAAAAAGCCAAAAAGGCTTGCATAGAGTCTGGCATTCACAAAGCTGCTGTTGGAAGAATCCACATCTTGTTTGATGGGGCCAAGAAGGGGGCCAGCAACAGGATGAACTATCGTAGGAAAATTAATCTTTTGTGTTGTTTCTGAATGACCCACTGGCAAATAGCTTTTTACATGGAAATCCATTCCAGGCAGAAAATTTCTCTTTTCGCTATGCCATGTAAAACGATAGGAAAGATCCAATCCTGATTCTTGTTGTAAAGTTTTTTGGTTTACTACAACAGAAGGATAAAAGTTAGGAGGAGGGAAGGGAGGATTGGGCAGAGTTATTTCAGGAGAAGCTGTATGGGATTTTACTTCTGCTCTTGTCCATACACATCCTACGAGAAATTGCATTTGAAGACCTTCAGAAGGGAAAGACCATAGCATAGAAAATCCAAAAGCAACCATATTGATATTGATATGGGCTGCTGATACAACATTGGGAATATCTTCCCATCCTTCGCGAAATACCTGGCCGCCTCTAACATAAGCACCTAAAGCGACTGTGGCATCATTAGGCAGATTCAAAACTAAGGGATGGAAGAACAACACTTCTGTCAAACTGAGTTCGTCCACATTGTCCTGGAATCTTTTGTATTCTGTTTCTAAATCAACAGTTATAGGGTTTAATACAGGCCGCCAATAGCTATAGGCTGTAATAGGGTGTTTTTCAAACATATCGTAAGATGTTTCCCATGCCCATTCAGCAAAGCGGAAAGGTCGAGCTTGTTTGTCTAAACCTTCATTTGCATGTATTGCCAAACTGCAAAAAACGATAACAAATAGTAGAATTGCAAACTTTTTCATACTTTCTACTTCCCTTAAAACTATTTTTACATAGACCTATTCTAACATTTTTGGTTAATAAAAGACCAAGCGAAAATGTAGAATCACTGCACAAAATAAGGCTGGTTGCAGCATTTTATGCCTGTAACATATAGCTTTGCTGCACAAATTTCTGTCCACAAATAATCACTTAAATCCTGGTCTAAAATCGTATACAGTTCGCTTTCAGTCAAGTTTAGCCCATTCTGAAAGCATAACTTTTGGATTTTATCTAAAGATAAGGCAAAATTCTTGGGTTCTTTGAGAAAACTAGGAGGCGAAATTTCTTTTCTTACAAGCTCCAAAACTTTCCATGCTATATTCATTTTTGTTCTCTTAGGAAAGAAAGCATCCATGAGATTTGAACCACGGATAGACAGGGATGAACACAGATAATTTGAAACTTTTAAATCCGTGTTTATCTATCTCTATCCGTGGTTCTTCTTTGTCCATTCGTGTTTTTTCTATTTTGATTCGGGTTTGTCCATGTTAGGGAAAATTTTATAAAAATAGGTTTCTTCTTTAGGAAAGAATTCTATATTTTTCCCTTTGGTTTCCAGACATAAACTTTCTACCGCAAATTCTAAAGAAAACATCTGAAGGCATAGCCCTGCCATAGAAAAAAGATTGTGGGCGATTTCCTCTATTTTTTCCTCTGTTATATTTGGTATTTTTTGATCTTCTGCAAGAAAAATCCCAGTTTCTTTAGCTTTTATTGATTCTGTCTGCAAACCAAACTCTTGCATTGTAACAGAAGGCATTTTATCTGTTTCTTCTTGTGCCCTTTTAGCAAGCTCTTCTGGTGTTTCTTCTGTATCTTTTTGGGTAATTTTTTCAGTAGAAATTGGCTGCTGTCTGAGCATCGCTTCTCTTTGGGCAGAGTCTATCAATATTCGGCTGGTTTCTTCCTGGTCTTTATTGATAGAATAGGGATTTTCTTCTGCCTCTGAATCCGCAGAATTGTCCAATAGCAATTCTTCTTGAGCTGCTTGTGCTTGCGGAGTATATGGTATCCTGTCTGTTTCTTTTTTAGCCACCATTTCGTCCTGAGACAAATCAATGTCATTAAGATCATCGGACAGTTCTACTAAAATATCTTCATCTTCAATCAAATATTGAGCTTTTCTATTTCCTGTTTCTTTTAAAAGATACTCGGAAGCTTCTTCGATTTCCATTTCTTGAAATAAAGACTCTTCTTTTTTAGCAAGATAAGAGCTTTTTTCTTTGAGCTTCGCTCGTATCTCTTCTGTTGAGACAACCAGAGGACTAAACTCATACTTTTTTAGCTCTTCCCAATTCCCTTTCTTGCAAGCATAAAACAAAGTAGAAAAAAGGTTTCCTATTTTTTTAGCGTCAAAAAAAGAAGATGGTATGCTAAAATGCTGGGTAGAAAGACCAGGAGAAACCTGATTTTGAACATTAGGTCTTTTCTTTTTCTTTTTGCCTTTCGTACTTTCTGATGATGGCTGAATGTCTATTTCCTTTGGCTGACGTGGTTGTGCAACACCTTTGTCCAAAGGTTTAGACACGCTTTTCTTTTTCAAATCTTTTTTAGTGTCTTCTTCTTTTTTTGCAATGGGGAGCTGAGAAGTCTTTGTTCCCTTAGCCCCAGATGCTTTAGGCGTATCTTGGCGTGCCTGGATAAAATTTTCTAGTTTAGATAAAATTTCTCGCCAGGGAGAGGATTTTGCAATAACAATGTCCTGGTATTTTTGGATTTTAGGTTGTATTTTTTTTGCATCATAGTTTGTCAAAAAAATAAAGGGGATGCCCTGGCATCCATCATTTTTTTTCAGACGGTTATAGAAGCCAACACCACCAATTCCAGGCAATTCGATTTCTGAAATAATCAAATCAGGAATTTTTTTACCTAAAGCTTTCAGAGCATCGCCTATGTTGGAAACCGCGACTGTAGTATATCCTGCGCCTTCTAAGATAGATTTTGTGACTTCTCTGACCTGATCAAAATTGTCCACCAGAAGGATGTGTTTTTTTTCTTTTTTTTGAAACAATCGTTAACCCCCTTCTAACATGCTGGCGATTTTTTGTACCTCTTGCGATAGTGTTTCTATTTTTTTATCATGATTTGCCAGCACCAGGATCACCTTGTTTTGAGAGATTAAACGCAAAACTACTATATTGTCTTTCCCATTGATAATAACCTGCTGCCAATCTTTTTCGCCCAAATCTTCCAAATGATTTTCTATCATGAGAATAGTGGAAGAAACTATGGTGGCTATTGTTTCTTTATCATAGCTTTCGCAGCCAGCAGAGGCAAGGATATTACTCTCTCTATCGCACAAAACAAGTGCTTGAAAACCAGAATACTGTTTTTGAATTTCTTCTATAACCTGATAATAAGATTTTTGCATCATCACATTATACCTAAAATGTCTCATGAAACTGGTGCAGACAAAATTTACAAATCACTATTTTTTACTTTCATTCAATCGAGAAAAATAGTACAGTATAACAACTAAAATAAAGATGTTTCTGGCATCTTCCAGAGCATTTCCCTTAACTGTCAAAATAATATAGGCAATGGATGCAATCAAAACCAAAATAGCCCTTATGCTTCCATGAGGTAAACCCAAAGGTTCGTTCTGATGCTCACTTCGTTTGCTAGAATAAGCCCAAAAGGGAATCAGCAAGCTAATCCCTAATAGGACAGAAAGCAAAATAATTTGTGCATTTTCGCTAAATTTCTGTATTTTGCTTAGAGGAATAGGCCCCAGGCTAGGGAGATCGGTAGTATCTAAAAAGCTCAACAAAAGAAGAGAAAAAGTGACTAAAAAGATAAGGATAAAGGGAAACCATACAAAAATAGAAACCTTAGAAGAGCAGCAAGGCTTTTCTTTTTTTTCTACAATTTCTTTTTTTTCTGTTGTCTCTTCAATTTTATCCATGTAAAATCCTTTCAAATATCGGTGTCTTAAGTATCATCCCTGGTCAACTAGCAATCAGGGTTAGTTTGTCTTGTATTTCTGTAATCTATCATAGAACAAAAAAGAATGCAAGAATTTTATTCCTGCTTCTTGACGTTTTCTAGGCAAATGTTTAATTTAACAATGTTACATGAAAGCAACCGCTTCGTGTAAGCCTTCTGTAAGGAATCAAAAAACATTGGCCTGGTATATCACAAGTCGTTATACTTTCTGATTTTCTCTGGCGTTTTTTCAATTTTAAAAGATACATAACTTTTCGATAAAATGCCAGAGTGAGAAAAAAATATTTCTTTGATAAAAAAAATTATGAAAACAATACTTGTTACTGGTGGAGGCGGTTTCCTCGGCTCTGCCATTGTCCGTATGCTTATAGAGCGAGGCGATAGTGTCCACGTTTTGTATCGCAAAGAATACCCTGAAATAGAAAAAACAGGGGTGAAAGTTTTCCGAGGGGATATATCTAACCCATCTCTGGTCAAAAAAGCAGTCGAAGGATGCAATGCAGTAATCCATACGGCTGCTAAAGCAGGAATATGGGGTAAGTATGAGGAATATTTTCAAAGCAATGTACAGGGAACTCAAAATATTTTGGACGATTGCCAATCTCTGGGAGTAAGCAAGCTTGTATACACAAGTTCTCCTTCTGTTGCTTATAGTTCGGAAGGTGTGGAAGGGGCTGATGAATCCATTCCTTATCCCAGAAAATATGCTTCACACTATTCTGCCACAAAAGCACAGGCTGAAAAGCTTGTACTCCAGGCCAATAGCCCCAACCTTGCCACATGCGCTCTTCGTCCTCACCTGATTTGGGGGCCAAAAGACAACCATCTTGTTCCTCGTATTATTGCCAAAGCAAAACAAGGCAGGCTTAGAATAGTAGGAAAGGGTTCTAATTTGATTGACTCGATTTACATTGATAATGCAGCTCATGCCCATATTCTGGCTTTAGATCGCCTAATCTATGGCAAGCCGCCTGCGGGAAAAGTCTATTTTTTATCTCAGGACCAGCCAATTCCAGCCAAAGAGCTTATCAATAAAATCGTCCAGTCTGCTGGCCTTGCTCCTGTGGAAAAGCATATTTCTCCCTTTGCTGCTCTTGTAGCAGGAAGCCTGTGCGAATTTTTTTATTCTATACTTTGTATTTCAGAAGAACCACCCATGACCCGCTTTTTAGCGCACCAACTTTCTGCCCCGCATTGGTTCAACATCCAGGCAGCAAAACAAGATTTAGATTATGCTCCTGTTGTTAGCATAGAAGAAGGTTTGGCAAGACTGCAAAGCTATTTTCAAAAAAAATGACTTGCGTTTCATAAAAAAAATATGTGTTGTTTTGTAGTTATCATTTTTTTGGGAGAAGACTATGAAAAATTCCATTTTATTTTCTTTTTTATTCATTGCACTGCTTTCTTTTACTTTTGCAAGCGATTGGGAAATAGATCAGATCATGCGTTTCCAATTTGCTTATGTCCCTGATGGAAACAACCCTGTCTTAGGAGAAAATGTAGAATCCATGAAATCTCTCGGTTTGTCTAATGACTATGCTCCTGATATAGACAATATTCCACTATCAGGAATCAAGGGATTGGGTTTTACTTTGCCTGACAGAGAGAATAACGATCAGTATAAACTCTATCTGAAATTGTTTGATTTTCCCTCTTCCTGGGATGCAGCAAAAGCATCGTCTTTGGTTTTAGAAAAATTCTTTCTGGACAAACTCTCCCATGGCACAAAGATTGCCCAGTTTGCGAGCCATGGAAAAAACCTGGCTATAAAATTCGGAGTCATAGACAAAGCAAGCCAATCCTTTAGTGAAAGGAATCCTTATCCATCCTTGCTATTGGAAAAATCAAATCCTGAATTTGCTAAAAAATTCTTTCAAAATGTGCCTTTTTTTTCTCTATATGTAACGCCTGGACAGGAAAAAAGCTTTGACAATGACAATGAAAAAGCAGCATACAGTGCATCAGGTGTCGTTGCCATGCACAAGCAAATTTTAGCAATATACCAGAAAGAACTAGAAGAATTTGAAGGACAAGAACCAGAGAAGTACTACTATTTCAGAAAGGCTGGCAAGGTATGTTGCAGCAAACCTGACAAGCCTTCTTTTGTTATAAAAATACAAAAGAATCCCTTTGTTTTTAGCAATTGGAAAGATTTGCCCATGCCTTCCAACCCAAAAAAGCATTTCCTCAGCGGCTTGTTGCTCATCTATAGAAGCGAAATCAAAGGTCTTTCTACCCTAGCATCCGAAACTGTTTTCGAAGTAGGTTCTCTCATCCGTCTTCCTTAGAAATTAAGAAGTTACGACTTGTGCTAGGCCGTGTTTGCAAAGTTGATCTGAAGCCTTTTGCAATTTTTTGTATGCCTTGAATTTTAAGGGATTTTCATGAGTTTGCAAAGGTTGTAATCCAATTATTTCGGACTCTCATATATCCTGGCGTACAACCTAACCCTA